>CALFUK010000075.1 GCA_937929945.1 uncultured Saprospiraceae bacterium
AGAAATATCAATAATTTCATAAGTTTAAATTTTGGAACTGAATGCCTGTCAGCAAATAGCTAAGTTTAATCATCCACTTGGGTGTCTTAACTATCTACGTCATAGACGTTTCATAACCATTATTTACCTAATAGCGGGTAAGCTGGAGTTCAATTACCCATACAAAACCTTATAGAGCCAGAAATAATGACCAATATTGGACTTCTGTCTGCCTCAAGAATCTATCAGATTTATATTGAAAATACCACAACATTTCCATGGATTATCCTTTTCATACATACACCTTCTTCAATAAGTGTATCAGCGATCTAAAGAGGCGTCTTATGCACAATCATTTTTACTAAGAATATTGGCCTCGAAAGTCAATTTGTGACTTCATCCCTTCCTTGACCTTTATTTGATTCGTTACAATTTCTCAATTTAAACCACTTCCACGGATGAAGAGACATTTACTTGTATTTTTACTACTAAGCTATGCCATGACAATGGTAGCACAGCAGCAGCCCAGAAAGACCTCCGCCAATCCCTGCTCCACCGATAGACAAGAAGCACTGCGTCTGCAAGATCCAGCCTATGCAGCTCAGAAAAGAAAGCGATCAGCTGATTATAAAAGTGCAATGATCGAATTGACCAAGCGAAAGAAATCTGGACTGCAAAGTATGAAACCACCTATCTATACCATACCTACCGTGGTTCATATTTTCCATTCCGGTACGATACTAGGGAGCGTAGCTAATCCATCTGATGATCAGGTACAGTCTGTAATGGCTGAATCCTCTGAGCGGTTTCGTCATAATCATAGTGGAGCGCGGACTTACACTAATCCGAACTACGGCGCAGATGCAGAAATCGAATTTTGCTTAGCGAGTAAAGATCCTGATGGAAATTATACCACAGGCATCATACGACACTATAATCCAGGCTTAGCGATATTTGATTTGGATAGCGATGATTTAAGCAGTGACTATCTCAACGATCTCTGGCCTATCGCCAGATACAATAATGTCGTGATCGTAGAAACACTATTGGGTGCGGCAGGAGTTTACTTTTCAGGTGTTGATGCGACCTTCTATGATTCGGGTGCTTACTGGTCAGGGCTGGTCGCTCATGAGTTAGGCCATTACTTTGATCTGGCTCACACCTTCTCAGGTGGATGTACTAATGGAGACTGTCTTTCTGATGGAGATGGGGTCTGTGATACTCCTCCTAAGAGCGAACCTGGCTATCTTAATGGGACCTGCATCGCTCCTGATGATTCATGCGATACTGATGAAGATGACACTTCTAACTTTAATCCATATCGACCTACGTCCAATGGTGGCGTCGGTAATCAGCCAGATATGCTTGACAATTATATGGATTATACTGGTGGATGCTGGGATGCTTTTACGCTGGGACAGAAAGATAGAATGAGAAATAACATCGAAAATTTCAGAGTCGAACTAACTAATGCTGCGGGATGCGAGCCATCTACGACTCCAGCGAATGATGCGGGCATCACGATCATAGAGCAGATGGGATCTCCCTGCCAAGAGTTACTATCTTTACGAGCATCTCTCAGAAATTATGGGACTGCCACTTTATCCTCTGTCGATATAGTGGTAGAAGCCAATGGAGTAATAGTATTGAATTACAGCTGGGTCGGTAGCTTATCTTCGGGTGCTGGCCTAGATGTGGGTCTTCCTGCTGTCGACTTAGCAGCTGGCAGCTATTTGATCAAAGTTGAGACTAAGGAGCCGAATGCTTTGCAGGATGGTTTTGCTAACAATGATGCGGCATATATGACTTACTCTGGAGAGGGATCGCTTCCGTTGGATATTGACTTTGACGATACGAATGTCATCACTGTGATTAATCCCGACGCCAGTACCACTTGGACCTACAGAAATGCATTAGATCGTGACTGTTCTGGTAGTCCTGATGCTGTTGCTGTCTTGGATAATTATAATTACCAAGCTCCTGATCAAAGGGATCATCTACGCCTCAGCCTTGTCGATCTAACCGCTTTTTCTAGCGCCACACTTTCTTTTTACGTGGCTTATGCACCCTTCACTCAGAATCAAAGTGAGACGCTGGAGGTAGAAGTGTCTAATCAATGTGGTCAGTCGGCTGTCGTCTATTCTAAATCTGGACTTGATCTAGCGACTAATAATCCTCCCGCCTACTCGAGTGATTTATTTAGACCTGCCTGTACTGAATGGCGACAAGAAATCATTGATCTCAGTGGCTTTACAGGTGCTGGATTTGATCAAGTCATTATTGACCTTGTCAATATCAATCAGTATGGCAATATCATTTACATTGACGACATCACATTGGTAGGTGAAAATAATTGTAACTCCATCTTATTAGTAGAGGATGAGATTAGCTCTGGAGTCCAGTCATTTAGTGCTTCGAGTTATATTTCTCTTTCTAGTCGGATCTCGGGAGCGAGTACAGAGGTCATCTGTAGCGGAGGTGAGTACGTTGAGTTAATAGAGGGATTTGAAGTGACACAGGGCAGTATATTTAGTGCGGATGGCGAGGGATGTAACTGATCGAAGAGATGATCAGGAAATATCGTGCTTCACTCATGGGTGATACGGGACTGTAGTTATTCAAGATTTTTAATTTTTGACAGGGATAATATTTACTTGCGTTATACGCTAATGTTCGATATCAGATTGTCAGACGTATAGGGTGGTAGACAAATGTCCTGTCTTATTCTCTGAGCTTGAGAACAACACATCATGGCTATATGTCCCGTCTTCTTTGGATAGATAGCTAAATTAATCCTCATTATCCAAGCAATTTCATATTTTGCTTTCTTCTAATATGTAAAGCAAAAATATGGTGACACTACCTCCAGAAAAATTAGGTTCTTTCTACCTGGGAGCTGCCTACGACGTGGCTGATGATGCCATCACGAACGAATCAGTCAATTATGATTCTCGCGATCTGACTACCCATGCGGTGTGTGTCGGGATGACAGGGAGCGGCAAGACGGGCCTGTGTATTGGTCTCTTAGAAGAAGCTGCCATTGACATGGTGCCAGCAATTATTATAGATCCTAAGGGAGACATGACTAATCTACTGCTACAGTTTGAGGATTTATCTCCAGATGACTTTAAGGCTTGGATCAATCCTGATGATGCAGCGCGTAAGGGCATGACAGTGGATGAGTACGCCGCATCCAGAGCGACTAAATGGGAGCAGGGTCTGGCAGATTGGGGGCAGGACAAAGACAGAATCAGGATGCTGAAAGACTCAGTGGACTACTGCATCTACACACCCGGGTCTGACTCAGGGGTGCCGATCAATATCATGGGTTCATTTGCCGCACCGTCAGTTGATTTTGACTCAGACACGGAGATGCTCAGAGAGCGGATCCAAGGGACTGTCGCTGCTCTTCTTGGTATGATCGGCAGCAAGGAGGACCCAGTAAGAAGCAGGGAGGGCATCCTACTCAGTCAGTTATTTGAACACTTCTGGCGCAAGGATGAAGATCTTGATTTAGCTAAGCTGATATTGAGTATTCAGAATCCTCCGATGCAGAAGCTGGGTGTTTTTGATATCGATACGTTTTTTCCTGAGAAGGATCGATTCCAGTTGGCGATGGATTTTAATAACCTGATTGCTTCGCCACAATTCCAGTACTGGATGCAGGGAGATCCATTGGATATTGAAAAAATATACTTCACGGCAGAGGGTAAGCCAAGACACAGCATTTTCTACATCGCTCACTTGTCAGAGTCAGAGCGCATGTTTTTCGTGACGCTGCTGCTGAATAGTCTCATCACCTGGATGAGGAGCCAATCGGGGACGACCAGTCTGCGAAGTTTATTATACTTTGATGAGATATTCGGATACTTTCCGCCTACGGCACAGCCACCGTCTAAGAAGCCGCTACTCACCATCCTGAAACAAGCACGGGCCTACGGAGTCGGAGCAGTGCTGGTCACCCAGAATCCTGTAGACATAGACTATAAGGGGCTCTCCAATGCGGGTACGTGGTTCATCGGTAAGCTACAGACAGAACGCGATAAGATGAGGGTCCTGGATGGACTCAAGGGAGCGATCGCAGAGGCAGGCGGGTCAGCGGATTTAGATTTTAGCCAATTGATCAGTTCTCTGGGCTCTCGGGTATTCTTACTGCACAATGTCCATGCAGATAGTCCCGTCGTATACCATACTCGCTGGGCAATGTCGTATCTGAGAGGTCCACTCACCAGGCCACAGGTGAAGACGCTCATGGCTGATCGTAAAGAGCGCCGGGCTGCCCAGCCTTCATCAGCCACTCAGCCACTCAGCAGCCACGCCCGTGTTCAATCAGCTAAAGCGAAACCGATATCTGAATCCAGGCCTTCGCTAGATCCTGCCATCACCCAGAAATACTTTCCCGTATGGAAGTCAGCCAAGGAAGCTAAGCGTGAGCTGGCGCATGATGATGAACTTTCTTTACTCTACGAGTCTAATATCTTGTCGATCGCTCAGGTCAGGTATTATGACGCTAAGCGGGATGTCGATCGGGTGGAGTCTATCACCTTACTGTCAGAGGCACCTGATGACTTTGGTCGAGTGGATTGGGATAGTGCGCTCACACTTAGACCCCAACAGTACGAGCTGCTGGAGAGTCCAGATCATGCTGACAATATAGCTGTACGATACCAAGATATCCCTGAGACAGCGAATCAGGCTAAAGAAATCTCCAAAGTAGAAAAAAGCTTGTCCGACTGGCTCTATGCCAATAGAGAAATTGAAATTTTGGAGCATGATATGTTTGATCTCTATCTAAAAGATGGGGAGTCCAAAGAGGCATTCATGATGCGAGTCCAGCTCGCTGCAAGAGAAGAACGTGATGAAGAGCTGGATGAACTACAAGAAAAATACGAGACAAAATTTGATCGACTCAGAAAAAAGATCAGAGATGAAGAGCAAGATGTCGCAGAGGCAAAAGCAGATGTAAAAGGTAGAAAGACAGAAGAGATGATCGGCGTGGCAGAAACCATTCTGTCAGTCTTCATCAAGCGAAGACGCAGGTCTCTCAGTGGTGCAGCCTCTAAAAGAAGGATGAGGCAAAAGGCAGCCCACAAGCTGGAAGAAGCGCGAGAGGATCTTGAAGAATTACACCAGGACTATGATGAGCTCGAGCTAGAGCTCAGAGAAAAACTGGACAAAGTCACTGACAAATGGGATAAAATAGCAGAAGGCATCACAGTAAAGCAAGTAAAGCCAAGACGAACGGATGTCAAGGTGCAGGGTGTCATGATCGCATGGCTGCCCTACTGGATCACAGGTCAAGGAGAGCGCACTTCCGCTTTGAGATAGGCCGCACTCAATTTTTAAAACTAAGACTCGCTCATTATTTATTAATTTTAGGGAAACTATAAAAACGAAGTACTATGACTTTAAAACAATTAATCAAATTAGAAGACAAGGCTAAGGTCGTATGGGTCATCAGCCCTACGCTACACTATGATGTGGAAAATAAAGAGTTCAATGAGCTGGTTAGTGTCAATCGAGGCGAGAAAACAAAGTACCGCTATCTAGTGCCAGCAAGTAAGACTGTGGTGAAGAATATGAGTATGTACAAGAAGATGTACAATCTTTCGGATGAGGAGATGGCTAGTAATTTTCTACTGCTTCCAGAGTCTGAGTTTAATCCATTCATCCAAGAAGTAGCCATCTATGATCCAGAACTGAAAACGAAATGTGTAGCTTGTTCAGCACCAGCGACGGAAGACAGTAACGATGTGATCAAATTCAATAAACAAACCTCTGCGGCAATGTCTAAAAGCTTCAAAGCGCTGTGGAAAAAATACAAAAGAACGAATCCATAATCTAAGGGACTTAATTATTATTGAGGTCTATATCTTGTAGATGATTGTCAGCTATGGAGTATACAATTCATCAATAAAAAAAACCAGAGTCTTAATTAGGACTCTGGTCAACCTCAATATTATTGACTTTGGACTTATTTGAATGTTGGAAGTTTTATTTGCTTGGGTCTGAAAATTATTCTTATGAAATTTCTTTTCAGTGCAAGTGAATGATAATCTTGCTGTAGTACATAAGATAAAAGTTTCCAGTTAGAGAGGGCTGTGGGTAAAAAAACCGGAGCCATACTTGACTCCGGTCAACCTCAATAAATTTGACTTTGGACTTATTAATTTTTAATGACTAATAGTTTTTTAGTCATCTTCGTATCATTATGACTAATGGTCAGGTGGTATATGCCTGGCGCATAGTCAGATACTTGAAGTGTCTGCTGTATTTCTCCTTCTTCTAAAGTGATAGACTGCTGACTTACTATTTGGCCTACGTGATTGGTCAAGGTTAGAGTCGCTACATCATCCACAGCGGATTCGAATTTGATATTTACATAGTCGATAGCTGGGTTAGGGTATGCTGTCAGGTCGCCTATGCTTTCCTCTATTACGATTTCCTCAGCCGTCACGTCTACGGATCTTGTCTCCGTCTGCTGTAGTGCTTGGCCCGCATCAGTGACAGAGAATGCATCGACTGCCATATCACTTCGATAGCTGTAGCCAGTAGTCCCTTCTATGATAAAGCGGACTGTTTTATTCGCATATCCAGCCAGATTAGTGACAGAAGCGTGCCATTGGTTTCCGAGATTACCACTTTGTGTGAATACCAGATTAGTCGCTCCAGATTCAGTATCCTGGATGTAGACTTTGAGACTACCCATGGTAGATCCGAGCATGTGATACTGGAATGATAGGGTAGGTGTACTGATCGTACTCAGGTCGATGCATGGGCTCATCAGTGATGCTACTTTATATGGGTAGCCTCTTGTTCTTCCAGATGACTCGATAAAGATGTAGTGTGATCCTTGGATTGCTCCAGCAGGTCCAGTATTGTTAGAAGGCGTTTTGCCAGAAGTACGTGTCCAGTCAGTATCATCAGAATTAAGCTGTGTCCAAGATCCAAATCCAGAATCAAAGCTATCTGAATAAGGAGCGGCTATACTCTGAGTGCAGCTGATGCAAGCGCCATTAGCTACGGGTACACAGGCGTCATTGTCATCAGCATCCTCTCCGATGCAGAATCCGTCATTATCATCATCGATGTATTGACCTCCAGTGCAGTTGCATGCGGCATCATATGCCTCACCTGCAGTACAATCATCACCGTCATCACATGGCGTGCCCACTTGAGGACATCCTTGAGAATCTTCAATTACGATATTGTCAATCGCTATGTCACTTCTATAACTTTGACCCACCCGGCCAGTAATCTCGATTCTGACTTGATCATTTCTGTAATTAGATAAATCCACATTTGCAATATGCCACTGATCTCCCTGATTTCCATTTCTGGTGAATACTGGAATTCTCTGATTCGTGGACGTAATGACATTGATCGTTAAGCTTCCCATAGCTGAGCCATACATGTGGTAGTTGAAGCTCATTTTAGGATTGTTCACATTGATGAGGTCCAGGCATGGGCTGGTGATGGTAGCAGTCCTGTTATAGTTTCTTGAAGCTTCTACATAAAGGTAGGAGCTGCCTTCATTAGCCGTAGATGGTCCTGTGTAATTTGAAGGTGTCCTTCTGTTAGTCACAGTCCAGTCCATATTGTCAGTGTTCGATTGCTCACAGGTACCTATGCCATTTTCAAAATTCTCCACCATGACGCTGCTTGCTATATCGACGCAGTTACCACCTTGGCCTCCATTAGAAATGACGATCGCTGGAGAGGAGATGCTTGCTGAGTTATTATTTTCTATTGCTTCTGTCTGGGATTCATCAGCATCCACATAGACTCCGACATAGTATGTACCTGCAGCCAGACCAAGTGAAGCATAGTCGAATGCGTAGCTTTCATTCACACTGCCATTCACCCCTAAGCCAGCATATGATGCTATGACACCGACACGCTGATCATTAAAGTTAATAGTCTGATCAGTGGAAATATATACTGCTGCATTAAACGCAGTAGCGGCTACATCTCCTTGATTATTAAATGTGATGCCATTGATACTATATGTCGTACCAGAGATAGATGCACTGCCAGAGTTAGTAACGATCAGATCCGGACTGCCATTAGCAATCACCTGCTCATTGATGGTGAATGCAGGGCTGTTGCTGAATAGCGTATTGTCATTGACACTTCTTACACTGATTCTGTAGTTATTATTCGTGGGCAGATTCGATGGGAGAGTGATATTCTCAGTTTGGTCGCTTGGAGTAGAATTTGCTAAGGTAGCAACAACACTATTGTTTCTCAGTAGCGTAATGACCACATTCTCTGGAATGTTATCTGACCAGTTGACATTGACCTGATTTCCTGCGATATATGGAACAGAGCCGCCAACCGTTACGCCACTTATTTGAGGTGTCACTGTGATAGCAAAATCGTTACTATAATCAAAGATGGTCGGATCATTCACATTCGTGACTTTAATCTTATAATTGGTAAAACTTGTAGTCACTGGTGGAAGGCTTACAGACTGACTCCCATCACCTGGGGTAGAGTTAACAAGGTTAGTCACAAGATTTTGATTTCGATATAGATCTATTTTTACATTGCCGCTTATGTTAGACGTCCATGATACTGTGGTGTTCGCATTAGAGGTGAAAGAGTCTCCTGTCGTAGGTGTATTGATTGATATGCTCGGTGCGACGATAGTGAAATTTTGACCCAGGTCACTGATCGAAGGATTGTCTACGCTTGATATTCTGATGGCGTAGTCATTCGCTGTTGCCAGATTCGCTGGGATGTTGACTGTCTGTATTCCATCGTTAGGCGTAGAGTTGATCAGCGTCTGTACCGTGCTCGTCACTCTGATCAGTTCGATTCTGATGTTACCCGATACATTATTAGATGACCATGTGATTGGGATAGAGCTGCCAGCGTTAAAGCTATCTCCAGTCCCTGGATTAGTCAGTGCTAGGTTGAAGTTGACGTTCATTCTTTGCAGTTGGTATAGTATGCCATACTCACCAGTCACATAGATGTCACTGCCCGCTGCTACCACGCCTTCCAGCTCAGCTGAGTTAGTAATGGTAGGCTCTAAGTCATGCTGCTCTATCAGTACTCCACAGGGCGTTACCTCGATGATCATTCGATCATAAAGGCCATTGTCTCCTGAACCTGGCTTTGTGACCAGGGCGATGATATTTCCATTAGGCAAGACGTCCATGCCATGTGTAGAGTAGGTGCTTAAGCCATTCAGGTTCCGAAGATTCACTACTTCAGTGACATTGATAAACTGGCCATTCTTATTATTTGGTACTGTAAAGCTGTATATACTTTGGCTGTTTCTTTCCAAGGCCACATACATTGTATTAGTGCCTGGATCGTAAGCTAATCCTTCGATGCCATCATTACCCCCGCAGGTACTGATACCAGATAGTCTGAGATAGTTAGTTTGAGGATAGCTAAGTGTGTTTTGATTGTCATCGATGTCGACGAAAGTGATGGCTCTTTCTCGCTCGTCGGCGATGGCATACTGGTGAGAGCTTCCGCTGCTACCCATATAGGTGATTGCTTCTGTATCACTGAATGCTGCAGGATTACAAGAATTACCACTCCAATCGTTGTAGAAGATGGCGGCCCAAGAACCATTGGTTCTTCTTCTTGCCGCTCGTCCATCATCGGATACGACTAAAAATTCTCCCGAAGCATCGTTATAAGTGAGTCCAGAAACTTCTGTGATCACAGATGGAGATATTGTTTGGCTGGATGCAATATTCATAAACTCGCTGAGAGCATAACTTCCATTATTGCATTGAGCAAAAGCTTGTTGAGTAGGTACGAATAGGGCAAAGAAAGTCCCTATCACCAAAAGTACATTTCGGTAACACATGTCAAATAAATTATTAAGGTTAATAAAATGACGATACCAGTACTTAGATAAGAATCTTAGATAGTTAAATCTTTTAGGTGTAGAGTTTTAGAGAAAAAAATAGAATTATATATCTGTCATTGTCTGCGGAGTCCATGCCGCATTAAAAGCCAGTGATTATTTTTTTGCTCACTATCTGGAAATCTTGTCAAAGTACAGTGAGTATCGAGGGTGCGTAAAACAATGATAATTTGACTCATCATTGCTTTTGTTTACGAAACAAAGATAAATGCAATTAAAGGCTGGGCTCAACTACACTAATGTATCAGATCTCCTACAATGGCCCTACAGCGCTCAAGTTATACATTCAAAAAATCTACATAAGTGATTTTGAGTTAACTTATGTTAGCTGAAGTGCATTCGTCATCAGTGTAGATGTGGGGATGAAGTCTATGATTGATTAGTCCTGAAAGTGGGAGGATGATAGAGTGTAATGGTAGCCCTATGCAAAGACAAGCTTTTATGTGTAAGAATATCACTTTAGACTCTGGCTACTGA
>CALFUK010000076.1 GCA_937929945.1 uncultured Saprospiraceae bacterium
CTGAGCTAAATCTACATGATTAGATTATATTTTTTACACTTTATTTTTGAAAAAAATACTTGGAGAGAAAAGCACAATGAAAAATAAATTTTCTGCTCCAAATTCGATAGAATCATAAACTATCATGACAGCTCATCACAGCAGAAAAACCACTAATTATCCGATCGCTGTCATTCTAAGAACTGCGTTTTGATTATATATGTCTAAGGCAGCGCCACGGTGCTGATTATGGGGAAGTGATCAGAGTATTTGCCCTCCTTGATGATCTTATGTTTATACACGTCGAAGTCGGCACTGGCCAGCACATAGTCTATTCTGAGTGCTGGTATCACCCCATTGAAGGAGGTGCCTATGCCACTGCCAGCACAGCGAAAACTGTCATTCATATCTTCTGCCATCTTCTGGTAGACATAGGACTGAGGTGGATCATTGAAGTCCCCACAGATGACGTAGGGCACCTTGCTGGTGGCTGCGTGCTCTTTGATTTTTTGAGCCTGCTCTGCCCTGGTATTGGTGTATTTTTGGTACTTGCCAAACATGTCTCTGAGTCCTAAGAAAGTCTTTTTCTCCCACTTGCCCGCCTCGATCAGTTCTGACTCTTTGCCAGATATTCGGTTAGATTGGAGGTGAGCGCTGTACACGCGGATGACCTTGCCCTTTACATTGATATCCGCCCAGACGCAGGAGTTCACCTTAGTACCGAAGTCGATCTCACCCTGCGCTATGATGGGATGCTTAGAATAGATGGCCGTGGACTTTTCTTTAAGCTTGTGGATGTGCTTGAAGTCTAATGCGCTCGTGATCATCTGACCAGCGGAGTGGCCTGACTCCTGGCCGCAGAATACATCCACTTCTTGAAATCGCTTCAGGTATGTTTTGTATTCATCCATCTTCTTTTTCTTCTGCGCTTTGTCCTTGATGTGGATCACACTTTTGGCAAACTGCATATTAAAAGTACTGATGTTAATCTGATGCTGATTAGGCTGATCATCCTGAATGCCGTGCGTGCCGAAGAACTTATCCACGTAGTTAATGCCCACTGCCAGGCAGATGATGGAGAGTAGCGTATAGATCGGTTTATTCAAGGCCCAGAAGAGGATGAAAGCAATGTTAGCAAAAAACAGCCACGGAAAGGCCAGTCCAAATACGGCAAAAAAGCAAGTCTTAGCTGGATGGATGTACGGCGATAGATAAGAAAAAATCGTAGCGAAAACAGTCAAAACATTGAAAAACCATATGACCTTCTGGTAGAACTTCAAGACCTATCTTTTGCTCGCTTGAAATAAAAACTCCTTCTCCTCATCACTCAGGTTCTCATAGCCCTCGGACTTTATTTTATCCAGTATCTGATCCAGCTTTTCTTCGAATGGAAGTGCTGAGTCGCTGCGGCTGCTGCCCCTGGCTGAGGAGCGGCTGCTCTTTCTGACGGCGCTGTGCTTCACGGTGAGCGGGCTCTTCTTAGGTTTTGGTTCCTTCTTTTTAAATATGGACTTGAACTGATTGATGAACTCATTGAACGCATCTGCAAGATCATAGCCCTGCCTGATGAGGTATACGTACAGCGCACCAAAGCCGACGCCTCCTAAGTGAGCGATGTGGCCCCCGGTGTTACTCAGGTTAGAGATGCCTACCAGATCCATGATAATCAAGAACAAGACGATATACTTAATGGATACATCACCGATGATCAGGAGTCTCATCATGTAATTAGGAGAGAGGCACGCCGCTGTGGATATGACAGCCATGACAGCCGCTGAGGCGCCTAATGCCGTACTGGCACCCAGCACGCCCACCTTAGCCGCTACGAAATAGCAGATGATTCCTGCTAAACCTCCCAAAATATAAATGGGTAATATTTTTCGATCTCCGATGAAGTCACCCACAATTCTGCCAAACCAGTAGAAGAGCAGCATATTCCAGGCGAGGTGCCAGAGCCCCTCGTGCAGAAACATGTGTGTGATGAGTGTCCATGGCTTAGTCAGGATCGTGATGCCCTCGGATGACACCGCCAAATTATTGATCAGCCATTGATAGGCAGGGGCATTAGGATTGCCCTGTTTCAAAAATATGCCGACGATGAGTACAAACAGAAAGACAGCCACATTGATCACAATCAGCTTGCTGACCATATTGCCTGACTGGAAAGTCCTTTTGACGTCGTCTATGATAGGTTGAAACATATGTAATCTATCTGCGCATTAAGTTATTAAAGCCCCACATGGTAATCATAATAAAGCCCCCAATCACACCACCTAAGTGTGCAAAGTGAGCAATACCCGTACTGAATCCTCCCACACCACTGAATAAGTCAAAGGCGATCAGGCCCGCCATCATGTATTTTGCTTTGATCGGGATCGGCGGAAATATCAGCATCAGCTTCACTTCTGGATACATCAAGGCAAATGCAACGAAAACGCCCATGATCGCGCCAGAGGCTCCGACGATCGGCACTGGCGGAATCACGCCTAAATAGCCTAATCCTAAGTGGAGGAGCATCGCTGCCATGCCAGATACTAAATAAAATATCAGAAATTTCTTTGTACCAAGCGACTGCTCTACAGTGGGGCCTAAGAAGAACAGGGACATCATATTAAATAAAATATGAGAGGGGCTGGCATGAGTAAACATGTGCGTCACCAGCTGATAAGGCTTGAAGTAGGTAGACCCAGGAAAATACAAGGCTACGTAACTCTGATACTGTGGCATGATCACATTAAAACAAACAAACATGATCACATTAATGATCAGTAAGTGCTTCACTACATCTGTCAATCGATTCATCTTATACTACGCTTATCATTGGTGATACCATTCATAACAACACTATTAACTCTTTTATGACGCATATTGTTACCGCAGCCCTAAGACATTGTTGGCCGATTTACAAATTTGGCCGATTCAAGTGGAAAAATTAAGGGTGTTCTAATGAAATTCCCGGATTGAACTTCATTTTAGTTAGTCAATGGAGGACTTATGAGGCATTTAGCCTGACTACAGGTATAGCTACCTGAATAGCCATATTATATATTGGAAGGAGTCGTTTGTATTCCTCAGAACCCTCAAAATATCTTTCCTTTACTACGTCATCGATCATATCATTGATATTATCGACTTCTACGTAGACCAAATTTCTTTTTTCCTTAGCATCATACCAGTGACAAAGCAAAATATAGAAGTCATCAAAATATCTGTGAATACACCTTTCTTCATTCACCTTTAGCCAATCGGAGTCAGAATTTTTGAGTTTTCGTAAAATAATTTCTAAGCCAGTCATAGTAAGAACATAACGTTTATAGATCTTTAGTAGTTTTATATCTCCTCCAGATATGGTCTCAAAGTTCGTGTTTCTTGAGCTATTTCGCTAAATATTTCATCTTTATCGCAGTCTGGAAGAAGAAGTTGTGTCCTAAAATTCCCTAAATTCCCTCTCAAGTCTCTTAGTTTGCTTTTCATAGGATCTAATTTTCCACAACATCCAAACATGCCAAGTAATTTATTTTCCAATACTTCCAATGCTGATCGCATTGAAGTACTGCTATGTTTTTTTTGGATGCAAATTTCGACCTTTGCAATATCCTTAAGTGCATAGTCTCTGTGGACTTTAATCTTCTCTGTAGAGAGGTCATTATTCTTTTTTCTAATAATAAGAGCATCAAAAAGCTTACTGACAACTGCAAAGCTTCCAAAAACCAAGGGCAAACTATATTGTCCAAATCCCCATATTGATGCAGTAGCGAATAGAATTAGTGCTGAAATGCCGATCGGATAAATCCATGATTTTATAACAAGATTCCTATCAAACACTTTCCATTTCTTCTAAGAGATACTAATATAGTAAAATCTATGTTTAAAACGACGTATAATTTAAGTTGATGGAAGCAAGTTCAAGTGCACAAACAAATGATAAAGTGAAAATTTTAATAACGAGTTGTCCGAGGCTTTGGACATTGCAGTGTGCCGAAATACTTCATGACACTGACGCCGACGAAGGTATAATTGTCATTGTCCCGCTGGTTGCCTCGCTGCTTACCTGGCACTCCAAAATTAGATAAGAGACTGGGATCGGCTATCTGACTCGCAGAGAGATCCGCGGTGTCCTCCCTGAATCCATCGATGAGTAAAGGGTCAGCATATACACCACTCACGTCATCCAAATAGTCAGTCAGCAGCTGCCTGGTAGAAACCTCTATGTTGATGCTCCAGTCATAGTTGATATCAAACTTGAATCCAAATCCGATGGAAAATGCTGGCGATATGAGCGCATACTCCTCTCCTGGCAGCTGACCTTCGGTACCTATCGGCTGTAAGCCTACAGTGGTGGGATTACCATCAGCATCCATGATGTTAGTCTTCGGATTGAACCTGGCTAAGCTCGCACCCAGCGCGATGTAAGGGGTATAATATTCTTCCTTGCTCCCGTGTATGTAGGGTAAAAAATTAAACTCTAAGTGGCCTGTAGCGTCGATCACATTCGTGTGGAAATTAATATTGCGCTCACGCTCAAAAGCATTAGGCGAGTCCTGATCATTAGCACTCAGCTTAGCGTAGCTGAGGGCACCTTTGATGGATACGCGCTCATTGAAGTTATAGCGCAGGACGGCTCCACCCGCATAGCCAGGCCTGTCGATTCTGAAATTGGTATTCAGATCACCAAAATACAAGCTTGTGCCCAGCCAGCCTCCCAGCTCCATGCCTTTCTGACCCGAAAGAGAGATGCATAAACAGCTGAAAACCAGAATGAACGAATATGAATGTGGTGTTTTGATCAAGTATTTTACAATTACCACTTTCAAACGGTCATTGCATTGGGTTTGGTATAGTCTAGCTGATATACACCCACTTCATGTATCACATAGATATATCTATATGTACAATGCATTGAGGCATAAGGCTTTGGCTATATCTACTCGCCATGTCGAGTTAGCTTATTTGAGCAATTCTATCTGGCTGAATCTTCCATCTACCATAACTTCAAAATCTCCACTCTCATTGAGCCCGCTGGACTTTATGTCACCGATGCCTTTCACCGTCTTGACCTTGAAGGGTAAGCCAATGAAAACCAGCTTATAAGTGGTGTAACTGGCCTGAAAATGACCCGATATATCTTGTTTAAAGATGACTGATTTATCCGTGGATTCCTGCACGAATTGCTTGATGGTATAGATACCTTTCTTGTATTCATAGCCCTCTCCGTCATCCTCATACAATTCACTGTGAGTCTCTCCTGCCTGATAATAGCAGAGCAGGGTCAGCTCTTCTATGACTTTCTCGCCCACATACTGCTGAATCGGATAATGGGGCAGCACAGCTCCCGCCTTCACAAACAGAGGCATCTCATCCAGAGCAGCTTCTACCCAAAGCTCTTTGCCACCTTGAATGTGCTCCTTGCTCCAGTAGTTATACCAGTCACCCCGTGGAAAATGCATGTACCTCCCTTTGGAGTTAGGTTCTACAATGGGGCAAACCAATAGATTCTCGCCGTACATAAATTCATCATTATTATACAGCGTACCCGTATTCTCCTGATCGACGAAAGCGATGGGCCGCAGGATAGGATAGCCATCTCGGATGTACTGGTAGAAGCTGGTGTAGAGATAAGGCAGCAATTTGTACCTCAACTCTATGAATTTTTTAACAATCGTCTCCGCTCGCTCACCAAATGACCAAGGCTCTTGATCGCCGTGATCTCCCGATGAGTGTGTCCGGCACAGCGGGTGGAATATACCCAGCTGCATCCATCGCACATAGAGCTCTGGTGTAGGCTGATCTATGAATCCGCCGATGTCCGATCCGATGTATGACAGTCCAGATATGCTCATGCGCTGGCACTGCACATTGGCCACCCAGAGATGCTCCCAGGTAGCTATGTTGTCACCCGTCCAGCCAGAGCTGTATCGCTGCACACCAGAGTAGCATGATCTGGTGATGATGAATGGACGCTTATTTTCTGCATATTTTTTGACTCCCTTGTAGGTCGCTCTGGCCATCTGCATGCCGTAGATATTGTGTGCTTTTCTGTGGCTGCAGGGATTCCCGTCATAGTCATGCCTCACGTCATTAGGGAAGGTCTTAGACTCCACCTCCATGACGGCAGGCTCATTCATATCATTCCAGACGCCAGCCACCTCTATCTTACCGATGAGCTCCTTGAAGAGGCCGCTCCACCACTTACGCACCTTAGGCTTCGTATAGTCAGGAAAGTAGCAGTCACCCGGCCACACCTTACCCTTCATGTACGGACCATCGGCACGTCGGCAGAAGACATCCTTCTCTATGCCTTCCTGAAATACCCAGTAGTCTTTATCTACTTTGATCCCGGGATCAATGATAACAATGGTCTTGAATCCTTGATCTTTCAGCTCTTTGACCATCCGCTTCGGCTGTGGAAACTTCTCCTCATCCCAGGTGAAGCATCTGAAGCCATCCATGTAGTCGATGTCCAGGTAGATGGCATCACAGGGAATGGCTTTCTCCCTCATGGTGTCACAGATCTCTCTCACCTTGGACTCTGGGTAGTAGCTCCACTTACACTGGTGGTAGCCCAGCGCCCACATGGGAGGCATCTCGGGTACACCCGTCAGCTTGGCATATTTAGCCGATACATCAAGCAGCCGAGGACCATTGATAAAGTAGTAATTCATCTCACCTCCGTGGGCCCAGTAACTGGAAGTCTGCTTACGCTCATGCCCAAAGTCAAAAAATGATTCGAAGCTATTATCAAAGAAAATACCGTAGGCGCGATTGTCATGGATGCCCATGTAGAAGGGGATATTCTTATAGATCGGGTCCTCGTCTTTCTGAAAGCCATAGGTATCCGAGCCCCAATTTCTGAATCGCTTGCCTCGCAGGTTATTCTGAGTGGGCTTATCACCCATGCCATAAAAGCACTCTCCGTCTTGGATGTGCTTACTCATTTCCACGATATGACCTCCAAACTCGGCGTTATCCTCCCAGTGAAAGCCCTTTTCATCTTGATTAATGACCTTACCCGCTTTATCTTTAAAACTGATGGCCGAGGTCTTATTAGATACTTCTATGTCTAATGTATGGGTGTGGATCGTGTAGCTGTCTTTTGATTCCGAAGTATCAAGATTTTGAATCTCCTGCTTGAACGAATCGTCTATGGCATAAGAAAAGTCTTTCTCAAACTCTCCAGCAATGCCGTATCTGATCCTGATGATGTCATCCGTGATCACAGTCAGTAATATGCTCACTTCATTAGAACACTCAATATGAAAGGTATCTTTTTTGAAGGTGACTTCTTTCACGCTCCCTGGATAGAATTCATTGGGATTGTGATCTACTGTATGTGGCATAATGTCCTGGTCTTGCTTCATAGTCATTGGGTTATATCTCTATTGATTCGTCAATAGACGTGTGTAGATACTCGAAAGATGTGTAATTAAAAATAGATAAAGTATTGGAAAATACTATCTGACGGCAGCTGTAAAAAGGGCTAGCCTAATAAGAGGGTGAAAAATTAAATTAGCTGACTGACACGCTGGAGGAGAGCTTATTTTGCGTCGTCCTTCATCCCATCCTTCAATTCGGATTCGATGGAGGCTCTCGCACTATTAAATTCTTTGATGCCTTTTCCTAATCCTCGCATTAATTCAGGAATCTTCTTACCTCCGAATAGTAATAGGATGGCGAAAAAGATGACAATCATCTCCGGGCCGACGAAACTGAATAGTGCAATTGGGTCCATTATTATATCTCTTTAACAGTTCAAATGTATAGCAATAAAAGGAAAGATACTACTTTTTCAATCCTATTTCACGCAGCCGCTCATCTAAATAGGCTCCTGCCGTAATTGCTTCGTAGGCCAGCGGCCTTTCTTCCGTGATACAGCCGCTGAGGCAGGCTAAATCCATCTCTCCCTTGGGATGTAGAAAGAAGGGGATTGATAATCTGGGTACATGCCACTGATGCTTCGGTGGATTGATCACCCGGTGAGTGGTAGATTTCAGGTAGTTATTGGTGAGTCTCTGGAGCATATCGCCCACATTGATCACGATCTCATCCTCCTCTGGCGTGATGTCCAGCCATTCGTTTTCAGCATTGAGCAGCTGCAGGCCTCCAGCAGAGGCACCTACGAGCAGCGTGATTAGATTGATGTCTTCATGTTGCTCCGATCTGATCGCAGTCTTGGGCTCCTCCGTGATCGGGGGATAGTGTATCGCGCGCAGAATACTATTGCCATCCTGCACTTTCTCAGTGAAGTAGTCAGCAGGAAGCTCTAAGTGTATCGCTATGGCCTCTAAGAGCGAGGTGCCAGCCTGCTCAAATGCTTGGTATAGCTCCTTACCCTTCTGATAAAAGTGGGGTACCTCTGGCACGTGTATGTTGTCTGGATAGAGATGCTTGGCAGGATGATCATCAGCGACGAACTGTCCAATCTGGAAGAACTCCTTTAGATCTGGCACGTTAGAATGCTTCGCGTGCTCTGTGCCAAATGAGGTGTAGCCTCGCTGACCAGACAGTCCAGCTATCTCATAAGATCTCTTTTGCTCTATGGGAAGTGAGAAAAAAGCCTTGGATGCCGCATAAAACTCCTCTATCAATGCCTTGGTGATGCCATGATGATTCACACCTACGAATCCGACCTGATGAAATGCGCTGCCAAGATCCTGCACAAACTGCTTTTTCTCTTCGGCATTCCCTTCGGTAAATCTGGATAAATCCACTACTGGTATGGTTCGTGCTTTTTCCATCTATACTGGTTTATATTTTGATTTATCTAATAGTGACTGACTATCCTGCCAGTCTAATAATTCTCTGATGGTGATCTGATGACGCTGCATGAATTTTGAGACGATCTTCCACCCTACATAATTAGCCGTCCTACCTGGTGCGCCCGTAGGCATCCCAGGGGATGTAGGACTCGGAAAGATCAGCTTGTTGATCTTCCTCATATCCGTCTCATAGAATAGGTCTTCTCTAAAAAAATGAGACCATATCTCTCGTTCATTCTGCTCACACCACTGCAGCTGGTCAGGCGTGAACTCCATGATCACCGTATCCGATACATAGGGCAATAACTGCTCCAAAATATAGAGTTTTTTTCCATTGTGGATCATGTAGTCTATCAGCCGATTCCCCCGACACTCTCCCTGCTCATTCTGCACCAAGCTTTCCACAGCCTTCTTACTGAGATGATCCCGATTGAAGGTGCGCACGATGTACGACGAGAATGCTGGATTCTCAAATGACAGATCGATGTATGGATGAGCATCTCCTAAAAACATATCCAAACCAATGCCCACCCCATCCTTGGCCTCGTCATCAAACAAGACGCACTGATAGGCTAAGCCTGATATGTAAGTATAGACTGATGGCCGGACTGGCTTCTGAAATGCCTCTGCAAAGAGATCAAAACTAAGGCCCAACTCCAGGGCAATATCAGACATATCACTATAGATAGAATCTGACTTTTGATTCAAATGCTCTATGAACTCGTCGTCCAAAAACTGATCTAAAGCTTCCTTACTGACCCCTCCCGAATCTTGCTCCACTTGGATCAATTGCTTAAAGTAAAGGTCTGAAAATGCTGGGTGTGCCGCCTCCAACTCCGAGATACTCTGCTGTCTTAGCGCCTGATCGAAGCGAATGATTTCAGCTGGAGCTACGTCAGTGAAGTATGAATCTGACTGGCAGGATGAAAAGAGGATAAGTCCAGATAAAAACAAAACACTAATTCTAATGCGCATCTACTAATTTAATTATAGGCATAACGTAAGATGTCGTCGATCTCTTGTGTTTGTGCATTTCTCCATTCTTCTTCAACTGTGTATTCGCAAAAGATCTATAGTCAGTAGTAATAAGTTACATGATAATTTGCCGTATGTTATACGGCATTTAATGTTCAATACCATAATAACTAATGTTACATAAAAACACTTTCAATAATAAAATGTTATTATTGTAACAAACTCAAGATCATGCCGAATCCTATTGTCGCTAACAATCTCAGAAAATATCGAGAGATGCTCGGACTCACACAGAATGCAGTAGCAGAATACCTTAAAATCAACAGAGTAGAAGTCAATTATTATGAGAATGGAAAACGAGTCATTCCAGTACAGATTCTTGAATCATTCAGCAATCTTGCAGGTATAAATGCATCAGATTTACTTGAGGATAAAGTTGAAGACACAAGTGTTAATCTAAGTTTTGCTTTTCGTGCAGACGACTTAAATAAATCAGATCTTGAAAGTATTGCTTCATTCAAGCGAATCGTCAAGAATTATTTAAAACTACAACGACTAATGAATGAATAAGCTCATACTTGAAAAGAAGGCATCTTTATTCAGAACGCAATGGGGACTGAATGATAAAGAATGCATAAGGTTTAGTAGTTTATTATCACAATTGAATGTGATAACGGTGTTCAAACCTTTAAGCAGCCCTTTTGCAGGAATGGCTGTAAAGGTAGCTATAAATGAAGGTGGCAGTTATCGCTTCATGATGGTCAATTCAGATCATTCATTAGGGAAGCAGCATTTTACCATATGTCATGAGCTATATCACTTATACATTCAAGAGAAATTTGAATATCAGCGATGCCAAACTGGATTGTTTGATAAATCGAAAGATACTCAAGAATATTATGCAGATGTATTTGCAGCATACCTACTGATGCCGGAAACAGGTATTAAGTCAATGATTCCAGATCAAGAATTAGTGAAGAATAAGATAAGCATCCAGACTGTCCTAAAGCTTGAACAATACTTTAGCTGTTCTCGTATAGCCATGCTCTATCGGCTTAAAGAGCTTCAAATAATCGATAATTTACTCATAGAGATATACAAGCAAAAACCCATGACTTCAGCTGTGAGAAATGGATATCCTATCAATCTCTACAAAGAAGGTAACTCCGATAAAGTTATTGGAGACTATGGTAGTATAGCCAATCGATTATTTGAAAAGGAAAAAATATCAGAATCACACTACATCTCTTTACTTCATGACTTAGGAATGAATTCTCAGGAAGTCGATGAATTATTCAACGGTATACTTAGCGAATGATATTAGTAGACTGCGACGTATTGTCTCACTTTATAAAGGGAGATCAGATAATGCTACTGCCAAAGATATATCAAGAACCAATGAGGGTATTGGAACAAGTAGAAGCAGAACTGAGAAGATACTCAAGTAAGGCTGTGGACATTGAAATTTTTTTTCAATCTTATCCAGATATCCAAATGAGTTTCCCACACTCAAATATGGATATCACTAAAGAGTATTTGGATCTAACCCAAAAAATGGGAAAAGGGGAAAGTGCCTGTCTCGCTGTTGCAAGATATACGCACGATATAGTCGCGAGTAGTAACATAAAAGACATCCAAATCTATTGTCAAGATCACCAAATCAAATATCTGACGACTATGGATATCTTATGTGAAGCAATAAAAAGAGGCCAGTTATCAAAAGATGAATGCAATCACTTCATAACAAAGGTTATTGCCGCAGGTAGCAGACTTCCTGTCAGTGAAATAGATTTGTATTCATGTTGAAAATCAGACCTCAAATATTGAGTTGACGTGACGATCTTGTACCCTATCCTCTTGCTTGAATTCATGCTTCTATCTGGAACTAAGTACCTCAAGATGATCCACTACATCTTCGTCCACTTCTCCTCACTCTTCCCTGACTCTATGACCTTATAGATGAACTTCATCCCTCTGACACCATCGGAAACTGTCGGGAAGTCCTCATACACGGGGTCTACTTTTTTACCTTCGATTCGTGCTCGTACACAGTGAGCAAAATTTCGGTAGATCGACGCAAAAGCTTCCAGGTAGCCTTCTGGATGACCAGCGGGAAGGCGTGTGTGCGACTGTGCTGAAGGGTAGAGTTCACCCACTCCGGTCCGTAGTAGCTCCGTCGGTTTGTCTTGCCACTTCACCGTCAGTGTGTTGGGTTCCATCTGGTGCCATTGGAGTCCTGCCTTCTCGCCATAGACTCTGATGTTCAGGTTATTCTCCTCTCCTGCAGCTATCTGACTGGCATGCAGCACACCACGAGCACCATTATCAAACCTGAGTAAGACATTACCATCATCGTCTAATAATCTGCCATCTACGATGGTGCTGATGTCCGCACAAAGCTTCTCGATCTTCAAGCCAGTGATGTACTCCGCCAAATTCTCAGCATGTGTCCCGATGTCTCCCATAGCACCTGCTATACCTGAGCGTGCAGGATCTGTTCTCCATGCCGCTTGCTTCTGATCTGTGGACTCTAATAAGGTCGAGAGCCAGCCTTGTGGATACTCCACGACTACTTTTCTGACCTTTCCGATGTCACCATTAGCGACCATGGCCTTGGCCTGCTTCACCATCGGATAGCCTGTATAGTTATGAGTGAGTGCGAAGATCAATCCTGACTCTTCTACTATTTTTTCGAGCGCCTCGGCTTCATCTAAATCAAAACAAAGAGGCTTATCACAGACCACATGAAATCCATTTTCCAGCGCCATCTTAGCTGGGCCAAAGTGCACATGATTCGGTGTGACGATAGACACAAAATCCATGCGCTCCCCTTCTGGCAGCTGCTTTTCTTTCTCGATCATCTCCGCATAACTGCCATAAACTCGATCAGCTGGCACATAGAAGTCCTTTCCAGAAAGCCTTGATTTTTCTGGATTACTACTAAATGCACCACACACCAGCTCTATCTCGCCATCTATAGCGGCAGCCATCCTGTGGACTCCACCGATAAAAGCGCCTCGGCCTCCACCGACCATTCCCATTCTGATTTTTCTTGACATAATTTCTGATTTAGCTATGAAAATA
>CALFUK010000077.1 GCA_937929945.1 uncultured Saprospiraceae bacterium
ACCTTCTCTGCTGTCGATTTTGATGGTGCGGGAGCTGGTACTTGCATAGTCTGGCACCTCAGCTTCGAAGACGGGCTGATGGGTGCAGAAATGGGTATGAATGCTGATGACCTACAAGGTTGCTTCAGCCTCTCTAATCCAATCACGGTGATCAGGAATACGGAAGGCGAAGCATGCAGCAGTGGCACTACTGATGGCCCTGCGGTCGTGGTGGTCAATGAAATTATTGCTGGAGATAGAGTCGAGCTTAAAAACATTGGTGGCGAAGCCATTGACATTTCAAGTTATTGGCTTTGTGATTTCCCAGCCTATGATCGGATTAATAATCTAACTGTAGAATGTGGGAATCTAATATTAGAGCCTGGTGCGACCATCACGGTCATAACGGATAACATCAGCATTGACTCTTCTGACGGAGAGATGGGACTTTATACGACTAATTCATTCAGTAGCTCCGCTGCAATCCTCGATTATGTAGAATGGGGATCCACAAATCATGGAAGGTCTAATGTGGCTATTGATGCAAATATCTGGACCATTGGTGACTTTGTTCCTGGCTTTGCTGGAGATAAATCACTTAGTTATGATGGCGAAGGTAATGAGTCTGGTGACTGGGCAGAGACTGATGCCACTGCATGTCAAGAAAATGGATTTAGATCATCACTCCCTGCGACCTCATTAGTCTCAGTGGAAACGATGCAAAATCCAGTCTTAGATCAGTTAGTCCTCAAAGTGAGTACAAGCGCTGAGCTGGATAGAGTGACCATAGATATTCGAAACATCTACGGTACTATGGTGAAAAGCACCGAAATGGTAATTTCTGCCGAAGACCAGTTACACTCGATAAACATAAGCGATGTCTCGAGTGGATTGTACTATGTATCCGTAAGAGAAGCTTATGGTCTAATCCAGTCTACCATCGTCAAACTATAATGATGTGCTGTAGTCGCTAAGACAAGAAGTATATCTAAACACTAATTTGTTCGTTACAAAAGCTGTAATCCTATTCCGATAAGGAAATTAGGGTTACGGCTTTTTTTATTGCTCCTTTTAAGGTCACCTGTAACCAATACGTTACTGAATGTGAACCTTTCATTCAACATACTTATCTTTGGATAGTACTCTTACGTAAAATTCATCCAGAGTGAAAAATTTATTCAATGTTGCAGATGTCGATTCGACAATAGAAAGAATTAACAAACTTGGGACCAGCTCAAAACCAATCTGGGGAAAAATGAATGTCTCCCAAATGTTAGCTCATTGTAATGTAGTCTACGAGATGGTCTTCGATGATATACACGCTACGCCTAATGCATTTAAGAGAATTCTGCTGAAGCTCTTCGTGAAAAAGGCAGTCGTCGGAGCTAAACCTTACAAGAGAAACAGTCCCACGGCCCCACAGTTTCTCATTACAAATGAGCGCAATTTTAGCAAAGAGAAAAAGAGATTGATCGAATACCTCCACCGAACACAAAAACTTGGCGCCCCACATTTCAATAACAAAGAAAATCTCTCATTTGGTCCACTGAGCAGTCGCGAATGGAATATTATGTTTTCTAAGCATATTGACCACCATTTGACCCAATTTGGGGTTTAAATGTTATAACTCTGAATGATTTAGCAGCAAATATGATCATACAGCCCACAGATCAAATATCTTTACTTCAGCGTTATTCTTGTTTAAAATGCATAATTTTACCTATCTGCTATCTCATTCAAACAGTCACTTAAGAAAATGAAATTAAGGTGTACTAACAACAGCATCCGATTCAGGCTCAGAAAATCGGATATAGAAGTGCTCAAATCAAATAAAATCGTCCAAGAAACGGTGCAATTTCCTGGAAGTGATGATTTGCTATTCAGCATCTGCATTTCTGAAAATCCAGACATGTATGCTTCCTTCATCAATCATGAAATCCTGGTATACATCCCAAGTAAAATGGCGGATGAATGGATTAATTCAGATCAGGTCAGTCTGCATAATCACATCACAACCATAGAACGGAAATCACTTACCATTCTACTCGAAAAAGATTTTCCGTGCTTAGATAGAACGGAGCCTGATCGTGATGATACATTTTGGGAACTCGCTCAAAAGAAATAAATCAGCTCACACTCTTTACTAAGGCTTTCATTTCTGTGGGCGTCTGGATGTGATCTGCAAATGAGTCTCGGGCAGACTGAAACCTAAAGCATAGCCATAACAAGGTCTCTGTTCTAAATTTACAACAAACCTAATTGGATGATTTGACATGCCTAATTGCTGACAATCTTATAAGTCAAAAACTTAAACACATGCATATCAATCTTTACAGCGAAGATGACCTCCCTGCCCTTTTATCGATATTACAGCTGAATACACCTAACTATTTTCATGAGAGCGAAGCAGATGACTTTATCACTCATTTGAAAAAGTATAGCACCAGTTACTATACACTGTCGATAAAAGATTCGAAAATCATTGGTGGATGCGGATATTACATCCATGAAGACTCGTTTACAGCACAGATAAGCTGGTCATTGATCCACCCTGATCATCACGGCCAAGGTTATGGTACTAAAGCAGTCCAACATTGCTTCAAAGAGATTAAAAAATACAAATCCATACGAAAGATCGTCGTACATACATCGCAACTTACCAATGCATTTTTTGAGTCTCACGGTTTCGTCACTCATACCACCAAGGCCGACCACTGGGGTCCAGGCTTAGACTTTTATGGAATGGAAATGGAATTAAAACAATAGCTCCATCGTTCTAAGGCTATTAGTCATCGATGAAGGATCAGATAAAAATCAATCTCCAAGAGCTTGTACATTCAGGCATCATCTCTCAAGAACAGCTTGAAAAAATAACAGCATTCCAACAAGAGAAACGGCGCTTAGCACCGAATCGTATCCTGATGTTATTTGGCGTCTTGGGTGCTACTCTCGTGGGATTAGGAATAATCCTGATCATCGCGCACAATTGGGATAATTTTCCAAAATATGGGAAGACCGCTATCGCTTTTCTCCCACTATTGATTGCTCAAGGCATATGCCTGTATACCTTGATTAGAAAGTCAGATAGCGACGTCTGGCGAGAGGCAGCGGCTTGTTTTCTCTTTTTTGGCATAGCAGCGTGTATCGCCATGGTCAGCCAGATATACCATCTTCATGGTAGTCTCAGCGGCTTTCTGCTCATCTGGATGATACTCACTCTGCCCGTGATCTATGTGATGAGGTCCTCCGCAGTCGCTATTTTATACACGGCGATATCTGGATACTATTTACTACAGTCCTTTGACAACAGAAATGATAGCTCTTTCTTTACTTACATTGGGCTCATCCTTGCAGTTACCCCCTACTATATTATGCTTTGGAATCGAGATAGAGCTGGGGCAGCTCTGCTCATCTTGCATTGGATGATACCACTGTCTCTTATCCTCTCCTTATTTAAACTGATCTCCGAGGGCACAGCCACAGTTGCCATATTTTCAGCCTTATTTATTTTATTATTCCAGTTAGGGATATTTTTATTCCATCGTGGACATGTCAAATTTTACAGCAGCTATCGACTCATTGGTCTGTTTGGTACGCTTATCATTTTATTCATTGGCAGCTTCACGGACGCCTGGACTGAGATTAGCGTCAGTCTCAGTTTCTCGGATCTTTGGATGTCATATCAATTTTGGATCGCTATCGGACTATGGATGATCGCCATAGCTCTATTTTACATCAATTATAGATCGAGAGAGATCAGTCTCAATTATGCTATTCATCTCAGCGCCTTAGCAGCCTTTCCGTTGTTCTATCTTGGAGAATCAGGTATAACCATAGCAATCATATTTAACATCATGATTTTGTGGATTGGTATCACGACCATCGTCAGGGGCTTTCGATCAGACAGTCTATCCACAATGAATTTAGGAATTTGCATAATCTCGACACTGATCGTATTTCGATTTTTTGATTTCAATGTCAGCTTCATCACACGAGGGATTATTTTTGTTTGTTTAGGCATCGCTTTTTTCATGGCTAATTATTATCAGCTCAAGCAAAATAAGAAGAATGACTAAGAAACAAATCTACACAGCAGCCTTCATCATCATTGCACTTATCCAGCTGGCAGTCCCAGCTAAGATGATCTGGGAGAGTGAAGATGCCTTACTACAGGGTGATAGGCACTTACTTAAATTAGCACCCTTTGACCCCAATGATCCATTCAGAGGTAAATACATCAACCTCAGATTTGAAATCGCGCAGTATAGCTCAGATAGTCCATGTCTTGTGGAGGGAAAAAGTAATCAATACGTCTCACTCACTCATGACGAAGGTCGATTCAGTCGCATCAGCCAGATAAATCATGGAAAACCAAGCACTGGCGAATATTTCTCCACCAGCCTCTATTGCTACTCTATAGACAATGATAAGAGTCAGTATGATCTCCTACTGCCATTCCAAAAATACTACATGGAAGAGAGCTTAGCCGAAGGAGCTGAAAGACTAGCCCGAAATAATAGCCGAGACACAACGACTGACGTCTACGCAGAAGTTTACATCTACCAAGGCAATGCCAGAATCAAGCAAGTTTTTATCGGAGATCAAAAAATTGAAGACTTAGTCAGCGAAAGCCTAAATAAATGAGTGGAGTATTTATTATTGATTAAATTGGATTTTTGATCTTACACAAAGTCATTTATCCATGTTAAAAAAAGTGCTCTTTTTATTGGTCGTCATGATCGGCATCCTGTTCATTGCGGGATATGCCTACATAACCACGGCACCAGATCTTCCAGAAAATGCTGACGACATATATCAGCAAGTGATCAGCACTGAATTACCAGAATTCTATCACGGAGAAGCAGCCTATGCGCAGAATGGAGACGTCAAGCTCTGGTATGAACTGAATAAACCAGAGGGCGACGCTAAGGGTACCGTCATTTTGATCATGGGATACGGCTCTACCTCCATCAACTGGCCAGAATACTTCTTCATGCCGATGGTAGAAGCTGGCTACCAGGTCATCCGATTTGACCATAGAGACATCGGACTCTCTACCTGGCTAAAAGATTGGGACGAGTCGGATCCGTATACCTTAGAAGATATTGGTGATGATGTCATCGCTATCCTCGATGATGCAGCAGTAGATAAGGCTCACATCCTGGGCATGTCCATGGGCGGCATGGTAGCCCAAAGTGTAGCAATCAATCATCCAGATCGGACACTCAGCCTCACCTCGCAAAGCTCCACTGCCTACTTTGGTGATGAGTCACTCGCTGGCATCTGGCCAGAGACGATGAAAGACATCACCAGATACACCGCTAAGTTCATGCTCGCTGATGATGACTTAGAGTCCGCCATCAAGTATAGCCTCACCGTGTCTAACCTCTTCAAAGGCAACTACAAAAAAAACAATCTACTGTCAGGCCAACTATCAAGATATGAATACGAAAAACGCAATGGCTCTAATCCTGAAGCCGCTAAACACCATGAGGCGGCCATCAATGCATCAGGCTCCCGGTATGATGCACTGCAGAAACTCACAATACCCACTCTCGTCATCCATGGCAAAGCAGATCCTCTAGTCAACTTCGAGCATGGGGTAAAGACGGCAGAACTCATACCCAATGCCAAACGACTGTGGGTCGAAGACTTAGGACATGACATGCCACTCTCTTTCACACCAAAAATTTTGGGAGAACTGATCCCGTTCTTTGATCAGCATAATGGAGATGATATAGTGGAGCATGATCTAAGTGGAGTAGCCACAAAGAAGGTGATGAGTCAAGACTAATTCCCTTTACCCACATCTTATGACCCATAAGTCATTCGCAGTAATGAATGACTCAATCAGCTGACTCTTTTACTTTTTCGCTGATAAAAATCGAAGCCTAAGATTAAAATCAGGCCCGTGAAAAAGGATATTATCGCGGCTATGGTATGCGGATGAGAAAAGTAGGCCGCAGGCATCACATTGAGCTCTCGCAAGACTTTGACATGTTCTAAGTCAGCCAAGCTAAAGCTGCTGAGATCAGGCGCGACAATGGATTCTGAGGCCTTATCAAAGACGCTCATCGGATTGCGCCACGGCCAGATCTTAGGCAGTGAGCCCAGCATCACTCCTGTGAGCAGCGCGAGTGTCTGATCCTTATAGTTCTTAAAGGTATATGACAGTATTCTGCTGAAACTCATCAGCCCTACAAGGCAGCCTGCTGCAAAGACAGCCACGATGGAAAGGCTAGCCAGATTGGGATCAGACAGTAGCCCCTTTACATTCGGGATAATGATGCTGTACATACCGAGCAGTAATAGGATAAAGCTCCCCGAAATGCCAGGCAAAATCAATGCTGAAATAGCTACCGCACCAGATAAAAATATAGCGAGGTATGACTCGCTGCCCCCAGCAGGAGTGAGCTGCGTGATGGTATATGATGCAATCAAGCCAATGAAAAAAAGCAAGGAATAAATGGGCTTTAGAGAGCTGATCTGCCGAGCCATATAAAACCCTGACGCCAATACGAGCCCAAAGAAAAAGGCCCAAAGCGGCTCAGGGTAAAACTCTAATAGATAGGTCACGAAGAAGATACCAATAACCACACCGGCAGCCATACCAGCTAATAAAAACAATAAAAACCGCCCATTAATGTGCTGCCATAGCGCCTTCCAGTTACCAGCTCTGAGCAAGACAAAGAGGTCGAGGTTAACACGCTTTATCGTATTGAGCAGCTCTTCGTATATGCCTGTGATAAAGGCGATGGTGCCACCTGATACTCCAGGTATGACCTCAGCTATCCCCATAGCTAATCCTTTCATAGATAAGTCTATGCCGTGCTTTTTCGGTTTAATTTTGGGGCTCATTTTTTTCTATTTTTCGTTTTTGCTCGATCGAGTCGAGTGGATTAGGCTTCACAATTCCTTGAGCAATCTTCTGCATATCTGGCTGACCAGCATCAGCCCATGCAGACAGCCACACGCTACCCACCGCCTTAATAGATCGGCGCATCTGGTCCTCCACCATACCTCCCAGGGCATCATGATACGCACGAGAATATTCCTCACACTGCACTCTGACAGTGCTGACTTCTGTATCCTCAAAGCAGTACTGCAGGTAGTTAGTAAAACTCAGGCTCAATCTTTTCTCGATTAGTAATACACTATCCACTAAGCTGTGAGAGTGCTCAATGATATCCCACGCGTATTCTTGTATGTCATCCACATAGTCAGCCTTACCTACGAAGAGATCATACTCTGTATCTGCGTAAAGCTCTGGCAGTCTAGTCTCCCAGAAAGCATGGATGCCGACTTGATCTGTCAGCTGCCCATTATAATTATAGCTGGTATGCAGTGGTACATGGATGTCTGATACGTAGTGTGCTAGATCAGTAGATAGACGCAGGATTCGATCCAGATTTTTTTCCTCATAAGCTTTGATCAGCCGATGATAGATGGTCTTAATGTAATAGGGCGAAATACCTTTATCTGTGAATCTATCTCTGATGACCAGCTGGCTATAGTCCTCAGTCTCTTTTCCCAGTCGCGGCAGTGCCTCTACAATATCTGTAAGTCCTAAGCTCCACTCAGTCGTCCCATCATAGAAGTTTACTCTATCCCATAATAGTGCACTGAGCTTTTCCGTATCAACATGCTCTTCGCCAATGATGGTGAATTCATCCGGTAGCTTGGCGTGGTCCACAGCTCTGATAAGTAGCGAGTCTCCACCTTCTACTAAATAATAGTCAGCAAATTTGATGACAGCCTCTCTCTGGCTGTGTGGGATAAGATTCATGGCATCCCTACCCCAGTAGTCCACATCTACATAGTGCCTGATCGCCTCTTCGGATACGGCATATCGGCGCTTATCGGCATCGACACTGTGTGTGGTGAGGTAATCAATGTGCTTCTTGTACAGAGGCATCATATCAGATGGCAGCGTGAAGACGGCAAGACGAGTTATCTTACGGTGCCCAAAAAATCCCCACATGCTGCTATCCAGATGATAAGCAAATGAGCTACCTATCGTTAGGGCTAACAGTATGATAATGAGTTTATTCATTCTCCGCAAAATAAGAATAACCTCGTAATAGTTTTCCGATGATGCGCTGCTGGACCAGCATCAGGTCTCCCCAGCTGGTGTCTGCAAAATATCGACTGATGCGTGGTGTATTCTCCAGCGTGACCAGCGCCTGATCCACATAGTTTTCTACGGGATACAGCTTGATGATTTTTTCTTGATCATCCTGCATTCTAATCTTCAATTCGCAGAACGGCAGCAGCTGCCTGATGCTGTCTTGATTCGCATTGCTATTCTCAAATGCTTCTGCCGCAATCCCTTCAAATCCCTTGAGGTAGGCTTCTATTTTAGGGCTGGGCTTCACTGTGCGCCCCACCGCATTGGTCACTCCAGTCTTCGTGATGGTGTAAGATTCTACAGACTGCCGTGGATAGTTCACCTCGACGCTGGTAATGTCCTCATAGCTGACATCGATGATGGTACGATCCCGCCAGTCATCATAGCTGTGTAGATATCTGCCACGCACGCTCCCTTCCAGTGTCGGCAGATGCATGACGTAGAGCCGGTCCCCATCAGCATGCTTCATATACGTGCCCCGCTCATCAGCTACTGAACCACCGATGAGGTATGACTGTAGCAGAGCATCCTCAGCGCCATAGATCTTGACCTCTACGGCTATCTCATCTAATTCCTTAGCGATATTTTGGTAAGCTGCAGCTGGTGGAAGATATTTTATTTTCAGGCCCGTCAATACCTCTGTGAGGTTCTTCATAGCATTCTTTCTGGCTCTATGACCATCCTGAAGATACCAGTGCTCTCCTCTCCGAGACAGCTCTATATCACGATACTGCTCCGATGCAATGACGATTCGTTGGACTTCTGATAGGTCGCTGACGGAAAAATCAGATAACAGAGCAGCGCTGCTGTCCTTCTCCTGAGAGCCGAATAAAAAATATAGACCTGCCAGTAGCGTCACAGCCACTAGTAAATAGAGAGTCCGCTTCATCAGCTTTTTGCGTATTTGTATTTTCTATATGATCTATAGCCTAAGCCAAATAGCAAAAGCAATAGAAGCGGTAAGGCTAAATTAATCAGTCTCCACTTCGTCTTCTCATTCCTGGCTTTTACACGATCGATCATCCGTAGTCGCACTTCCTTCGATCTGGCGGCCAAGATGTTATCAGAATTCACTAAATACTCTATGGCATTCAGGATAAAGTTTTCGTTGCCCTTGTACGTCCTCTTCTCCCACTTGTTATAGCCCAGCGGATAGATCTTCTGCTCTTTCACATTGATCACATTATTGATGATGTCACCATCTGAAATGATAATCTGCTTAGCCATACTCCCCTTTTCTTTATAAGGGGTATCAATCTGCCTGAGCATCGCCTCCATATCAGCGGTGACCCGATTTTGATAGGCAGACTTAAAAGCACCTTCGACTAAAAGCGCCACGGGCTGAGGCGGCTTATTGAATAGCTCCGCCTTAAAGTCTTGCTGCAGGATCTGAAAGTTCAGCCGGACTGGCGTGAGCTGATATCTGCTGTAGTCAGAACTCTGTAGTAGGATTTCTTTCTTGATCGCGGCATTTGTCTGGATGGTATCGATCGTAGATGGAAAGAATAGATTGATCCGATCCAGGTTCTTTGCGATTGGATGCTGCGATAAGGGCAAGGCTAAGATGTGATAAGGCCACTTGATCATATTGAACTGAGGCTCCCCTCCTGCCATACCGACGACCTGCGGTATCTGGGTAGCCTGCAGATCCAGGACCAGATTAGGCTGGACTCTGAATCCATAGTTGAACCATAGATCATCTAAATCCAGATTCATCGTGGGCGGTACGTAGATGTCATTTCTGCCGATGCTGTCCACACTCACATCCAGGTAGTCGATTAGCCAGAGCACGCTGCCACCATTCATAATGTATTGATCTATGAGAAATTTGGCCCTTTGATTAAAACTCGCCCTTGGCTTAGCGACTATGAGCACATTGATATCTGGACTGAGCTGATAGATGCTGTCTAGATTGACGCGGCCCGTATTGTAGTATTCTTTGAGCGAATTTTCCAAGACAGCGGTCTGCTGCCTATCCAGCTCACCATGCCCTTCTGTAAAGACAATATTCGATCTCCCCTGGAGCGTCAGCTTCTGGATCGCATTGGAAAACTTATACTCCAGCAGGCTCACGGACTGATTCAAAATGACTTCTTCGGGGATACCCATGACCTGCTCTTCTAAGAGATTCACCACGACCTGCTTCTGTCCCAGGCTGAAGATAGCGTAGGGATAGATCTGCCGATTGGTCAGCGCATCTCCCTCTCCATAGCGCAGTGTGGTCGGCTGGATACCATCTTTACTCAGCTCTAATCTGATGTTATTCAGCTCTTCAGTGGAGGCTCCCTTGGGGCTCGGATTCTGAAACTCGTAGATGATTTTTGGTGCTCTGGAGCGGTATTGGTCTAAGATATCCTGGGTACTCTGCCTGAGCCGCTTGAAGCCCGCAGGAAACTCCCCATCCAGCAAGATCCTCACATAGATAGGATCTGACACATCCGCCAGTAGTGACTCCGTGGGTGCCGTGAGTGAGAAGCGCTGATCTTCCGTCAGATCCACATGGCTGTAGTACTGGTGCGCTATGGCATTGATGATGATCAGAGCGATAATGATCAGCACCAGCTGTAATATGGCGTTTCCCTTTTTCAATTTCGCTTGCTCTTAATCATGTAATAAGTCAATACTAAAAATAAAGTGGTCATCGATAAAAAGTAAATGACATCACGACTGTCGATCATGCCCTGACTGATGGAGCTGTAATGAAAATTGATCCCGAGCCGCTCTACTAAGTCATCATAGGTCCCGATCAAGACTGGTAGATCGCTCACGAAATCAAAAAACCAAGTAAAGAAAAAACATAGGAAAGCCCCGATGATGAAGGCAGCAATCTGACTTTTAGTCAAGACACTGGCGAATAAACCGATCGCTATGTATATGGATGCTAAAAAGAACAAACCTATATAGGAGCCAGCTATGGCCCCTGAATCTAAATTGCCCTGCGGTGCACCCAGCTGATGGACTGTATAATAGTACAGCAACGTGGGTAATAGGGTCAATAGCATCAGGCTGAGATAGGCAAAGTACTTAGCGAGGACCAGCTGTATATCTGAGATGGGCTTCGTGTAAAGCAGCTCTATCGTGCCTGACTGATACTCCTCTGCGTAGCTCCGCATCGTCAGCGCCGGTATCAAAAACATAAAGACCAAAGGCGCCACGGAGAAAAGTGGATCCATCTGAGCATATAGATTGTCCAAAACACTGGTATCAGGAAAGACCCACATGATCAGACCAAGGACCGTCAAGAAAAAGCCGATAACGACATAACCCACCAATGAGCTCAAAAAGGAGCGAATCTCTTTCAGATATATCGAAATCATGAATCGGAGATTGTCAGAGATTGGAAGATATCTTCAAAGGATGAGCTGGACTCGCTCAAGGCCGTGATTCTGTTTTTATGCTCCACTGCGAGGTCAAATAATTCTTGTTTGAGCCGGTCAGCTTCATTGGACTTGATCAGATAGCTGCTGGCAGACTGCTGCTGTATCAGTGCTGCATCAAGCTGCGGGAGGTAGTCAGTGATGACGAATGGCTTCTCGAAGCTCACCTCTACTACAGAGGCATATTCTTGAAATGTATTGAGGTCCGCAATGCTGCTGTTAGCGACCAGCTGGCCCTCTTTCAGGACGATGATACGATCACAGATCAGCTGCACTTCTTGCAGGATATGAGAGGAGAACAGCACAGTCTTCTCCTTCCCCAGATCTCTGATCAGCTGCCTGATCTCGACCAGTTGATTTGGGTCTAATCCCGAGGTGGGTTCATCCAGAACTAATACATCAGGATCATGCAGCATGGCTTGAGCCAGTCCGACTCGCTGCCGATATCCCTTGGAGAGCTGATCAATGGTCTTGTGCTGCTCTCGACCTAAGCCCGTCATCTCAATGAGCTCATCTATGCGCTGCTTTTTATCGCTGATGGCATGCACGCCAGCGCAGAAGAGCAGAAACTCTCGCACATACATGTCTAAGTAGAGCGGATTACTTTCTGGCAGATAGCCTATCTGAGCTTTATACTGTAAAGGATCAGTACTGACATCCTCGCCATTCATCAGGATCGTGCCTACATCGGGCGATAGATAGCCGCAGATCATCTTCATCGTCGTGGATTTACCAGCACCATTAGGGCCTAAGACTCCGAGTATCTCATTGGGGTAGGCTTCAAAACTGAGGTCTTTCACCGCAGCTTGTTCACCATAATACTTAGACACAGATTCTACCTTGATGGACAATGATTCAGGTTTAATTGATGATAACTGATATACAAAACGCTGCTATGACAGCTCTTCGTCTAATAGCTTCTCGATAAAGAGAGGCAAAGATAAAGCATCATCTACGGAATATGGCCCGATCGCCGTTCTTCTTAGATCTGACAGATAGGCACCGACACCCAGCTGCTGTCCCAGATCGTGTGCTAATGACCTGATGTAGGTGCCCTTACTACAGTCGATCTCGCACTGGATCTGTGGTAGCTCGCAGCTTTTGAGGGTGTAGTCATGGATGGTCACTGTACGAGATTTAATGACTACCTCCTCCCCTTTTCGGGCATATTTGTAGAGAGCCTTGCCTTTCACTTTGATAGCGGAGTAGATCGGAGGCGTCTGAGAGATTTCCCCTCTGAAGGTGGCTATTTCTTTCTCTATATCATCCTGTGTGAGATGATCCACCGCCTGCACATCCTCTTCCTCCGCCTCGGCATCATAGGTCTTTGTATGGGCACCCAGCTTCATATCTGCCAGGTATGACTTTGGTAATCCTTGGAAGGCCTCTATCTGCTTGGTGGCCTTACCGATGCAGAGGATCAGCAGACCAGTCGCCAGAGGGTCTAATGTGCCCGCATGCCCCACTTTTAGCTTTCTGACACCCAAGTATTTTCCAGTCGTATTGCGCAGCTTAGCGACCACATCAAAGGAAGTCCAATCCTTGGGCTTATCAATGAGTACCCCTACCCCGGCCAGATAGTCCAGATCATGTAGCGCTGTGTCTTTCGTAATGATGGGGCAAGTGATCTCCATAGGCTGTGTGGCTCTGTCGCTTAATTAGTGAATGAAGTAAGTCGTGATGGCAATGAGGCCGACGGCCATACAGTAGAAGCTAAAGTACTTCAGCTGACTCCGCTTGACCAGGGCAATCATCCACACACAGGCTAAATAACCCGTGATGAATGCCGCAATAAACCCAGCTGCCAGTGCCAAGACATTGACCTCTGTGGAGGCAAAATCCCCATCGATGGCATCCTTAGCGATCTTGCCAAAGATCAGAGGTATGACCATGAGAAATGAAAATCTGGCGGCCTTAGTGCGGTCAATGCCTAAAAGTACAGAAGTGCTGATGGTGGCCCCTGATCTGGATATACCTGGCAGAGTGGCTATGGCCTGAGCTATACCCACAATAATGGCCGCGGTAAAGCCCACTGGCTTTTGTGTATCCTTAGCTTTATCAGCTAAAAATAAGAGCACTGCAGTCAGCAATAACATGCAGCCGACTAGGAGCATATTTTGTGTGAAAAGACTCTCTAAAGCATCTTCGAACAACAGCCCGACAATGACCGCAGGGATCATGGACACGATGATGATTAGAGCAAATTTCTTCTCTTCATTCCATCTGGTAGAAAAGATGCCGCTGATGATACTGATGATGTCCTGACGAAAGACAAGTATGGTGCTGAGAGCGGTAGCCGCATGCAGTACTATAGTGGTCATCAAGCTCTCTTCGCCTGCTGCGTCAGTCCCTAATATGTAGTTCGCTATTTCTATGTGGCCGCTGCTGCTGACGGGTAAGAATTCTGTTAGCCCTTGGATGATGCCTAAGATGATGGTACTGAGTATATCAGGCATTCTTTGGGACAAATATAGCATACAGGACCACGGCTAAACCCGCAAGTATGGAGATGGGCGCTAGGGTGATCCTTCTGAAGCTATAGATGAGGCTCTCATCCCATATATCTCTGCTGGGCATATTGCCACCTGCCATCAGGAGCATCCCCAGCATGATCAGACCTATCCCTGCGAGTATGAGTATGAAATGTTTTTTTTCGTAAAGTAGCGGCACGGCAACTTGCTGAGAGACACTTGACTTCTGTCTGGACTGTGTAGGCTTCAGATCACCTCTGGATTTGGTATTTATGACCTTAGGTTCGTGAGTTTTTCCAGCTTGAGTAGCCTTTGCTTTGGCTGACAGTTCCGCTGCTATTTGCTTCTTGGTTTTCTTCTCTTTTTTGTTTTTACTCATGCTTCTATGACTTACGGATACATAACGATGTAGCAGATCGCTACTGTATGTTCACAAAGATATTATTCTACACCAATATATATACGCTTCAAGTATTTAGATACGATCATGCTGGTAGAGACATAGGGGATCAGCACGCCGATCACCAAAAGAATGACCGCTACGATCGCTATATATTGATAATTGATAAAGGGACTAATATCAGGGATGCGCAGGCTCATGAGCTGCACCAATACGACTAATAACAGGATAGCAATGAAGGAGCTGATGAGGCCGATCTTCAGCGCAGATGACATATAGGGCCGCTTGATAAAGGCCTGGCTGGCGCCGACCAGCTCCATGGTCTTGATCTTATGTTTATCCGACTCCAGATTGAGGCGTACCGTATTGTATATCAGGGATATAGACAGGATCGTTAGAAGTATTGATAGAATCAAGGGTATGATGGAAATCTCCTTGAGCAGCCGATCGATGTAGCGCTCAAAATCCTTCTGATAGACGACATCTTTCACATACGCTCGATCCATCAGATGGCTTGCCAGATTATCAATGTATCCATCTCGATAATACTCAGAGGCCACATTGAATACCAGCATGTCTCTGAAGGGATTGTCAGCTTCGTCGATAAGGTATTCATCCACCAGATCGCCCAGCATCACTTCCTTGGCCATATCCCGATCGTGGAAGGCGATAGAGCTCTGAATCACAGCCTCATGATTTTCTAATTGGGCCAATAATTCATCCTTTTCTGCAGCTTGGTAGTCATCAGTGAACTCTACGACAATATTCAGCTGTTCCTTCACTTTATGCCCTACATACTGCGAATGAAGCAAGATGACACCAAAAATTCCCAAAATGAACAAGACAGCGATTATACTGAATGAAGTAAAAAATCTGTTGTTTTGTGTAGCAATAGCCCTCATTGATTATGACTTGTAAGACATATATAACAAATGCTAATATAATTTATTCTACACTAATCCTGCTATTATGTGCAGTGTCAAGCGTATATAGTCAAGTTACGCTGAATAATCCATCATTTGAGGATACACCATCTGATGCGACTACACCCATGGGCTGGCTGGAGTGCGAAGAATTCACCACTCCAGATATACTCCCTGGCTACTGGGGAGTCTACACGGAGCCATCAGAAGGTGAGACCTATGTCGGTATGATCACCAGAGAAAATGGCACGTTCGAATCGATCGGCCAGCGACTTTCAGCCACACTTCGCCAGGATGAATGCTATTCTTTTACGCTTGATCTGGCCCATAGTCTGGGCTACACTGGCTATAACAAGCCGATCAAACTGAGGATATGGGTAGGCAGGAGCAGATGCGAGACGCAGCAGATGATCTTCGAGTCACCACTGATCGATGAGATAGAATGGAAAAATTACGAGGTAGAATTCAGGCCAGAGACGGATGTGAGATACATCTTATTAGAAGCATTTCACCAAGAGGGCAGATTTAGCCACAAGGCTAATATTCTGATCGACAACATCAGCACGATCGAATCCTGCAATCGTGTCTAATCACTTACGATAGGGCTATGAATAAGCCTCCTGCTATGACTCCTCCAGCAAGGGGAGCTAAAATAGGGACCCAGCTATAACCCCAATTACCATCTCGCTTCTCTCCGAGGGGCAATATGCTGTGCATCACTCTCGGTATAAAATCCCGTACTGGATTAATAGCATACCCAGTGGGGCCACCAAGTGACATACCTATAGCCATCACTAAAAAAGCAACCGGAATGGCTCCCACAGATCCGAGTCCAATCTTACCATCAGTCATACCAGTAGCCGTGATCTCTGGCTCAGCGATGTATAGTATGACAAAGACCAATACAAATGTAGCTATGAGCTCTGTTATAAAATTGAATGGATGGTTTTTAATGGCCGGATCATTGCAAAATGTGGCCAACTTAGCATCGAGGTCTGTCGTCTTGTGGTAATGGTCTCTATAGCTCAGCCACACTAAGACGCTACCTATGGCTCCTCCAATACACTGTGCTGTGATGTAGCCAGGCACAAGTGCCCAATCGAATCCACCTGCTACGGCCAGCCCTACGGTCACTGCAGGATTGAGATGAGCTCCGCTCACTGGGCCCGCTATGATCACCCCACAATATACCGCCAAACCCCAGGCCATACTGATCACAATGAGTCCAGCATCATTCCCTTTAGTATCATCCAGCAGCACATTGGCCACTACCCCATTGCCTAAGAGGATTAATATGGCTGTTCCTATGATTTCGGCTATGAATGGAGTCATGTGTTGGATGGTTTTTTCTGTGACACTATTATAGTGAATTAAACCAAACTATTTCAGTCGCAAAAGCAAGAATTCTAAGAAGATGCCAATAGCATAACATAGCCATATTTTATTATATTTGGATCGCAATACTACTTCCATATTGCAAACCCCATGTTCTATGATCCGTCGATTCACTAAAAATGGTGATGCGTAAATCAGCTTCTTAAGCTTATTTTTGAAAAAATATTTTTGTGTACCATCAAGAACATAATTCCTCATTACTTGAAAAAAAACTAATATGAAAAAATTAACTTTTATCTGTCTTTTAATTTTCGGATTTCTCATGTCGGGACAAGCTCAAGACTACAAATCCGCAGTGGGTGTCAGACTAGGCTATCCCCTCTCAGTATCTTATAAGACTTTCCTTACTGAGACCGCAGCTGTAGAGGGCTATGCTGGCTTTAGGAGCTTCTTCGGCTATACAGAGATCAGAGTCAATGCGGCCTACCTCATCCATAACGAGATAGAGAGCGTCGAAAGATTGAAGTGGTACTTCGGCGGTGGTCCTGGATTAGCCATTTACTCATATGATAATGCATTCATCAGAGATTCTGGAGGTCTTGGCATCCCACTCAGTGGCTACATAGGAGCAGAATATACCCTGGATGGCACACCTCTTAGCTTTTCTGTGGACTGGGTACCGACATTTGTGTTAGGCGGTGTATCTGGCTTTGGTGCGAGTAATGGAGCCATTGGGATTAGATATATCTTAAGCAGCGAATGAGATTCTACTAAATGATAACATAGAAATAGAAACAGAGCTGATGTATCAATCGATGCATCAGCTCTCTATTTTTTAGGCTCAGAGTTCTTTTATTTTATACTCAAATTAATATCTTGCTTAGTCAGATTGTATCTGATATGATCTAATGACCAGAATCACTTGAGTTTGTTAAGCATTACTGTCATAGACATTTCATCGTTAATAATAATATCCCTGCTGCGGGTATATTTACGCATCTTTGAAGACACATGTACCACTTAAAATTTGTCATAGCAGCAAGCCTCATCGTTTGCACTATGTCCTGCAAGACAAAATCTATAGTCATGACTGAACAGTCGAAAAAAGCCATCGACGTCCAAGGCCATCGAGGATGCAGAGGGCTGATGCCTGAAAACACCATTCCTGCCTTCCGAAAAGCCATTGACTTAGGTGTCACCACTTTAGAGCTGGACCTAGTGATCTCTAAAGACAAACAGGTCATCGTGTCTCACGAACCATTCTTCTCACACGAGATCAGCATCACACCACAAGGAGAAGAGATCACCAAAACCAATGAAAAAGAACATAATATTTATGCGCTGAACTATAGTGAAATCAAGACCTATGATGTCGGAAGCAGAGCACACTCTCGATTTTCTCAGCAGCAAAAACTAAAGACATACAAGCCATCTTTTCGAGATATGGTCACTGACATAGAGGCCTATGTGACATCACAAGGTAAAGCGAAGCCCTATTACAACATTGAAATAAAGCGTAAACCTGAGATGGATGACGTCTTTCATCCAGCCGCAGCAGAGTTTGCTCGCTTAGTCGTAGACATCGTTCAGGAGTTAGGCATAGAAGAAAGAACCTACATACAGTCATTTGATATCGGGAGTCTGAGAGCGGTGAAAGACATAGCACCAGCTATAAAGCTAGTGTATCTGATTGAAAACAAAGAACCTATTGCTCTCAATATGAGGCGCTTAGGTTTTCGTCCTGATGTATATAGTCCTTTCTACAAACTAATCACACCAACAGTCACCAAGTACTGCGAACTGCAAAAAATCCAACTGATCCCATGGACGGTCAATGTCGAACAAGACATGGTCGCCATGATAGAATTAGGGGTGGATGGCATCATCACAGACTACCCTGATGTCTTGCTCAATCTCATGAAGCGACTCGATGTGCCCCTAAAATAAAAGCAATGCCCATACTAGACTGTAGCGATTACCAACCATCAGTCATTTACAGGAGCGGCCACCTTAATACGGTGCTGTCCCATTACCAGAGATCCAGAACCAAGGTGGATTTTCATCGACATAGGCTGCAGACGCCCGACGAAGATTTCTTGGATATTGATTCTATCCTGCAGCAATCTAAAAAGCTCATTGTCCTGCTACATGGGCTGGAGGGAAGCTCTGAGTCCAGCTACATCCAAACCTTTTGCGCTGCATTATCTCAGACAGGCCTTTACGATATCAGAGTCCTCAATTATCGAGGCTGCAGTGGAGAACCCAATCTACAACTCCAGATGTATCACAGCGGTGCCACAGAAGACCTAGACACCCTCTTCTCCTACTATCAGCATGACTATGAAGACATCTATGCGATCGGCTTCAGTCTGGGCGGCAATCTGATCCTGAAATATTTAGGAGAAGCTGCGTATGAATCATCCCAAAGTATTACGAAAGCCGTAGCTATCTCTCCTCCCACCGACCTCGAATCTTGTAGCTATAAGATCATGGAAAGGCAAAACATCCTTTATGAAAAACGCTTTCTACGATCACTGAAGGCGAAGGCCTTAGAAAAAGCAATCGCCTATCCCGCCGAACTGGATCTAAAAACAGTGAATGCTGTCACTAAGCTCTACGACTTCGATGATCGAATCACGGGACCGATCCACGGATTTAAAGATGCTGCAGACTACTACGCCCAGTCCTCTTCAAAACAGTACCTGCCTCATATCAAGACGCCTACCCTGATTATTTCTGCTGAGGATGATCCATTCCTATCCACGGCTGCTATACCCTATGCAGAAGCAGAAGCCAGCGATGATCTCCAGTTGGCTGCCAGCCAGTATGGAGGACATGTTGGATTTGGTGGTCATAAGAAGGGCCTTTCTTGGATGCTTGAGAAAACGATGGATTTTATTATGGCTTGAGTTCAGGTGTTAAAAACTACTGCGTCATGCTGATCTCGCTTCAGCATCTCGCCCAAGCAAGTGAACCCAATCCAATGACCCATGACCTCAATGATTAAAAACAGACCCGTCTTGCTGATCTCGCTTCAGCATCTGACTCAAACGCCTGGCTTAGCCTGTCGTCTTGTGGTTTTCTTGATCTTCTAATCACGATATTCCAACTCCCCTAGGACACAGGTAGTCTACTTACATCAGTGCGACTGGAGATCCAAAAAAGGAATATCTTGTGGTGCAAAAATAATCCGCAGCGTATATATGTAGCATCTACGGTGCCGGACCCTTAAAACACATAGAAAATGAAACTTCATTATACGATCCTGAGCTTAGCCTTAGTCCTTCTGTGGAGCTGTGCAGATGAGAGCCCTAAGAAGGTCAAATCAGAAAACTTAGAACTGTTTTCCGTCAACGATGTGAATGGGGAATATGAGCAAGGGGCACTGAGGTTTTCAGAAAGCAGGATCTATGATGAAGAAGGGAATGAGCTAAAGCATCTGGTCAGACAAAAAGATAACAGCCTCTTCCGAGAAGCCTTCGTATACGATCAGGGAGTCCTGATCCGCTCTAACTACTATAATAGTGACAGCACCATGATCAGCTACTATACCTACGCCGTAGAGGATGGAAAAATCAAAACAAAAAACTCATACGACGCTGAAAATGATGAACTCCTCCGCATCGAGACATTCGAGTACAATGATGAAGGACAAATGATAAAGAAGAGTATCTCAGAAGCATCAGGCGCACTCTCCAGAACCATGGCTTTCGGTTATGATCAACATGGCAATGAGATACAAGTGACAATACGTGATGGCGCGGGTAAGATCCTGGTGAATGAAGAGCATAAAATTCTCGCATACGATGTCAACAAGCGCTGGCTGGAGAAATGGAGTTTTTTCGATGATAAACCTCTATCTTATCGCAAGAGAACTTTGGATTACTACTAGTAAGGCTTAATTTCGCACTTCTTTTTTACGACAGACAAGTCTTCAATTATGGATTATAATTCTGCTTCCGTAGAAGCAAAATGGAAACAATACTGGATAGATCAGAAAATCTATGAGGTCACTCACGAAAGCGATAAACCTAAATACTATGTGTTAGACATGTTTCCCTACCCTTCTGGTGCAGGACTCCATGTAGGCCATCCTCTCGGATACATCGCATCAGACATATATTCCAGATACAAGCGGATGACGGGATTCAATGTACTGCACCCTATGGGCTTTGATGCCTTTGGTCTACCAGCGGAAGAATATGCGCTGCAGACGGGTATCCACCCTGCGAAGTCTACTACAGAAAATATGGTGCGATACAAGGAGCAGCTGAGTAATCTGGGCCTGTCATTTGACTGGAGCAGAGAGCTGGCTACCTGTGACCCTAAATACTACAAGTGGACGCAGTGGATATTCACAGAGCTGTACCAGCACTACTACGATACGAAGCAGGATAAAGCAATGCCGATAGCTGAGCTCATCAGCCAATTTGAAAAAGCAGGAAATACCGGTGTTGCGGCTGTCCACAGTTATAAGGAGAGCTTTGATGCAGACCAATGGAAAGCCCTGAGTCAAGTCGAACAAGAAGCGATCCTCATGGAATACAGAATCGCCTATCGCAAAGTAGGATATGTGAATTGGTGTGAGGCCCTAGGGACTGTCCTGGCTAATGATCAAGTGAAAGATGGTATATCCGAGAGAGGTGGTCACCCCGTGGAGCAGAGAGCTATGACGCAGTGGTACCTACGCATCACTTCCTATGCAGAACGAATGCTCAATGATCTGGATACCATCGATTGGTCAGACTCGCTTAAAGCCATTCAGCGCAACTGGATAGGTAGGTCAGAAGGTGCCAGTGTATTCTTTGACATCATAAACAGCGATGAAAAAATAGAGGTCTTCACGACCAGGCCTGACACCATCTTTGGAGCGACCTACATAGTCTTAGCGCCAGAGCACGACCTAGTAGCTGAGCTCACCACTGATGCGCAGCGAGCTGAAGTAGAGGCATACATCGCCAAGACTAAGGCCAAGTCTGAAGTCGAACGAATGGCAGACAAGACAGTGTCAGGAGCCTTCATTGGAGCCTACGCTTACAATCCCTTCTCTCAACAAAACATCCCAATCTGGATCGGAGAATATGTCCTTAAAGACTACGGTACGGGAGCCATCATGGCCGTACCATCTGACGATGACAGGGATTTCGCATTTGCCACTAAGTTTGGCCTGGACATCATTAAGGTCGTCGATAAGAGTGACTATCCAGGAGCCACACTCGCTGATAAGATCGGTGTGATCGTGAACTCTGACTACCTCAATGGACTGGAGGTGAAAGAAGCGATCACTGTGATGTGTCGCAAGATAGAAGAACTAAACCTCGGTAAGGCCCAGATAAACTACAAACTACGAGATGCTAACTTCAGCCGTCAGCGCTACTGGGGTGAGCCTTTTCCTATGTCCTATGACCAGGATGGTATAGCCCACCCACTACCCCTAGCTGAGCTACCACTGGAGCTGCCAGTGACGGATGACTTTCAGCCTGGACAGGGCGGTAAGTCTCCCTTATCCAGACTCGAAGGCTGGGTAGAGCATGATGGCATGACCAGAGAGACCGATGTGATGCCAGCCGTAGCTGGATCATCATGGTATTTCCTAAGATTTATGGACCCCCATAATGATGATGCCTTCGTCGCACAGGATGTGGTGAATTATTGGAGGGATGTCGATCTCTACATAGGTGGGTCAGAGCATGCTGTAGCACACCTGATGTACGCCCGCTTCTGGCATAAGTTCCTCTTTGATAAGGGCTTAGTGCCTACCTCAGAGCCCTTTAAGCGCTTGGTGAATCAAGGGATGATACAGGGTGGCATAGAATACATCGCCCTGCTGAAAGATAAAGAGAATGGATTTCACAAATTTGTCTGTGCTGGTCTATTAGAAACAAGAAACATAACAGAGTTCACCAAGATCCCTGTAAAAATAGAGTTCGTCCATCAGTACGGCAGTGACAAGTCTTATTTTAATCTCGATAGTATAAAGCAGTTTATTGACTGGCGAGAGGGGTATCAGGATGCGATATTCGAGTGTGGCCAGGGTATGTATCACCAGGGCCAATTCACACCTAACTCAGGGGATGCGACCGATTCGCACCTAGTCACCATCTCTGAGACGGGAAAGATGTCCAAATCAAAATTCAATGTCATCAATCCAGATGAAGTCATAGAACGCTACGGTGCTGACTGCTTTAGGATGTACGAGATGTTTCTCGGTCCGATCCAGCAGTCAAAACCATGGGACACTAACGGTATCGATGGCGTATACAAGTTCTTAAATAAGTACTGGAGCCTGATCACTGACACTCAGCTATCTGCAGATGCCCCATCGAAGGAAGAACTAAAAATCCTGCACACGGTGATCAAAAAGGTATCAGGTGACATCAATAATCTGTCATTCAATACGGCCGTGAGTGGCTTCATGATCTGTGTCAATGAGCTCAGAAAAATCAGCTCTGCTAATAAAGAGGTTCTTACGCAGCTGACAGTCTTGTTGGCTCCCTTTGCGCCATTCATCACTGAGGAGGCTTGGGCGATTTTAGGGCACCAGCCTTCAGTACACCAACAGCCGTATCCCATATATGATGAGTCTTATCTGGTAGAGGATGAAATAGAATACCCGATCTGCATCAATGGTAAGAAGAAAACCACTGCCTCATTCGCCTCAGAGATGTCTAAGGCGGATATCGAGAAGGCTGTCATAAATTTGGAAGGAATGGATAAGTGGACAGCAGGCAAGCCAGTCAAAAAAATAATTGTGGTGCCTAATCGTATGGTGAATATTGTGGTCTAAGGAAAATGGGATATTTAATAGTCTTAAATAGGATATTGGTTTAGCAAAGTGAAGCCTGCCTGGCAAGGCAAGTTTGGTATGCATATACAAAGATTTTGAATCGGTATCGTATGTAATAAAAAGCAGAAGAAGTGTAAATAAACCTATTAGCTAAAGGTATCTTTAAAGTATTCATTCTTCCAATTGAGCTATATCTTCTAGCTATCCTCACATAAGGCTGCTGTAAGCTCACTCCTTGAACTCCCTCGAAAGGGGTAACTCACTATCTCCAAAAAGTAGATGGATAGCCAATGAATGAACGACTGGTGAGGACTTACCAGACATGACCGTCCCATGTAAAAGTAAGAATAGAATGACTTGAGAATACCTTGACTACAAGGTCTTTTTCAACGTAAAGCAGACGACCATCCCCTCACCTTCTTTTGATTCGATCCAGATCTTGCCACCATGCTGATTGACTATGGTCTGAGCTATGGTCAGCCCGACGCCAGTGCCCGTATCAGATCCCGTCGTCTTGACCTTCTTAAAGAGGTCAAAGGCTTTGAGGTTGAAGTTGGGTGGGATACCGATACCATTGTCTGATATTCGGAATAGCCAGTGATCCACTAATTCTTCGGAATCGATCTTAATCTCAGGGATTCGATCTGGGTGCCTGAATTTGATGGAATTATCGATCAGTATGTAGAAGAGCTGGTAGATTTTATCTTTGTCTACAATCACATTTTGGGGCATCGGTCCATAGCCGATGCTGGCTTCTGCCTTCTCTACGGCACTGTTGAGTGTGAGCAGTGACTCATCGATGAGATAGCTGATGTCTACGGATTTTAGATTGATCTCAGATCCATGGATGGTGGTATACTTGAGTAAGCCATCGATCAGTCTGATCATATCCTGAGAGGCATCGGAGATGATATCAAGGTATTTTTGACCTTTTTCGTCTAGTAGCTCATAGTACTTCTTCTTCAGTAGTAAGGAGAAACTCATGACTGATCTAAGAGGTGCTTTCAGATCATGAGAGGCTATGTAGGCGAAGTTTTCGATTTCTAAGTTCTTACTGATAAATTTATTTAACTCTGTATTCTTACGTTCTAACTCGTCTAAATTAGATTTGATTCGTTTCTCTTGCTGTTCTAAGATCTCTTTTTCCTTCAGCAGCTGAGAGCGTGTGTTTCTGAGTTCTGTCAGATCGAAGAAAGTGCCTATGTATCCGATGTGCTTACCTGTACTATCAGTTAGTTTATTGAATTCTGATTTCAACTTTCGATTCTGGCCTTTGAGAACAAATTCAAACTCAAAGAAATAATCAGAGTTTGAGCTACTTTTACTGATGCCAGTTTTAAATTTCTCGCGTTCTTCTGGACTTAGAAAAAAAGTAAAGTGCTTACCTATCGTTTCGCTTATTGGAATCGAAGTATGTTCTTCCCAAGCCTTGCTGATATATGTGTAGTGTCCTGTGAGATCAGTCTGAAATATGACGGAGGGAATGTGAGCTATAGAATCTATGGCCCCTTTACCAGTCATAGATGATCCAGTATTCTGATGTGATGCGCTATTGCTCGATACGATTTTGAAGCGATTTAATTCACCTCCCATAGACATACGGTGCTGTAAGGTTAATGACAAGTTAACGAATTTTAAATTAAAGAATTTGACTTTCTACAAGTAAGACTATCCAAAGGTACTTCACTCACATATTATAGTCTCTACCAGGGGACCTACAATAAACTACAATTACCCCACATCACTCTTCTAATATGGTAAATGTGGTGCGTCTATTCTTTTGATGCTGCTCCTCAGAACACAGCTGGCAGATGCATTCTACGAGTAATCTGGACTCACCAAAGCCTTTGTAAGCCAGTCTGGATGGAGAAATACCTTGGGATGAGATATAGTCCACAGCAGATAGTGCCCTGCGGTCTGACAGTTCCATGTTATACTCAGGGCGACCGACACAGTCAGTGTGAGACGCTAATAATATAGAAATAGATGGGTTGTCTTTCAGTAGCTGTATGAGTGTATCCAGTGAGGGTTTAGCATCGTCTCGAATAAAAAATTTGTTAAAATCATAGAAGATATCATCCAGAATGATCTCTTTATTGTAATAGATTTTGTCCAAAGCTATCTCGACATTATAGGTCTTGGAGCCATCCAGATTTTCTCTTGATTCTGTCGTAAGGTTTTTGGAGTTAGTCAGATAGCCATCTCTGACCACTTTGAAACTATAACTAGTCGACTCCGCTCCATCCATGATAATTCTGCCACTCGCATCAGTCTTCAGGGTTAGTTCATTATTGGTGTCATTCACGATGATTTCTGAGGCATTGAGGCCCTCTTTTCCGATGATTTCGGAGTTAGGATTCTCAGGATCGGCTAAGATATTCTCCACGACTCTGACAGCAATATAGATCTTCTTGTCTTCATCTGGTGTCTGCTCTTCTTCTACGACTTCGGCAGGCTTAGGTTTGTCTTTTTCCTCCAGCTCATAGGTCGAAAATTGGTAGATATCATCGTCCCCTGTACCAGCTCTCGAAGAACTAAAATAACCACCCTGCAGTAGCTTGAGCCCTACAGATGCAGCCTGCCGATCTATAATGAGTGAGAAGTCATCGGCTCCAGAATTAATCGGAGCACCTACATTTTGGGGTGCAGACCAGGTACCACCTTCCATCAGATAGGTCTTAAAAATATCAAGTCCGCCCAGTCCTGGTAAATAGTCAGATGAATAATACAGCGTATCTCCATTAGAGCGGGGAAACTGCTCATTGCCCTGCGTGTTAAGACTTTCAGGCATCAGCTCAGGATCCGTCCAGACACCATCTTCTTCACGGAAGCTGTAGTAGAGATCATACTCTCCATAGCCACTAGGATTATTACTGGAAAAAACCAAGACACTATCACCTTCTACCAGAGTCGGATGACCATAATTGACATTGGGCAGCATCGTGAATACCTCTTGTGGCACGGACCATCCGCTACCCTCTCGTACACTCATCAATATCTTACAGTGATCATCGCCTACCTCATCGAAGCACCTGGTGAAAAATATCTCAGTGAAGTCCTGGTTAAAACAAGCTACGCCTTCATTGTGCTCTGTATTGATTTTATCATCAAATAGGATTGGCTCAGAGCCACTTTTGGATGCTATGTACAGGTCAGAATATTGATTCCCCGTCCATTCATATCGAGATGCGCCAGTACTGCCCATTCGATCTGAGCTGAATACCAGATATCTCTCATCATAAATCACTGGAGCATAGTCCGCAGAGGCTGTGTTCACAGTGAGCTCTTGGACCACGATACTTTTATCCCCTTTCAGCCACAGCTTAGCCTGCTTGCAGATGCCGATCTCACGATTAGCCTCCAGTCGATCTCCTCCTTCGCTCTCCCATAATTGGAATGTCCTAATCGCTCGATCGTATAGCTCTTTCTTTTTATAGGCGATAGCCAGATTACGGTAGGCCTCCAGTCCATATTCATTTTGGACAGCTGTCTCATACCATTTCAGGGCATTATTATCGTCATTGACTCTTTGATAGGATTTAGCCAGGTAGTAGGCCTTTATCCCTTTGGTCTCCCGATCATTCGCTTCTTCATACTCGTCCAGAAAGAGAGGTATAGCCTTAGCGTATTGTCTCAGCTCATAGGCATCGGCACCCGTCTTTATCTGAAACTTGGAGCTGAAGCAAGCCGAGCAGGAAATAAGCAATAATAGGTAGACGATATTCCTCATAGAAAACGATCTAATAATCTTCAATTTAATTAAAAATTCAAGAGGAATAAAGTTCATCTGTAGATCGGGAGAAAATAGCTGCACGTCAGGTATTCAATATACATGTCCGCTCTTGTCAGTGATTAGCACCAAAGCTCTGTACAAGGTCACAAAAAAAGCCCAGTCAAAATGCAAACATTGACTGGGCTTATCATCTGATATGCTCGATATATCGATTAACTTTTGACTCCAGCAGATGATCTGGTGAAGCTCTTTTTGGTGTTTTTTACTTGCTTAGGCTTCAGCTCATCAGCAAAGTCTCTCACGATTGGTGTCGCTACGAATACGGATGAATAAGTACCAATCAGGATACCGATGGCCAAGGCCAAGGCGAATCCCTTAATACTTCCACCTCCGAATATCAATAAGACGACGACCATGAATAAGGTAGTCAGTGATGTGATCACGGTCCTACTGAATGTACTGTTTACAGCCATATTAATCACCTCATCAGTCTCCTTATTCGTGTAGATACCTAAGTATTCACGTATCCTATCGAAGACCACCACGGTATCGTTAATCGAGTATCCAATCACCGTCAGAATGGCGGCGATGAAGGCTTGATCGATTTCCATTGAAATCGGTAAGATACCGTGTAAGAGTGAGAATACACCCAAGACGATGACAGAGTCATGCACCAGTGCGGCTATAGCCCCAAGGCTGTACTGCCACTTGTTGAATCGGATGAAAATGTACAAGAAGATCAAGAGTAAAGCGAAAATTCCAGCTTTGTACGAACTCGTCTTGATATCATCCGCTATGGTAGGCCCTACTTTACTAGAAGAGGACACATGTGACACACTCTGCGCGTCTGAATTACGGAATTGATCCAGCGTGACTGAGCCAATAATCGGCTGCATGGCACCGTGTAGCGCTTCCATCGCTCGATCAGTCGCATCTTGCTCAGTATCATCGATAAGGTATGAAGTCACTATATTATAGGTGTTCTGCGTGCTGACCGCCTTTACCGTGTGAGGTACGACACCAGCCTCTGTCAGCGCATTACTGATGGCATCTCTATCTACAGGTGCATCATCTGTGAATTCTATGGTATATGAATATCCACCCTTGAAGTCTACTCCAAGGTCAAAGCCTCTAAAGATGATGGAGATCAAACTAACGGTAAATAGGATACCTGAAAAGACATAGGCAATTTTTCTCTTCCCTATCCAATCAAAGTTCATATTGGCGAAAGCATTCTTAGACATGCCCGTCCAAAATGAAATATCGTTTTCTTTCTTCTTCGTCCACCAGTCAAACATCATCAGTGATAATACCACTGCCGTAAAGACTGAAGATACCACACCGATCATCAAGACCACTGCGAACCCCTTGATCGGACCGAGACCAAAATAAGCGAGTATAGCTGCCACGAAGAATGTCGTGACGTTAGCATCGATAATGGCTGAATATGAATTTTTGAATCCATCAGCTATGGAAGCTAGCAGGGTCTTACCCGCTCTTAGCTCCTCTCTGACTCTTTCAAAGATGATCACGTTAGCATCCACCGCCATACCGATGGTGAGCAGGATACCTGCTATGCCTGGCAGAGTTAGGACTGTACCAAATGATGCTAATGCTCCAAAGATGAAGAACATATTCGCAATCAAAGCTACAATCGAAATGATTCCAGCTCCGCCGTAATAGACGATCATAAACAGAAGAACCATCGCCAATCCTATAGCGAATGACATGAATGATTTTCTGATATTTTCTTTACCTAATGATGGGCCTACACTTGCGGACTGCACCATATTCACCTTGGCAGGTAGCTTGCCTATCTCTAACATGCTGGCCAAGTCGGCTGCTTCTTGTACTGTAAAATCACCAGAAATCTGAGTTCTACCTTGAGGTATGGGACCATTGACTCTTGGTGCTGTGATCACTTCATCGTCAAGTGTCAGTGCTACTTCTCGGTTTCCATTAGCGGCTGCCTTGGTGGTCATATCATTCCATACTTTAGCGCCTTGTTGATTCATAGATAGATTAACCATGATCTCTCCTGTAGTCGGGTCAGGTCCTTGGCTGGCGCTGGTGATGACCTCTCCTTCAATACGTGCATTATCAGAACCTGTTGGCTTCTTAATTAAGTACAACGCATATTCTTCAGTCTCTTCTCCCTCGATACTTCTTGTGGGGTTTTGTGACCATTTGAAGTCAGAGTCGGCAGGAAAGAGTCTTTTGATCTCTGGACGTGAGAGCATCTCATCGATTGCCTTCTTTTTATTTTTGGCAGCTGTACCCATGACAGCAGCAGGTCTTGCCCCTCTATTGATGGTTAATAACTGAGTCAGTGGCCCTTGATTAGCGAATGGATCTACTGGTACGTCTACTACCTGAAATGTAGAATCACCCGTTTCATTACCTGCATCATCTAATACAGCGACTTTAGTAGAATCTTTTCTGGTAGTCTGTAGTGCTGATTCATCAGACACATCACTGCCTTTCAGTCTTTCATCGGCAAGTAATAGATTATTCATGATTCCTGCGTCATTAAATCGGTAGGTATCCCAAAACTCTAATACAGCACTGGTCTGTAACATATTACGTGCTCTCTCTTCATTATCCACGCCTGGTAGCTCCACTAAGATCAAATCACGAGCTGCATCTAACGAAATGTTAGGCTGTACGACTCCTAATTTATCAATTCTTCTTTTCAACAGATTGAAAGTCAAATTGACCGTCTCGTTAGCTTTCTTTCTTAACTCTTGAATAACTTCTCCATCAGATGATTGTGTGTTAATCTGATTGGTATCATCGGCCAGCTTTCTGTAAAAGAATCTGGAGAGTTTTTTGCCATTAGCATTTTTTCGGAAAGCATCACCGAATAGCGTGATGTAATCTGATTGTGATGATTTCAGTGCTTCATCAGCTTGATCCAATGATGCGAGTAGTGCAGGGTCCTTACTCTTATTAGACAGTGAAGTCAGCAGTTCTCTAAGATCCACCTGAAGTACGGCACTCTGGCCTCCTTTAAGATCTAGCCCAAATGCCAGTTGTTGTTTCTTCAGCTCGTCGTAGGTATAGCTCTTTATTTTCGGTATGCTAAATATTTTCTCACTGGATATAGAATCCAAGTAAGCAGATCGAGCTTCTTTTTGCAGCTGATAAGCATCAGCACTTGCGGGTGCTTGGCTAGCGATAGAAGCTGCGTACTCGTCAGCTTTCTTCTCGACTGCTCTGGTAGGGATCACGTAGCTACACTGCAGCACGCATATGATCACAAGAAATACGAGTAACAGCTTAATCAATCCGGTATTTTGCATGTGTAATTTACTTTGTTTATGCTAATTGTTTGTGCCTGTTATTTCAGGTCTTTGAAAAAGTGGTGCAAATATAGAAGTTTTGGCTGAAAGTGTGGGCTAAAATAGAGATTGTCAGACACCAAACTCATATTGTTCACCAATAAGCCATCACTCGACTGTCCTTATTGAAGTCGATTACCCTATTTTTCTCATTTTTCATCGGCAGTTATCATGACGGACATTATCATATAAAAGCATAAAATATTCATCATCAATACACTACATATACTAAATATATGACATATGTTTGAATAGTGATTTATTATGATTTGATTAACAGCAGTAGCCTTAGTTCATAAAACAAGTGCTAATAATTCTGCGTTAATTAGTCATTAGATAGTTTTTTCATGCTTATTCGGTTTAGAAGCTTCTTGCAAAAGAAGCTTCTTTTTATTTGAGGCTCATTTATTTATTGTCTTTAGGATCGACTTGGCTATGTGTTTAGATTGCTTGGACTTTAGCTAGTAGAACAGCCATTGCTATTGTCATCGGCACACCAGCAAATCCCAGATCCTGAAACAAGTTCAGGATGACTCAGTAGCCATCGGCATCAGTAAATCAAGCAATTAAAAAGTAAGCAGGTCCTAATACAAGATCCTGAAACAAATTCAGGATGACTCGGCGGCCATCGGCATCAACACATCAGGTCATCAGCAAATCAAAAATTCATCTTAAGACCACAGTTTGCTAGGGTATGCCCCAGACTCAATCAGCTTCTCTATTCTTGCGACCACAAACGGCTTATCGTCTTGGTAAGTCACTCCAAACCATTCAGAATCAGACTCTAATACCTGGAGTGTCAACTCTCCAGAACCGATCAGAATATCCAATAAGGTCGGGATGTAGAATTCACTCTTGAGCTCCATACCACCTTCTTTCAAAAACGCGCTAAAGTGCTTGTCAAAGTGATCAAAGTAACTGGGAAAAAAGCCAAACATGTTCATTGAGACGATGCTTCGGGGTGCTAATTCGTGCTTTTCTTCTGCATCCTGTGGGTACCGGATGATGCCGTCTGCATCCTTTTTAATTTTGGTGCATTCTTTTATTCCTTTGAGGTGGCCCTGCTCATCTATCGTGCAGACGCCGCGGTTCACCGTACCATATTCAGACAAGGTATTATCCAGGTAATAGCCTACGATACCGTACTGCCCCTCAGCATCTGTGTGCTTCTTGAAGAAGGACATCAGTGTACTATAGGCCTCTTTACCGTAGTAATCATCTGCATTGATCACCGCGAACGGACCATCGACATAGGGCTTGGCCATCTGGACAGCGTGAGCTGTGCCCCATGGCTTCTCTCTTTCTGGGTGGATATCGTAGCCGCTTGGAACATTATCCAGCTGCTGTAAGGCGTAGTGTATCTCTATTTTGTCCTCAAATTTGCCCTTGAAGAAGGCTTTGAAATCATCCTGAAAGCTGTCTCTGATTACGAATACGATCGAGCTAAAACCAGCTTCAATAGCATCATAGATAGAGTAATCTATGATCGTTTCTCCATTAGGACCGAAAGCATCCATTTGCTTCAAACCTCCATAGCGACTTCCCATTCCAGCAGCGAGTACCACAAGTGAACTTTTTATCATGTTTTGCATTTTAATTTGTGCATAATTTGAGGCTAAATTAAGATGCTTTATGTATTTTTACTGTTTTGGCTGACAAATTGTTATAATAACTCATAGAGCACCCCTAATGCCACTATTTGTAAATTAAAAATCGTTTGAATTAATGAGGTCAAGTTTAATATTGGTGTTTTCTCTTTTGCTTTTCATCATGGGATGTACAAAAGACCAAACTTCCGATACAGCGGAGTACGAGAATAAGCTCAAAGATTTCTTGAGGGATGCTTCACTCACGGGCGACTATGAGTACTACATCTTTCCTGACGAAAACGATTTGAATGCTATTCCCCAGGACCCTAAAAACAGACTTACCAGAGAAAAAGTAGAATTAGGGAAATTTATCTTTTATGATACAGGTCTCGCTATGGATGCTGCTAAGCCATCAGGCATGGGCACCTATTCATGCGCTACCTGTCACATACCCACCGCTGGATTTCGTCCAGGTGTCGCTCAGGGAGTGGCTGACGGAGGCCATGGTTATGGATTTAATGGTGACACCAGAGTCAAAAATACAGAATACAATGACAATGAGCTCGATGTACAGAGCGCTCGTCCTCTCAGCCTCATCAACGTAGCCTACGTGACTAACACCTTCTGGAATGGTCAGTTCGGTGCCACCGAAGTTAATGAAGGCACTGAGAATGTATGGGATCTGAGAGATGACACGCAAAATAATTTTTTAGGTTTTCAGGGAATCGAAGCCCAAAACATACAAGGTCTTGCAGATCACCGCATCACCATCAATAAAGATTTATTAGATCAGTATGGCTACACTCCTATGTTTGATGCTGCATTCCCTGGCGTAGCTCCATCAGAAAGATACACCAGGCTGTACGCGTCTTTGGCCGTATCAGCTTATATCAGAACCATCTTAGGTAATCAGGCCCCTTTTCAGCAGTGGCTGAAAGGCAATAAAGAAGCCATGTCACTGGATGAGATCAAAGGAGGCATTCTATTCTTCGGTAAGGCGAGATGCTCTAATTGCCACTTCAGACCTAACTTAGGCTCTTTAGAATTTCATGCGCTGGGTGTCAAAGACATGTACCAGTCACCCTCGTTCAATGCTGCAGAGTCAGATCGACGTAATCTGGGTAGAGGCGGATTCACGCTCAATGAAGAAGATAATTATCAATTCAAAGTCCCTCAACTCTATAACCTATCTGATGCGCCTTTCTTCTTCCATGGAAGCAGCAAGACCACGCTCGATGAGGTCATAGACTATAAAGTCCAAGCCAGGACGGAAAATCCTAATATCCCTCAGGATAAACTATCCATTAAGTTCAGACCGATAGACATCTCAGCAGAGGAAAGAGAACAATTGATCTCCTTCTTAGAGGTATCTCTCAGAGATCCCAATATGGATCGATACGCACCCGAGTCAGTGCCATCAGGATTCTGCTTTCCGAATAATGACACGCAGTCTCAGATAGACCTGGGTTGTCAGTAGGATTCAAGCTGTTTAGGGATTGTAAAAAAGTATAATATCACCCTTAGTCCCTGAAATTCGTTTCGAATTTCTTTCTGCA
>CALFUK010000078.1 GCA_937929945.1 uncultured Saprospiraceae bacterium
AGGATTGTAGCCGATTCTTTACTCTCCTCTTTCTGACTTGAAAAATTTAGATTGATCTCGGTACTCATCCATGCGATCGATGTCTACATTCTCGAATTTTCGTTTGAGAAGCCACCGTGGACGTTCCAGGGTCGATTCCCATTCAAAGATCATCTTATACATCTTCTTGACTCGATCTGGCTGCTGGGCTGAGAGGTCAGTGAGTTCTCTGGGATCGTCTACGATGTGATATAGCTCTGCTGGGCGATCGGGGTATCGGATCAGCTTGTAGTCGCCATCTCTGATAGCTGCTCTGGCCTGCTTCTTCCAGTAGAGTACTTGGTGTGGTCTGCCTGATTGTTGACCTGTCAGGTAGGGTATGATGTTGACGCCGTCCAGATTGCTATCCGTCTCAATCTGGCCTCCGCCTGCCTGGAAAAACGTGGGGAGTAGGTCTAAGGTTGAGACAGGGTAGTCGTAGCTGGTATTAGCGGGGAGTACAGCAGGCCACTTGATCAGATAGGGGACTCTAATGCCGCCCTCCAGATGATTGGACTTGGTGCCACTCAGAGGGTAGTTACTTGAGGCATTTTTGTCCGTGGGACCTCCGTTATCATTGGTGAAGACCACGATGGTGTTATCATCTAATCCTAATTTCGTTAGTTGCTCTAAGATCTGACCACAGGCTCGATCCAGGGCCAGAGTCATGGCAGCTACGATTTTACGATTGCCCTGCAGATTTGGAAACTTGGCTAGGTCTTCTGGTGTGGCATCCATAGGTGTATGGACTGCATTGAAAGAGACAAAGGCGAAGAATGGTTTTTTCTTGTTCTTTTTGATGAATTTGCAGGCCTGCTTTCCGAGTTCGTCGGTGAGATAAGACTTGGGCTCTTTGTATTTGCCGAAGCCGCATTCCATCTTGTTTAGTTCGTCTCTGGGTTCGCTAGGATACTCGAAGTAGCTCCGGGCACCACCTCTGAAACCATAGAACTCATCAAAGCCCCGCTTGGTCGGATGAAATCGATCTGCACCTCCGACGTGCCACTTGCCAAAGAAGGCTGTCTTGTAGCCGATAGACTTCATGTATTCGCCTATGGTCTGTTCTGACAGAGGGATACCCATCTCAGCACCGTCTGCAGCCGAGACATCACTCATGAAGCCTGGTACATTATTTTCTTCGAATCCAAATTTCTGCTGATACCTGCCAGTGATAATGCCAGCTCTGGATGGACCGCAGGTAGGGTCTGACACATAGCCCTGAGTACACCGCACTGACTGCTCTGCCAACCGATCTAAGTGGGGCGTGTGCATGATCTTACTCCCTTGAAATCCGAAGTCAGCATAGCCAGCATCATCTGCAAAGAGTAAGATGACATTAGGCTGATCTTGCCCTCTGATGACAGTGGCGGTCATGAATAATATCAAAAACAAAAAATAAGCTCTCATAAGTTAATGGTTTAGTGAAGAAACGAGCTGATCGATAAGATGCATCACCTCATTGTGAACATTTTACATAAAATCGGACAGTTTCATTATCATCATCGGTTCGAAATTGAGCGATGGCTGTGGCGAGTACCAGCCTTTTACTTGCTTTCTACTTACAATGATAGCTATGACATCTAATGTATCAAATATCAGACACTCGATGAACTTAATACTAATAAGTAGCGCCAGGACTTACTGGCGCTAACTATAAAAAATCACATGAAAAAACCTCTCTACATCTTATCCCTCGGGATGTATTTAGTAACCGAAATTTTGTTCCATCGCAGGAGCTTTTTCTACTTCTGTTCGCGGTATCGGTAGATAGTAATGCTTTTCAAAGTAAGGGCGAGTGACAACGACGTACTCTTCATGCTCCAGATCGCCTGTAGCCTTTTTAGTCCATCTGAGACCCTTAATGTCAAAGCCTAAGTGCTCCTCAATCATCCATCTTCTTTCATCAAAGAAATTATGTCCTTCGAAGCTGAGCTCCACTCTTCTCTCTCTTCTGATATCTGACAATAGTTCATCTCCTGATGTAGATATCTCAGGCTGTAGTGCTCTGGTGGATATTTTGTTTACGTATTCTTTCGCCAGATCTTCATTACCTAAGTGGTATTGCGCTTCTGCATAGTTTAGATATATTTCTCCAAGTCTGTACAGTATATATGGTCTCTGTGAAGAGATACCACCTGCCACTTCGACATTTTCATCTTGGAATTTTCTGATATTATATCCCGTCTTAGATGAGTGCTGTGTATTACCCAGACCTTCTGGTGAATCTAATCCATGAGGGAAGGCATCGACGTCTTCTGAAAGAAAATACTGAACTTTTCGACCTCGGAATTCTGCGCCATTATAAAGGATGTTAGCGTAGAATCTCATTTCACGATTGTCATTGGGGTTTACAGGATCAAATGTTTCCTCAGCTGTAGAGCTGCCATCATTCATGTTGTACTCCATGACAAAATTATGAGTCGGAGAGGACAGGGCCCAGCCCGTGTATCCATTAGGTGACTGGGTTTGGTCCCATAAAGAATTGGCATCAGTCCCAAAGTCATAAAATTCTGAACTATAGGGTCTGGCAAATAGGATATCTTGATTAGGCGATAAGAATAGCTTTTGGTATTCAGACGCGTTAGCAACTTGCATCAAGTCCCTGTCGCCTACGATATCGATCACCGCTTTTGCGGCATCAGCTGCATCCTGCCATTTCGAGGGTCTGTCGTAGTCATACAGTGGGCCATTGGGCACTGTGCTTGGATCATGAAGCTTACTGGCTGCATATAGTAGCGTACGAGACTTCACTGCTAAGGCTGCTAATTTCGTCGCACGTCCGAACTCATTGTCAGGTCTTGTCTCTGGTAGTGCCGCCGCTGCTTCATCCAGTTCTCTGACGATGAAATCTACACATTCTTCGTATGTATTTCTCGCTATATCAAAGTCGTCTTCTAAAGTGAGAGCTCTTTCTAAAATTGGGACTCCACCATAGTGTTTGATTAATTTACTGTACAGATTCGCCCTAAGGAATTTCATTTCAGCTTTTAGGAGATTAGACTTTTCTGGATCTACTTGCATAGCTTCACTCCCATCTATTCTATCTAAAAATTCATTAGTCAGACGGACGTAGTCAAAGTAGTTTCTCCATTTTTGTCTGAAGATTCCTGAGTTACTTGGTGTCCATCCGGCTCTAAGTCTGAAGAGATCCCTGTTTTGAAAATTGAATTTGGCTTCATATGAACCGCCTTCGATATTGAATCTTCGGCCCCACCATTGAAATTTATTAATGCCCCAGCTTTCGGTGCTGTTATAAGCTGTATAGACTAATCGCTCGAGCTGGTCAGGATCATCATAGATCAGGTCCTCGCCGAATGCATCTCTTGCGTTGGTATTTAAAACATCTTTTTCACATGCTGTGAAGCAGACGATAAATGAGATGAATAAAAGTTGAATAAGTTTATAATTTTTCATTCCTATTATATTTTAATATTTATGAACATGTGACTGTTTATATAAAGGTCTCTATTAATTAAAGTTCAGATTGAAGCCAAATGAATACGACTTGAGCGAAGGATAGGTACTATTTCGGAAATTGTTATATGCATTCGCTTCGGGATCTAAGCCTAAGTCATAGATTTCAGAAAACATAGTCAATAAGTTCAACCCTCTGAAAAAGACGCGTACATCTCCAAACTTGATGACGTCCTTAGATAGGGTGTAACCCACTTCTATTTCTTTCAGGCGGAGGAAAGATGCATCATGCAACCACAGATCAGCGCCCTGGAAATTCTCGGCTGTATTCTGATTGCCACTGAATGGATCTCCCTGTGCAAATGCTCTTGGATATCTCGCATCTCTGTTTTCTGGGGTCCACCTCTGTTCGAATACATGAGAGGGCTTGGCACCAGACTGATCGAAGAAGACCAGCGTCTCCGCATTAGCTTGCCCTTGTAATAAAAGATTTACATCAAAATTCTTAACGCTGATACCACCTGTTATGCCATATTGTATTTCTGGCACATTAGAAGAGTAGATTCTGATTCGATCAGCAGCATCAATTGCTCCATCACCATTCGTATCTAAATAGACTGGCTCACCTTCGACGGTGCCATCCAGCTTAGCTGCGGTAGACTCCACTTGAGCCTGATCTCTGAAGATTCCTGCAGTCGGATATACGATATAAGAGTCGATAGGGAAGCCCTCTCGCTTGAGCTGATCAGGTACATTCACTGCTTCATCTAAGAAGACCACTTCATTTTTAGCTTGTGTGAAATTCGCCCCTATATTATAGCTGATGTCGCCTATTTTGTCATTCCATCCCAGCTGTAACTCCCAGCCAAAATTATCCACTTTACCGAGATTCTCCTGCGGTAGTGTGATACCAGCGGCATCAGGGATAGAGGCACTACGTCTGATGAGTATATCAGTTCTCTTTTGTAAGAAGTAGTTGATATCACCCGTCAGCTTGTAATCAAAAAGTGAGAAGCTCAGACCAAGATTTTTCATGTCTGCTTTCTCCCATGTGATATCAGGATTAGGTACGTTCGCAGGATTATATCCATTGAATCTGGTCCCATTCAAGCCAAATATGTAGTAGTTAGGTTGGGGTGCATTAGTCGGGCCACCAAAGTTGTATCTCGTCAAAAACTGGAATGGCGGAATTCTGTCATTACCCATCTGTGCCCAAGAGGCACGTAGCTTTAGAGCGTTTAGCCAGCCGGATGTACCACTCATGAAGCCTTCATTTCCAATAGACCAAGCCAATGCCAATCCAGGGAAAGTTCCATATTGATTTCCTGGACCAAAATTACTTGATCCATCATGCCGTAAGGTTAGGTCTACGAAGTACTTTTTATCAAAATCATAGGAGAGTGAGCCGAAGTAATTGAGCCTTCCGAATTCAGATGATGTACCATTAGAAAGCTGGCCTTCGTCACTACCTGCAAAGAGCTCTGGGTGATTGTCACTCGGGAAGTCTCTTCTTTCTGCGAAGAAGTTACGCTGATTAGAGGTGAATCTCTCATGACCCAATAGCCCTCTAAATGTATGCTGATCCATTGTCCGATTGTATTGTGCCGTAACGTTGAACATCACCTCATTAAAGTTAAAGAAGGTCTCTCTTAAGATATTCTTATTTCCGCGCTGTGAAAAGCCTGGCTGTCTGATGTATTCATTAGTTCCTTGCTGGAAGGTGTACACATCCCATGGTGTGTACCATGACTTAGTATCCGTATTGATTCTTCTGATGCCAGTATATCCTTTCACACTGAGGCCTTCGGTCAGCTCATCTAAGCTAAGATCAAATGACAGTTTAGTTGTAAGCGTATTATTTTTTGTGTTTAGGAATCCTGATTCGCTGCTGGACATGATGCCAGGGTTAGCGCCATTCTCTCCTCCAAATCCATATAGCCCATTGGGATAAATGCCTACTTCTGTCGGAAAGTTAGTGTAGATGTGCTTATAGATAAAGCCAGCATCTACTCCTGGCTGCTGTCTATCACCGAATCTTCCGGCTACATCCACGCCGATGCTTAAGTTGTCTAAGACTCGTATGTCAATGTTAGATCTTAGCTGATACTGTTCGAAATTAAGGTCGCCAGATGCGAATAGACCTTGCTGATCGATATGGTCTCCACTGACAAAATAGCTGGCTTTTTCAGAGCCACCTGTCATCGAAATCGATGTTCTCAGTTCTGGCGAATTATTAGCAAAGGTGAGGTCGGCCCAGTCTGTGCTTGGAAAGTTAATCGGATCATTACCAGCTGCGTAGTTACTGATCTGTTCTTGCGTATAAGGTAAGTCTATCCCGTTTCGGTCTGCGACTTCATTTTCGTATAGCGTGAATTGCTCAGAATTCATCAATCTTGGATTAGAAGAGAATGATGAAAGACTGTAAGCACTCGTTAGGTTGACCTGTGTCTTTCCTACGCGTCCTCTCTTAGTGGTGATAAGGATCACACCATTAGCCGCTCTGGCTCCATAGATGGCTGCTGCACCGTCTTTAAGGACAGAGAGTGACTCAATATCCTGTGGAGCTAAGTGAGAAAATGATCCAGTCGGTATACCATCTATTAAGACGAGAGGCGCATTGTTATTTAGCGTAGACTTACCTCTGATCAATAGTGTAATATCATCAGTCGAGCCAGGGTAGCCTCCACGGTCGGCGACTATTAATCCGGGGACTCTTCCAGAAAGTGATTTTGCGACATCTTTATTAGTCGTGCGTTCTATGACTTCAGCACTCACTGTGCTCACCGAGCCAGTGACTTCACCTTTCTTTCTGGTGGTGTAGCCGACGACCACGACCTCATTGAGACCGATGGATGCCTCCTCCATCACTATATTCACAGAACCTGATGAGCTGACTGGCGACTCTATAGTCTCCATCCCGATAAAGGAGAAAACCAATACGGCATCCTCAGCTACATCATCAAAAGAATAGCGGCCATCAAAATCTGTAATGGTGCCCTGAGCAGTACCTTTGATCTGGACGGTGACGCCGATCAGTGGGGTACCATCAGTATCAGATACTGTACCTGAGATGGGCATTATCATGCCTGATAATGTTGCAGACATCGCATCTGTAGAGTAGGCTGCCGTTTCAGCAGTAGTCTCTGATGCAATAATCTGCGTGGAACCTGCTAATAAAAATTGGCAAATTAGAAATACAGTGAAAAGCTTGTGAAGTTTCTTATTGAGAGGTAGAAACTCAATGACACATGCTGGGTCGAGATAAGTTTCTTTTTGCAATTGTAGTTTTTTCATTGACTAGATATTGAAAAAGTGAAATAAAGATTTATCAATGTCATCCTATCACAGCATACGCTTTTGCATAAGCCCTCGTTCAGAATTTTGTGGACTCCTAATTAATGTGACATGATGATCAATGAATCATGACTTACAACAAAAAAAGTGCAATTAATAGATGTCAGCATCGTATATATTACCCTGCTTATGCATTATTTTATCCTTTTTGAGAATACCAGGAGTATAGTGAAAATATAGTCCTAAGTATAAGGATGATCTAATAGAGTAAAATGGATCTCTGATCTGAGATCTAAATTTTTAGTAGCGTTGAAATGACTCACTCTGCTATTCAAAGTACATGATGGTAGCTTAGCTTTGAATGAGATATCGGTATTCTTTCGGTGTGTTGCCCGTGATCTCTTTAAACTGTTTGTAGAAGTTAGTGACGGATTTATAGCCCACGGAGTAGCAAATCTCTGTGACTGGCTGATTGTCCTGAATGAGCAGCCGTGCCGCATTTCGGACTCTGATTTCATTTAAAAATTGAGTGAATGATTTGTTCGTCATTTTCTTGAAAAAACGACAAAATGAATTGGTGGTCATGCAGGCTATATCAGCTACATTTTTTAAATTAATGTCCTTCGTGTAATTGTCAGAGATAAATTTAATCACAGAATCCAGCCGCTCAGAATTGACCGAAGCGTACTGTCTCATGTCGGTGGTAGAGAGGATGGACTTCTCCGATGCCTGAGATAAGGAGTGAAGTAGGCATAGTAACTTGATTGTTTGCTCAGCAGCGGATAGCTCTGTTATCCCCATCAAGTCTTCGTGATGCTTTTTACTAACTTTTTGGCTGAATGATATGCCGAATTTTGACTGATCAAGCATGTGGTTGATTTCAGAAAATTCAGGGTTGTCAAAGGTGCCTTTACCTAAAAAGTCCTTTGTGAATTTCAGAACGATCGTATTGACACTGGTGGGTTCTCCCTGTGCCAGATCCAGATTATCATTTCGCCATAGGTGGGGGAGGTATGATCCGACGAGTACGAGATCGCCAGGAGCGAAGTGCGATACACTGTCTCCTACGAATCTGATGCCGCTGCTTTCTGATATATAGAGTAGTTCGAATTCAGCGTGATAGTGCCAAGAGGAGTCCATGCAGGGCACGACCTTCTTGAAAATATTTATCCGATCATTGACACCGTTGTCAGAATTTTTGAGTGTTAATCTCATTGATTTTCATGCGCTAATCATTACAATTTACAAAATAGATTAGCAAAATTCAATCTGATGGTCATCAGTACTGAAATATTCTGTAAGAAAGACCCATTACCTGCTAATAAAGGCCGACACTTAGCTGCTTTCGATACTGGAATTGATTAAAACAAAATGATTGTATAAAGATTTGAAATCAAGATCCGCAATGGCGCTCTTCAGAAACAGGGAGCTGCCCATACCAACACCGTATGCACCTGCAGCAAAGTATGATTTGATATTATCCACACTGATCCCGCCTGTAGGTATCAGTTTAATCTGGTCCAATGGGGCATTCACATCTTTGATGTATTTAGGCCCCAATACTGAAGCAGGAAATACTTTGACACCTGAAGCTCCCAGCTCCCAGGCCTTGTAGATTTCAGTTGGAGTATAGCCTCCAGGAAATACAGGGATATTAGCTGCGACACATTGGCGGATGACTTCTTCATCGATGATCGGTGTGACAATAAACTGAGCTCCAGCCTCTATCGCACTCGCAAGCTCTGATGTATTGCAGACCGTACCGGCACCCACATTAAGACCTGGAAATCTCTCGACCAATGCAGTGATGATTTTTGCAGCATCTGGTGTATTCATGGTAATCTCGACAGTGCCTAAATTAGCTTTGAGCATGGTCTCAGCTATCTGATATATCAGCTCTTCACCGAGTCCGCGAATGATCCCGATGATTGGCGTTTCGTGATACAGATCCCAAGAAAAGCTATGTGGTACTGACATATGACTTTAGTATTTTTTTTTGGCCAGAGAGTAGGGCGAGTTCTACTGCTGATGGTGCTATGAAATGTAGTCTTTCTTTTGGAATATTCATGGCATGAAGTGCCTGCTGGTATGGCTCCGATAGAGCCTTGGCAGCCGCCAGACAAATCAGGGTCTCTTCTTCTATAAGATAGGCTAACTCGTCGCCAATAAGTAGGCCGCTGAGGTAGCAATAGTTTTGATCTGGGGCGCTGTCACTTAGAATGTGTGAGGCTCTAACTGAGAATAACTTCGCGCTTAGTAGATAATTAGCTCCGTCTCTCACACCTCGAGTAAATGCTGCGGAATTCCAAGATCCTTTTTTGACAGAATTTGACAAAATACTTTTGGTGCTGAGGAGTTCGAATCTTTCGCCAGTCATGAAATTTTTGGACGTGGTGTATTCTCCATTAAGAGACGTGATGTGCTTGCTATGAGTGCCAGGAAGTATTAAGACGCAGTGAGGATAGGACTGTAGAAGATGGGAGAGGCCTACTGCCTGCACCTCCTCACCCCTCATCATACCGTGATCATTTTTGACACCTGAGACTAAGATGATATTCTGGTCTGTACTCAGCTGTATCTGCTCATGCGTCAGGCTACTTCCATCAGCTTTTATGGGAAAGTCTGCATAGGGTAAGTCCTTCATGCCGATGGTAGATGAGGCCATTCCCGATAGTACGATGGGGTCATGATGATGCTGGGCAGCCAGCTTTTTTACTTGAGTAATGATGTATTGTCCATAATAGTCTTCTCGGCTGGTGGCGCCGCTAGTCAGATAATGACTATGATGCATTTTTATACCATGTGAACTCTCGATTTGCTGGAGCACATTGAGTGACTCATAGTCTACCAGTCGAAGTCTGAAATTAGTCGTACCCCAGTCACAGCTGATAAAAGACTCTGGTGTATTCATCATGTAGCTATCGCAGTTGAGATTCTTTTTCTGATCATGTAGTCTTCTAAGGCATAGGCTGAGCAGTCGACTCCGATGCCACTGTTCTTTATCCCGCCGTGAGGAAGATATATGTCGTATTTGACACCATTGAGTTGGATCTCGCCAAATTCTAAATGAATGGAACAGTAGTCCAGTGTCTCTTGATCAGTGGAGAATGCGTAGGAAGCTAGTCCAGCATTAGTGCTGTTCGCCAGTTCCATTGCTTCTTCTTTTGTTTTGAATGAAGTGATCATCGCTACTGGTCCGAAGATTTCTTCTTGTAAGATATCAGCTTGATTATTGGGCAGGTGGATGATGGTCGGTTCGAAGTAATATCCAGTGCTCGCCATCGGGTTTCCCCCGAAGGATAGTTCACCACCTTGATCTATGGCACGATTTACGATGTCATGGGTTTTCAAGACTGAAGCTTGATTTGCCAGAGGTCCCATGTCGGGATTGTTTTCTCTGCCGAATCCTGTCTTCACCTGAGCGAAGCGTTCTTTCATTTGATCTTTAAATGTTTCGACGAGAGATTCGTGGATGTAGAATCGATTGGGAGCTACGCAGATCTGTCCACTATTTCCAATTTTGAGAGCTACGGCTAAGTCAAGCGCCAGATCTAAGTCAGCGTCTTCAAATACGATAAAGGGTGCATTGCCTCCGCACTCCATGCTGTACTGTTTGATGGAAGTTCGGCTGCTTTGAGCTATGAGTTTTTGTGCTGTCTCAGTGGAGCCTATCATGGTTATCATGCGTGGTATGCGGCTTTCGCTGAGAGGTATCGCTACCTCCTGCACATCGCCACATAGGATATTGATGACACCTTTGGGGAAATTTATTTCTGCACACAGCTCTGCTATGATGTAGGCGGAGAGGGCTGAGTACTCTGAGGGCTTGATGATGATAGAACATCCTGCGGCCAGAGCTGGACTTAACTTAAATCCTAAGTTAAGCAATGGAAAATTGTAAGCTAAAAATGCCACAACGACTCCAAGTGGCTGATGCACCAATCTGTGCTCATGACTGCCTTCTTTGTCAGGGATAGGGATGTCAGATACCTTTTGCACCTCATCCGCATAATAAGCCAATGAATCGCTGAGACTCGTCAGGTCTTCATCAGTGCCTGCCCATACCTTGCCCATTTCGTACATGATACTCTCCCGCAGATGATCTCTATGTTCGATGACTTTGTCTCTTAGCTTATGCATCCAGCTGACTCTTTCTGCTACGTCAGTCTGGGACCAGCGCTTAAATCCTTCTTGTGCAGCCGTGAGTGCACGCAGTGCGTCCTGTTTGCTGGCCCAGGCTATGGATGCAATAATGGTCTCATCTCCAGGACAGATAATGTCGAAGCTTTTTGAGCTTTCGGATTCGACAAGTTGTCCGTCAATGTATAATTTTTTATGTCCAAATTTAGTCGCCAATGTCTTTTGAGTTTTATGAATTCTTATCCACCGTATCGTCAGGGAGAAGGCGGGGCAAAATTATATTTTATTCCTATACGCCGTTGAGTGACAAAGCCTTTTCAGAGTATTTTAAAAGTGCTTCTTCATTTAGTTCAAAGCCGAGACCTGGTTTGTCAGATATTTCAATTATTCCGTTTACAGGATTCATATCCGAAGTGGTTAATTCTTCTCTGAGATTATTTTCTGTGCGATCATATTCTATGAAGGAGTTAGGTGCTTTCAGCCGGCCAGGAATAAAGTCGAGATTGCTGATGAAATGGATGGCAGCTGCAATGGCTATGCCAGTACCCCAGGTGTGCGGCACCAGTTCTACGCCATATACCGATGCGAGTACACCGATTCGCTTTGCCTCAGTGAGGCCACCAGTAGCACATATATCTGGCTGTATGATATCCACTGATTTGGACTGCAGCAGGTTCTGAAAGCCATACCTCAAGTATTCGCACTCACCTGCCGCTATAGGGATGGAGGTCTTAGACCGAAGCTCTGCATACTGACCATAATACTCGGGGGATATGGGCTCTTCAAACCAGTAGATGTTATATTTTTCTACAGCTTTGGCCAGTTGGATCGCTTCTCTTAAATTATAGGCATGATTAGAATCAATCATTAAGTTGATGTCATCGCCAATGGCAGCCCTGACGATTTTGACATGTTCTATGTCTTCCTCGATGCCGAGACCTACCTTCATCTTCATGGCTTTGAATCCTAGGTCTGCATATTGCTTCGCTTCTGCAGAAAGTGACTCACACAGCTTTTCGCCTTTGGTAAAGTACATACCCGTCGCATAGGGTATGATGTGATTTCGTTTCTTTCCACCTAATAGCAGGTGTACAGGTTGTTCTAAGATCTTACCTTTCAAGTCCCACAGTGCTACATCGATGGCACTCATTGATGAGACTAAGACCCCGCTGCGAGAAAAGTCCAAGGTCCTCCTATACATCAGGCTCCAGATGGTCTCCGTCTCTAATGGATTTTGTCCAATGACGAATGGTACCAGGTGTTCTATACCAGCTTTGATAATGGATGCTGGTCCGTAACCTTCTCCCCAGCCCACATGGCCAGTATCGCTGGTCACTTTCACTATGCAGATCCTTCGCTCTGAGTACTCCCACTGTGAGAAGTAGAAACTTTCAGTAAGCTTGTCCGAGAGGATATAACTTTCGATCGATTTTATTTTCATATGTGACTGACTCTAAAAATCATGTGGCGGAGTGCTGATGCATTCTTGCGCTAAACATGATTCTATATCTCTGTTACAGCAATCGGTTTCGGATTCGCGATCTAATTACTGAAACTAAATAGTATTATAATATACTCTTGCTGAACAAAAATTGAGTTTTCTTCCTGCTTAGTATTCACTTATTCTACCCTGCCATTACAATATTTTACCTATTAGCGATTCTCTACGAGTAAAATCAGACTCAGTCAAAGATGATACGCTGTTATAGCTTAAAGGCTTATCAACAGGGCTCGTCGATTAGCTTTGTGGTCGTCGTGTGTCAGCAGATTTCACACAGTTAGGTCTTTGGTTTGTCTACGATGGATTAGAGTAGGTTGGACGTAGATACTGTTTATTGAGAGGCTTTTAATGGCGTAGACAGTATGCATGAAATAGAATTTATCACAAACAAGAAAGCCTTACAATCATAGGATTGTAAGGCTTAAAGTACCCGGAGCCGGAATCGAACCGGCACGCTCGCAATGAGCACTGGATTTTAAGTCCAGCGTGTCTACCAGTTCCACCACCCGGGCAACTGGGTTATAGCTTTATGTGCTTGATTAACGAAAAAAGGGTTATTCAGTCTTAAAAGATAAACAGTACTTTACCCCTCATCTTCTGGACCAAATAACCCATTTAACCAAGCATAGAGCGAATGATGAGATTCGAACTCACGGCCCCGACCTTGGCAAGGTCGTGCTCTACCAGCTGAGCTACATTCGCATAGTGTATTTCGCTTTTCTTCTAAAGCAGCGCAAATATAGTATAATTAGAAAAACTTATACAAGATTTAGAGATTATAAATAGAATAAGTTTTTAACCATCAAATTGAACTTATCAGCATATAAATACTAAGTAAACCGTTACATTTATACAAAATTACGTTTGAACTGACCGTTAGAGACACGATACCATCCATTTTTACACTGGCTAACCTATCTTGTGGGTTTGCAGCAATTGTCTTTGGCGACCTTTTCATAGGTTCTGTTTTACTTCTTGTAGCTATACTCTTGGATACATTTGATGGATATTTTGCCAGAAGGCTCCAAGCCGAGTCCGAAATGGGCAAACAGCTGGATTCACTTTCTGACATGGTCAGTTTTGGAGTCGCACCAGCATATCTCTATTATCAGCTGGCTCCGACTGACAATGCACTATTTATCGTAGCTCCAATCTTATTCATCTCTGGGGCAGCACTCAGATTGGCCAAATTCAATACACTGCCCAAGCTTAACTACTTTATCGGCCTACCGACACCATTTGCGACTTTGTTTCTTATCGGTCTCTTTATTGGGATACAGTACGACAAAGAGTTTTTGACCCAGGCACTGTCTAACCCATTCGTATATTTTTCATTACCCTTGTTTTTGATGCTCTTGATGCTGAGTCAGATTAAGATGTTCTCACTCAAATCCTTAGAAGGGGATGATACCAGCCTGACCTTACCACTTCTATTTGTACTGATTTTTGGTCTTCTGATCCTATTTGACTTTAGAGTCGCTCTACCTTCGATCGTATTGATCTACGTCTTCTTTTCCTTTGCGATCCGCAAATCTTTCCACTGATCTTAGTTATATCGCGCTATTGGTATTATTTTTACCCTCTGTAAACTTATCCAGAGTGAATATCGTTATGCTAACTATATCATTCTATGACACATAATACATAAAGAATAATGGCAATATTTATAACAGACGAGTGCATTAATTGTGGAGCTTGTGAGCCAGAATGTCCTAACAATGCCATATACGAAGGTGGTGTCGAGTGGGCGATAGCTGATGGTACTGGTGTAACTGATGACTATACTTTGGAGGATGGGACGACCGTCGCACCCGAGGCTAAGCAAAGTCCTGTAGATGATGATCTCTATTTTATTGTCGCTGACAAATGTACGGAGTGCAAGGGATTTCACGAGGAGCCGCAATGTGCTGCTGTATGTCCTGTGGATTGCTGTGTTCCAGATGAGAATAGGGTAGAGACAGAAGAGGAACTCCTAGCCAGAAAGGCTAGATTACACTTATAGATAAATCTAACAGCTGGAGTCGAATCATTTGGACACCAGCATATACTTAAAATTAGAGTCTCGCCATTTTCGAAATGTCATGTTGCACATTATAAAGGGCATCGGTTCATTCTGATGGCTAGCCATTTATGATTATCAAGGCTACCCGCTAAAATAACTGACTAAGATCAACTTCATTTATCCTATTCCATCTATCATAGGGTAGTATATTCACCCAGACTTCAAAAATATTGTCAGCTATGAAAGAGAAAGCCATCATTGCTAATATCAGTGGGTTCTACGGGGATCGACTCTCAGCACCACAAGAAATGATCGAAGGAGGGCCAGTGGACTTTCTGACAGGAGACTATTTGGCTGAACTGACCATGGCTATACTTTATAAGTCTAAGTTGAAGAATAAAGAACTGGGTTATGCTAAGACCTTCCTCAAGCAGATGGAAGTAGTCATGGGGCCATGCTTAGACAAAGCTGTGAAGGTCGTCGTCAATGCAGGTGGGCTCAATCCGTCTGGTCTGGCTAAAGCCTTAGAAGAAGCAGCCGCAGCATTGGGGCTGCATCCGACGATTGCCTATATCGAAGGAGATGATCTGATGCCACGACTTTCCTCGCTGCGAGCGCAAGGTGCTAATTTGACTCATCTTGATCAGGGGGACAATCTCTCTGATAGTGGGCTACTTCCCGTATCTGCAAATGCCTATCTGGGATGCTGGGGTATCGTCGATGCACTGCGCAGCGGCGCTGACATCGTGGTCACGGGTCGGGTCTCAGATACGTCTGTCGTCATGGGGCCAGCAGCCTATCATTTTGGCTGGGCTAAAGATGACTGGGATGCGCTGGCAGGAGCTGCTGTGGCGGGCCACGTCATCGAGTGCGGCGGACAAGCCACTGGCGGCAATTACTCCTACTTTCAAGAGGTGCCCAGTTACAAAAATATAGGCTTTCCTATTGCAGAAATAGCAGCTGATGGCTCCTCTGTGATCACCAAACATCCAGGTACTGGCGGCATCGTCAATACCGGGACCGTGACATCTCAGCTCATGTATGAGATCAATGCGCCCGAGTACATTACTCCAGATGTGGTGGCTCACTTTGATACTATTGAACTAGCACAAGAGGGAATAGATAGGGTAGTCATGAAGGGCATTCGAGGCACAGCTGCGACAAGTAGCTCTAAGGTGACGGTGAATTGCATGGACGGATTTCAGAATTCGATGACTTTCCAAATCGTCGGATTAGATCATGAAGAGAAGGTCAGTGTGCTGAAGCAAACCATCATCGATGCGCTGGGCGGGGAGGATGCATTTGGTGATTTGGTATTCCACTACATCCCTTCACATCATGATGATCCTAGCTCTAATGAAGTAGCGATGTCTCAACTGAAGGTATCTGTGAAAGACCAGGATCCGCAGAAGGCAGGCAAGCATTTCACATCTAAAATGGTGGAGATGGCCCTCTGCATGGTGCCCGGTGTCTGCTGGTCATCTGCTCCAGTTCCTGCTAAGCCACGGATCATGCACTTTCCTGCATTGATCGATAAATCGTACATCAGTCAAATCGTCAATGTGAATGGGAAAAAGACGGAAGTAAAAGAGATGAGTTATCATGGAAATGCCAAACCACTCACCCAGCCACTTGAAGCTGAGACAACATCTTTTGGCCCGACCGAAATGGCCTATCTGGGAGATGCATTCGCAGCCAGATCAGGCGATAAAGGCGGTAATGCTAATCTCGGTATTTGGGGGAAGCACAAGGCCGCATATGAGTATTTACAGTCCTACCTGACAGTATCTGAGCTGAAGCGGCTCCTGCCTGATACGGCAGACTTCGAGATCATCCGCTATGAATTTCCAAATCTATTTGGCCTAAATTTTTACATCAAAGGGCTGCTGCAAGAAGGAGTCGCAGCTTCCACCAGAGTAGACCCCCAGGCGAAGACCTTAGGAGAATACCTCAGAGCTAAGCGAGTGGAGATGCCTATATCACTGCTGCAACGCTAAAGATGATTAAGCATTAAGCGAATATCTTGTGCATGGCACTTTCCCACGCTGCCATGTCATCTTCTGTACCTGTACTGATGCGGCACCAGTCAGTCAATGGCTCGAATGGTCTACCGACTTTGATGCCTTCTGCCAGCATGAGTTCGTTAAGCTTCTTGACATGCATACCTGTCTGAACGAATACAAAATTAGTATGTGACTTGACATATCTCATACCTAAGTCATCAGCCACTCGATAAATGTGTTCTTTCGCTTCCCGATTTTTTCTCAGGGAGAACTGATAGAACTCATCGTCATCAAGTGCAGCTGATGCACCTGCGAGTCCCATCGCATTTACATAGCTCATGACTCTTGGTTTCATTTCATTGACGATCTCGGGGCTGGCGATGAGGTAGCCGACTCGTACACCAGCCATCCCGTATACCTTAGAAAATGTCTTGGATACGATCACATTCTTACCTTGCATCACCAGCGGGACCATGGAGGGGTAGTCTGGCGCCTCTATGTAGTCGCAGTATGCCTCATCTGAGAATACCATGGTCTGAGCGCTGGCAGCATTACAAAAGTCAAGTGCTTTTTGTGGATCGACGATGGTCCCCGTTGGGTTGTTAGGATTGCAGAAGAAGACCATGTTCGTCTTGGCACTGATCTGGCTTTCCATCTTATCCAGATCAAACCTTAGCTCAGCATCTAAGGGGACAGCATTCACAGTACCGCCAAATTCTTGAGCATAGCTCAGTAAGGCTTTATAGGTAGGCGCGCTGGTGACGATCTCTCCACCACCCCGACCATAGACCAGGCCAGTCAGTCTCAGTCCTTCATTTGATCCTGATACCAGCAGCACATTTTCGACATTGACATTTTCCTTTGTGGCAATTTTAGTTTTGAGCTCTTTGTAATAGGCTGGGGTATAGAGATATGATTGGTCTATCGCCTCTATCATGGCTTGCTTGATCTTGTCAGAAGGCGCGAATTTGTTTTCATTGGAGGAGAGTCTGATGACATCGCCTGCTGATTTGCTGCCGGCAGTTTTGGCAGCAGGCAGGTCTTTTGCATCGAGTCTGCATCCGGCGGTAGAGAGAGCGGCGGTGGTCAGCCCTAATGACTTGAGCAGCTGTCTTCGATTCCATATTGTCATAACTCACAAATTTTGAATTAAGTTAAATCAAATATTTAAGAAATAGAGCATCCCAATCAAAATGTCTCTGTTCTTCTGAATCTAGATTCACATCTTGTATTTATCAAAATGGAATTTCGTGATACTGAATGGATAATCCACCTACTCCATTAAGTTTCTGGTCTTTAGTTAGTCTCAGTCTATTTTGAATTAGTTAATATTATTTACTATTTTTAAAGTGAGCATTACCCGCGCTTATGAATATCGTTAATGAGTTAGTCCTTATTGATGATGATCAGGATTTTCTGTTTTTATATCAGGAGCTTCTTTCTGATTATCATTTTTATGCCTCTATGGTAGCCTTCACATCATTTGAAGAAGCCTATCTGCATATGAAAACTTCCAAGCCTATGGGGCTGAATGTAGTCATCTCTGATCTTAATCTGACATTAGCTAAAGCATGGGATTTTTTAGATATGATAGAGCAGCAATCGCCTTCACTTCTGCATGATTACCAGTATTACATTTGTTCATGCAGCTCTAACCCTGTGGATATCAGAAGGGTCAAGAACGATCCAAGAGTGGTTAGCTTTTTAGATAAGCCTATAGATTTCGAAGCATTCGAATCGGAACTGAAAGCACACTCTCACTGCGTACAGCCAGGAGGAATGCATTTCAGCTGATTACACACTAAGGTTTTCTTTGATGATGATGTGTGTTTGGACGTACTCTTTCTCTCGAATCGGGGCGCCAAAAATAAGATGGTCTGCGATGGATTTTACAGCCACGTAGCCCTGCCGTCTTGGATTTTGGTCCAAGAGAAAATCTATATCTCCTGTTTTTAAATATTCAATATTCTCTGCCAATAGATCGTATCCGATGATAAGTGGTTTTACAGGAGCTAGTTGCTTAATCGCTGGAATGACTCTGTAGGCTCGAGAATTGCTGACGAATACCGCATCGAAGGGGCCACTGTCAGTGTACATGATGCCGAGTTGTTCTTTGATGTAATCGTCATTACTAAAATCAGCTAATTCTATTTTATGGATATCCACTAGGTCAGAGTGAATGGCAAAGTGTGCCCTGAACCCTTGCTCTTTCTCTAAGATGTGCTGTGCATTTCGGGCTCGCGGACCAATATTGACGATGAGCACTTTCGTCAGCTTAGCTGTTGTCATCTGAATGAGTTTAGCCGCAAGCTGTCCGCCCTGATAGGAATTTTGACCTAAGTAGTAGGAGCTGGTCGACAGCGCGATGGGGGAGTTGATGGTCATGATTGGGATGGTCATTTCTGGATGATCTTCAAACCAGTCCAAGGCTTGCTGCTTAAACAGTGGAGCAATGATGATGCCATCCACTGATTGCCCTTGTTTCATCTTGTCACATGCCACAGAGAGTGAGGAGGCTTCCACCAGATTGAAGTAGTATCTACTGCAGCTGATTCCGAGATGCTTGTATTCTTGCAGGGCGTCTTCTATGCCACTCAGGGGCAAATTCCAATAGGCATCTTCCGAGGGGTGTGGCAGGATGAGGGCGATGTGGATCTCCTTATGGCTGGCTAACCTGCTGGCGATGACATTGGGCCTGTAGCCCAGCTCGGTGATGACATTTTCTATTTTCTGCCTGACGTAAGGTGCGACATTGCCTCGCTGATGTATGACTCGATCCACCGTGCCTCGGGATACACCTGCCCGCTGAGCTATTTCTTTGATGGTGACTGGCATAGGCGTTCCGAAGGTATTTGTATGGATTAGGACTATGATGAAACTAGTCAAATTTACAATTAATTTCAAACTGTGCTCGCGCACAATTTGTATGTTATCATCCGAAGGCTTAATATTAGATTCATAAACTCACATGCATGGAATCCAATGTTCAACAATTAGAATACACCAACCTTAAATTTCAGCTCAATAATTTTGAGAAAATACCGGTCAGAGTTTGCGAAGATAATCTGGCTGGATCTCGACATTTGGCTAAGACCATAGCCCTCGCCATGAGGCAGAAGCAGCAGGATGGCGAGAGTATTGTATTGGGTCTGGCCACCGGGTCTTCACCCGTAAAAGTCTACGAAGAGCTCGTGCGCATGCACAAGGAAGAGGGGCTCAGCTTCAAGAATGTGTATACTTTCAATCTGGATGAATACTATCCCATGGAGCCGGATGCTGTCCAGAGCTATGTCCACTTCATGCATGACCATCTCTTCAATCACATTGACATTCCCAAGGATAACATTCACATCCCTGACGGTACCATTTCGATGGATGAGATGCAGTCCTATTGTGATTTCTATGAAGACAAAATCAATTCTCTCGGTGGTATCGATATTCAGATTTTGGGTATTGGCCGCACAGGCCACGTAGGCTTTAATGAGCCTGGATCATGGGAGCATTCGCTCACCAGATTAGTCAGACTCGATAACCTGACCAGACAGGACGCTCAGAACGATTTTATCAATCAAGACGTGCCCTACCGAGCGATTACGATGGGGATCAAAACGATCATGGAGGCCAAGGCCATCTACATCATGGCTTGGGGTGGTCACAAGGCGCCGATCGTAAGGACGGCAGTAGAAGGCGAAGTGACCTCAGCGGTACCGTCTACCTATCTACAGCATCATCCTAATACCAGATTCTTCGTAGATAAGGCAGCTGCCTCAGAGCTGACCAGATTCAAAACTCCCTGGCTGGCTGGCATCTGTGAGTGGAATGATGACCTGATAGCTAAAGCCGTGATCTGGCTCTCTGACAGCTTATCTAAACCCATCCTCAAACTGACGAATGAAGATTATAACGAAAACCACCTGAGTGATCTGATCATAGAAGAAGCGAGTGCCTACCAGCTGAACATCAGAGTCTTCAATCGGCTGCAGCACACTATCACAGGGTGGCCTGGAGGTAAGCCTAATGCAGATGATTCTACCCGACCAGAAAGAGCTAAGCCGGCTAAGAAGCGGGTGATCATATTTAGCCCCCATCCAGATGACGACGTGATATCTATGGGAGGCACCTTCTTGCGCTTAGTGGATCAGGGACATGATGTCCATGTGGCGTATCAGACCTCTGGCAATATCGCAGTACACGATTATGATGCATTGAGATTCATCGAGTTCTATAGAGAGTTTCAGGATACCATCTTCGAGGATGGAGAGAATGCTGTGCTCAATAAAGCGGAAAAGTCAATCCGTAAGAAGCAGTCAGGGCAGCCAGACTCCAGTACGGTGAGGCTGGTCAAAGGCCTGATCAGAAAGGGTGAAGCCAGAGCTGGAGCCAGATTCTGCGGTTTGGATGATGACCACATCCATTTTCTCAATCTCCCTTTTTATGAGACGGGTAAGACCAGAAAGAAAGATCTATCTCAAAAGGACATCGACATTGTGAAAAACCTATTGGAAGAAGTGAAGCCTCACCAAGTCTATGCGGCAGGTGATTTAGCAGATCCTCATGGTACACATCGAGTGTGCCTGGAAAGTATTTTTCAAGCCTTTGATCAGCTTCGAGATCAGAAATGGATCAAGGACAGCTGGCTGTGGCTGTACCGCGGTGCGTGGCATGAATACCCAGTGGATGAGATCGAGATGGCAGTACCTATCAGTCCCGAGGAGATGATCCGTAAACGCAAGGCGATATTCATGCACCAATCCCAAAAAGACAGTCCCCCATTTCCAGGAGAAGATGTCAGGGAGTTTTGGCAGCGCGCTGAAGATCGCAATCGCGCAGCGGCTAATCACTATCGAGATTTAGGATTTGCAGAATACGAAGCAATAGAAGCTTTCAGAAGGTGGAAGTTTGGTTGGCAATAGATATTTATAGCTAATAAATGCAGGAAGCGATCTAGATTAAATAACTTGAATCCATAAGTCTACATAACATGACACTATCTACCTTTGACTGGGCGATTATCGCCGTATACTTCTTGTTTGTCCTTATCGTGGGGATCATGGTCTCTAAAAAGGCAGGTTCATCGGTGACAGAGTTTTTTCTATCGGGCAGGAATATGTCGTGGTGGATTTTAGGTGTGTCCATGGTAGCGACTACTTTTTCAGCAGATACGCCTAACCTTGTCACTGATCTAGTCAGGCAGAATGGGGTCAGTGGGAATTGGGTCTGGTGGTCCATGCTTCTGACTGGTATGTTGACGGTGTTTGTTTTCGCTAAGTTATGGCGGCGGTCTGAAGTCTTGACAGATATAGAGTTTTATGAATTGCGCTACAGTGGTCAGCCTGCTGCATTCCTCAGAGGGTTTAGAGCGCTATATCTCGGATTGATCTTTAATGTGCTGGTCATGGGAGCCGTCTCTTTAGCTGCTATAAAGTTTGGAGAGATTGTCCTTGGATGGGATGGATGGGTGACACTGCTTGTCGCAGGTACGATTACGATAGCTTACAGTACCATAGGTGGATTAAAGGCAGTGGTGGTGACTGATTTTGTTCAGTTTATATTGGCGATGATCGGTTCTATCTGGGCCTGTATCTATATACTGGGTATGGAAGAGGTAGGAGGGCTGACTAACTTGTTAACGCATGAGAATGTGGTCGGTAAGACCAGCCTCTTACCTGATTTTACTGATCCATCACTCTGGGTACCGATTATGCTAGTGCCGCTGGCAGTGCAGTGGTGGGCTTCCTATTACCCGGGAGCTGAGCCAGGAGGTGGAGGCTATATCGCTCAGAGAATGTTCTCAGCGAAAAATGAAAAAGGGGCTATAAAAGCCACTTTATTTTATAATGCTGCTCATTTTGCTTTGAGGCCATGGCCTTGGATTTTAATCGCTTTGGCGTCACTTGTGGTGTTTCCTGAGCTATCCGATATCCAGAGAGTCTTCCCTAATTTGCCAGCTGATAAGTTAGGCCATGATGTAGCATACCCTGCCATGCTGACGATGCTGCCGAAAGGCTTACTCGGCTTGGTGGCAGCTTCATTGATAGCTGCGTTTATGTCTACCATGTCGACTCAGCTTAACCTTGGAGCCTCTTATCTAGTCAATGATTTTTATAATCGGTTTATAGATCGTGACGCTTCACAGAAAAAATTGGTTTGGATGGGTCGCTTATTCACTGTCATTTCAGCGCTTATGGGCCTCAGTCTGGGTTTAGTGCTCACTGATGCTGGTCAGGCATTTCAATATTTACTCCTGTTAGGGGCAGGGACAGGAGCCATTTATATTCTACGCTGGTTTTGGTGGCGGATTAATGCCATGACTGAGATCGTAGCGATGATTGCCTCATTGATAATTGCTGGCTATTTTACATTTAGTGATCATGGTTTTGAAGGATGGCAAACGATTGTGATTGGAGCTATATTAACGACGATTATTTGGGTCGTGGCGACATTCGTTACGCCTCATACAGACACGAGTAAGTTAGTCTCATTCTATAATAAAATCCAACCGGGGGGTAATGGCTGGAGTACATTGATAACTAAAGCAAAAGCTGAAGGACACACCATCAGCCAAAATGAAGGCAGCAGATTGCCTTTAGAGATGTTGCTTTTTGTCCTTGGTGTGATAGCGGTTTACAGTGCTTTATTTGCGACAGGACATTTTATATATGGTCATATGACTTCAGCATTGGGCCTCTCTGCGGTAGTGGTGGTATGTGTAGCCTTTTTGATCAGTTCGTTTAAAAAGATAAGGACTAACGAATAAGCATTACCGGTATAAGTCAGTAATGTCAGCTGCCGCTAATTCGCAAAATAAATCAGCGACCTTATCTGTCACGTCATTGAAATACCGCTTGCCCTTTTCAGCAGTGGCCTTTTTAGGGTTGCCGACGCCAGTATCTTCAGTCACTTGAGACCACTGTCGTTCAGCCCAAGCCCAGCCTTCATTGATGCCTTTGATTTTCCATTTCTTCGCTGTGCCATCACCAGCTTTGTCCAGCGCGTGGACCAGGCCAGGGTGCAGGTGCATGATCAGGCTGGTCTCCATCTCATCTGCATGGTCGCCTTCCTCTTCAAAGTATAGTGACTTATCCAGAGACCTGAACCAGTGACAGCTCGACAAAAACATCTGCGGATATTTCACACCCAGCTCCCTGAGCATGGTCTTGAAAGTATTGCCTCCGTGGCTGTTCAGCACTAGTAACTTATGCATGCCTTGTCGATCCAGGACCTCAATGATGTCATTCAGAATGGCCTGCTGAGTACTGGGGTACATATTGATATCTAAGGTGATGTCAGTCTGACCCGTATTCACACCAAAGGGAATGGTGGGCAGGACGGTGATGTGAGCTCCTTTCTCCCATGCCTTTCTGGCGGACTCCGCAGCTACATTGTCAGCCTCATAGATATCAGTGCCATAGGGCAGATGATAGTTATGTGCCTCACAGGCACCCCAGGGCAGGATGACCAGATCATAGCGCACATCCTTGACTGCCTGATAGTTATTTTCCTTTAAAAGATAGGGCCTGATCATTCTTTGCTAGATTTGTCTGAAGGGAAAGTAATAAACTTAGCTGAAAGATTATTGATGAAAGTCTATTTGTCATCAGCAGATGGAATGTATATTGTGAACAGATAAAACAGTCGTCATGGAAATATTAGAATCCTTAGAGAGTGGCCAGATCGGGAACATTCTGGTTATGGTTATCGTAGGAGGTATTGCTGGCTCGTTAGCTGCACGCATCATGAAAGGAGATTCTTTCGGTCTCATCATCAATATCTTGCTCGGCATAGCTGGTGCTATCGTCGGTGGATTTATTTTTAATCTCATCGGGCTCACGCCGGGGCAGTGGATCGTAGATGTAGTCTATGATACCTTTGGTGTGACTCTACCGGTACACATCGTAGGTATGATCGTCTCCGCTACGGTGGGTGCGATTATTCTCATCTGGGTGTTTGGCTTTTTAAAAATCAGACGAAATAGACGCTGATGTCAGTCAAAGGAAAAACAGTATGGATCACAGGTGCATCCTCTGGTATCGGCAGGGCTCTTGCTTTGGGTTACTCTGCGAGAGGTGCTCATCTGATACTCTCCGCTCGTAATGTAGAGAAGCTGCAAGCTGTAGCTGATGCCTGCCAAGGCGATGGTGAGATCTGGATCAAGCCCTTGGATCTGGCTGATTACAACGGGCTGGAAGGTCCCGTGGAGGATATCCTACAAGAACTTCCCCCCATAGACATCTTGATCAATAATGCTGGTATATCCCAGCGATGCAAAGTGGAAGATTCTAACTTAGCTCTGGATCAAGAGATCATGGATCTCAATTATTTTGGCGTGGTGGCGATGACACGTCTGGTCCTGAAGCAAATGATCAGTCGCCGATCCGGGCATATGGTCGTGATCAGCAGTATTGCAGGTCTATTAGGGACGCCATACAGATCAGCCTACTGTGCATCTAAGCACGCAGTACGCGCCTGGTATGATGCCCTCAGAGGTGAAGTATATGATCGGAATATTCGGGTCACCGTGGTGTGCCCTGGCTACATCAAGACGGACATATCCATCAATGCTCTGGGCGAGGGTGGTCAGAAACACAATAAGATGGATGAAAATCAAGCCAAGGGGATGGATGCTGACACTTGTGCCAAGATCATTATAGAGGGCATAGAGGCGGGCAAGACAGAGTTACTAATCGGTGGGAAAGAGAAGAGAGTGGCCTATCTCAAGCGGTTTTTCCCCAAGGCAGTGGAGAAGAAACTGATGGGATTCAAGCCCAATTAGATGCTCATCTGCTTCTGAATAATTCAAATAGATACTGGTTACGCGTGTCTGCAGAGTAATCATCTGCACAGACTCTACCACTATTCATGATGCTTCTGCATATCCCAAAATTATCAAGATCATCACGGTGTGCTCGATTCAGAATGCAGTGTCCCAGCTCGTGAAAAATGAGTCTCTCCTTAGC
>CALFUK010000079.1 GCA_937929945.1 uncultured Saprospiraceae bacterium
GGTGAATCATCAAAGTCGTAGTAGGCGATGAGATCTGCTTCAGTTCCAGTGTAGCTATCAGTTAGGTCTGTGGCGGTGATCGACTTATCCCAGATCATCAATTCATCTATGCGGCCGTTCATATGATTGCAAGCACAGCGATCGCCTTGTCTGCCGATGTATAGAGGATGATCCCCTTCAGTATATAATGGCGCAGTGACTTTTTGAAAGCTTTTCTTTCCATCGGCTTTACCGTTCAGGAAGAAGGTAGCTGTCGGGATGTTATTTTCGAATTGTACTGAGACAGCGACTTGACTCCAGCTATTCTTGGGGATGCGGCTGTTGCTGAACTGCCATTCATATATTTTTTCTTCAGAACACAGGAAAAGACCCATACCACCTGTTGACCCCACGAGTGTATCACTCTGGTCTACAATCTGGAAAATGTAATTTGTAGCATTGGGACCACCATCTCCTTTAGAAAGAATCGTCTGGTAGACGCCAGATAGAGGATACACCCATGCTGAAAATGCAAAATTCCTATCGGAGAAGTCGAGTGCAGCGTGATAAGGTATGGAGACGAAGTCAGATTGATTTCCAGTCATATCCCCACGGCTGTGAAATGAGAGAGCGACATCCAGCTGGCTTGGGCAACGATCGATTTCATCGGCTAGTCCATCGCCATCTGCATCTACTAGATTGGGGTTGGATTGCCTAAGCCCTCCGAAAAGACTCAGATTGTATTGATTGAGTATTTTACGATATTTTTTGTGGTCTCGCATGAAGTCATAGTTCTGATCCACCAGAATATCGGATGGGTAGGCCCCTCTTTCCATCGCTTCCAGCATCAGTTCGGCGGACTGGTCCGCATCCTTCAGCCCAGCATACAGCAGTGCCTTAGTGATGAGATCATCTGCGGCGTTCGTCCTGATGGCCTTGAGGTAGTCCAAGACTTCTTCCGTATGGCCCAGTCTGGCTCGATTGAATAAGATGCCATGATGAGCAGACTGTAGTTCGGGATTAATCTGAAGGACTTTCTCGAAAGAGGCTATGGCTGATTGATGGTCTTCTATGGTCTCGAAGTACACAGCTTTAGCCCAGTGATGGATGAATGACTGGCTGAATAATACTTCGCCTTCTTCTATCACATCTGCGGCTTCTTGGTGCTGACCATGATAGGCCAGATTAACAATATGGCCGCCGTGTATCACTGGATACAGAGGGTCCAGCTCTCTCGCCTTTCGACTGTAGATGATCGCTTGATCCAACTTGCCTATTTCTCTGAGCAGTAGTGAATACCAATAATTATTCAGTGGGTCATTAGGTGCATAATCAAGTGCTGTCTCAAATGTGATGGCTGCCTGCTCCCATTTGTGAGCATCTCGATAGATGCAGGCCAGAATGGCATGAGCCTTTGGATTGTCATGGTCTTTGCGCAGTGCCAGTAGGACAGAATTTTCGGCATTGGCAGAGTATTCATTGCTGCGGTCATAGCCAATATTACCAAGTAGCTGATAGGCGTTAGCCTTCAGTACAAGGGCATCGATGAAGTCAGGCTCTTTAGCCAGCGCTTCGTCTAGATGGCTGATACTGGCCAATAGAGAGCTGTGCGTTCTTTCTTTGATTAGCTCTTTGCCGATAAGATAGTTTTTGAGAGCCTCTTTACCTGGTTTATAACCGTCGTTGATTTGTGCTTTTGTCTCTGCACTTATTTTTTGATTGAGGATTGTTGCCACTTTTAAGGCTATTTCGTCTTGAATTTTGAATACATCGTCAATGTCTCGGATGTAGTTTTCTGCCCAGACGTGTGCATCATCAGAGGCTCGTATGAGCTGGGTGGTGACGGCTACTTGATGGCCCTGTATTCTGACACTGCCTTCCAGGACATAAGCGACACCTAATGTCAGAGCTATTTCCTTGATGGACTGAGTCGTATTTTTGAAGGTTTCTGTGGATGTTCTGGAGATGACTTTCAGGTCTTGGAAGAATGCCAGTTTAGTCAGGATGTCCTCCTGTATGCCTGCAGAGAATGTTTCTGTTTCTCCACCTCCGATTCCATTGAATGGTAGCACAGCTACGGAATTATCATAGTCAGTCACTATGGGTTTTTTATGAAGCAGCCCTTTAGAGTCACTTTGCCCCCAGTACTGAGATACAGTGGTTACGGCTATGGCGCTTAGTATGGCTAAGCCCACTAAGCTCAAGATAGCTGACTTACTCTGGACTAATCTCTCTAATGGTTTCAGCTTAGCGTTGCTTATTTTTGCCGCTTCAGTAGCTTGCACCATTCTGGATTTTTGATCAGTAGTAGATTGAGAAGTGCCTGTTAGTGTCTCTGCATGACTGAGCATTTCGCTTCGTTTCATTTCTGATCCAGCTTCATTTGTCGAACTGTCGCTGAAATCAGGTGATGGATTGACGGATGGCAGGGGATCTTCCGTGTGTGCATCTAGGTCAGAGAGCTGGTGTGCTTCATCATGGCTTGGCTCTTGCTGGGTATTTTTAGTTTTGAAAGACTGAGCTTTAACCACTCTTTTATCCAGCAATTCTTGTCTAAACTGAGTCGGACTGCTTCCAAAAGCGGCAGAAAAATACCGAGATAGCGTCTGCGGACTGCTGAATCCGCAGCTGTAGGCTATTTCTGACATATGACGACTCTTGTCAAGCTGAGAGATGAGTTCTTTCGCTTTCAGCAGTTTGATCTTGCGGATATAGAGTGATGTTGAGAGACCCACTTCATCCTTAATTTTCCGGTGTAGCTGAGATCGACTGAGATGGCAGTCCTGGCTGAGATGATCCAAGGTATATCTGACATTATTGATGTTAGCAATAATGAGTCGATTCAGATTTTTAAAGAAATCATCCTCGGGAACGAGCATTACGTTATTTAGTTTAATCTTATCCAACACTTACTATATATGAGACCAAGAATCAATCACATGTTATGCAATCCACTGATCCGAAATTGATTATATATTATATTCTAAAGAAGTAGTCTTGAACGCACTCTAATATACGGTTTTCATGGTATTAATTGACTAATTCATCATCCCAGTGATTGTATTTAACATCTGATAAAAGTGTTAAGAAGATCCACATACCGCATATGTCAATCTCTGGCCTATTCATCAGACCAAGCTAGTCCAGCGGTAATGGCTTCTCACCATTTGCTTTGTAGAAACTCAATGCTTAGCATAGAGTAGCTATGTCCCAGATACATGAACATAGCAATGAATGTTGAGCTATGAATCTTGATTCCTGGCTCAACGGACAATCAAGGGACCTAAAATATTTGAATTATGGATGGCGGCAAACTCATTCAGGACGAATAGCTTGTTTTTCTTTCCGAAGACCGTCATTTATTTATCCGAGGCTTAACATAGCTCCAGATTCTGATGCAGGATCATTAGATCAAGTTAAGTCTAGTGCGGATTGACTCCTTGTAGGCTTTACTGATCGGAATGGTCTTTTTCTGGATGGTCAGATAGTTTTCAGCTATGGCATCTATCGCAGATTGATTGACGATGTAGGACCGGTGGACTCTTAGAAAATGATTTTCGGGTAATTTTTCGGCTAAAGTCTTAAGGGTAAGAGCGAGGGTGTAGACTTGGTCTCTGGTATGAATGTTACAGTAATTTCGATCTGATTCTATGAAGATGATGTCCTTGATCAAGAGTTTGACTCGCTGCTCTCTGGTCTTAACAAAGATCCGATCATCTAGTTGATAGGCGTTGATGTCTGCCTGAGAATTGTCCTCTGACATGCGAGATATGACCAGGTCGATGACTCGTTGTAATTCTTTACTGCGATATGGCTTAGATAAGAAGGCTTCTGGTTTGGTATCCTTAGCTCTTTCGAAGTGCGCATCATCTGTATTAGCGGTAAGAAATATGATCGGGATGTCATACTGCGACTTAATCTTGGATGCCGTCTCGATGCCGTCTAATGAGCCAGGAAGATTGATGTCCATCAGGATCAGGTCAGGCGTAGATGCTTGGATATGAGTGATCGCCTCTTCACCTCTTGGGATGATGCCGGCGACCTCATGGCCCATGTTCTCTATGTTCAGCGATATCTTAGCGCCTATGATCATTTCATCCTCTACGATGAGTACTTTTAATTTATCTGTCATCCTATGCCGCTTTTACTTTTTTGAGTTGTAAGGATATGATGGTGCCGTGATCAACTCTTTTATCAATTTTACCTCTTAGTTGTTTTGTCAATAGATTCACCAGCTGGGTGCCAAATCCGGTGCCAGATGGCGTTGCACCCTCATCATAGCCGACACCATTATCAGCCACTTCTAAGCGGAGTTGATCCTGATCAAGCTCTACCAAGCTGATTTTGATATTAGCCTGGTGATCATCGGTGAATGCATATTTCAAAGCATTAGTCAATAGCTCATTCACGATCAATCCGATGGGTACGGCCGTATCGATGTCCAGTTCGAGTTGGTCCATCGCAAGTTCGATTCTGACCTGATCTTCTTTTTGATACGCCTCTAGGATGCCTTCACTGAGGTTGACAAAGTATTCTTTCATCTCTATCGAGCCCAGATTTTTGCCTTGGTATAGCTTTTGGTGAAGGAGTCCCATGGCCTCGACTCGGTTCTGGCTGGACAGCATGGCAGTCTTAGCTTGAGGATCTTCTATCCCTGCGCCATGTAAGGTGAGCAGAGCAGAGACCGTCTCCAGGTTATTTTTGACACGGTGATGTATTTCTTTCAGCAGTAATTCATTCTGTTGGTTTCGCTCCTCGATGAGCGCGTTTTTCGATTGGAGTATGGTATTGATTTTTTTATTTTTAGCAAAGAAATATAGTAGTGTAGACAGCAGGACGGTAAGTAATACTGCGATTCCAATACTCATCCATTGTAGCAAGTTTTTTTGTTCAATGATTTTATTTTGTTCACGTAGTTGCTGGTCTTTTCTTCCAGAATCATACTTTATTAAAGTCTCCGATTTCAGCGATGCAATTTCATCTTGCGTTAATTCTTCTTGTAATTCAGCAGCTTGTTTCCGATAAACCAGAGCCTCTCCATACTGTTCTAATTTCTCATAGCACTCAGATATTCTTCGGTCATAGTCCGAATTATAATCTGGCAAAACTTTTGCAGCTTTAGCGCCAGCAAGTAAGTGAGGTAATGCTTCATTATATTTTTCTTGTCGGAAAAGTACATCTCCAATTGAAAACCGACTCAGTTCTGCTTGCTCTTTGGAGCTTTCTTCAATATTCAATTGCCATACCTTGAAGAGATATGTTTCAGCTGATCTGTACTCTTGTTTTTGTGTATGTATATTCGCTTTGCTTTCATAGGCAGCAGTCAGGAATAAAACCTTTTGATCTATTTCTTCGTCAATGACTAATTCTATGCACTGATCAAGATAGTTCTGGGCAGCATCCATATCTCCTAATGCAAAATATGCTTCATAGTATACACTCAAATACATATTGGCAATCGAAAAATAATCTTTCTCTCGTTCAAAGATTGGCATACTGATATCAGCATACGCGACTGCATTCTCGTAATCACTCATTTCTATATACAGTATGGCTATTTGACTATTGACTTCTGCAATTCCAAACTCATCATTTATAGATTGATAAATCTTTAAAGCCTTGAAAAGTGTTTCTTGAGCTGTCAATAATTGATTGTTATTCAAATAGTCAATGGAAAGATCAATATAGCCTTTGCCTACACCATCCCAATTTTCATTTTGTTCATCATATTCTATTTGTTTGATCCGATGATAAATAATCGAATCTACTCCATGAACTTCATAATTGATGTAATTCCAAAACGATAAAAATCCATGAATTTCTGCCGCATTTTCATAATCATTTTTATGCAACGCTTTATCCAATGCGAAATGAGCTATGTCAGGGAATTCCTGATTGGATGTTCGACACTCTACTTCGAGCCAGCCAATCAAAGAATCAAGAGGTAGACTTGTAAGCGAATCGATTTGAGCAGATGCACATTGTAGAACTGATTGAAAGAAGATGATGAATAAAATTCTATTTCTCATCTGGATTAGCTTATCAGCAAATTAGAGAATAAGCAGGCATTCATAAAGCACCTGAGTCTTCGGTAGAAGTCTTGTATGTGAGTCTCTCTACATTGATGGATTCGCCTGGCGATCGAATCCATGGTGTCTGATTGTAGCGAAGGTCGTAGGCCAGAGCGTGTGACTGTCATCCCATAGATGGGGGCATTCACGAATAATACAGATCTGGAGTCACTAATAAAAGCATATCCATAGATGGAAAGAGTGCTCATGGTTCAGGAAGTTATATTTGTGTTTAATTGGTTTAGCAATGTACAGCTAAATCGACGTCAATTCATCATCGATGTCCAGGAGAATAACATCCTGTTAGTCCTATCCTATCTTTATGAGTACAGCTATGCCTATATGATTTAGCAAAAATAATACATTTTAGAGGGTTACATTTTACTCCATTCAGACACTATTCAAGAGAACTATTGTCGGAAAACTATGACTGAAGCTGATGAACTAAAATTTTATAAACGATTTTTTCAATCAATGAATGCGACTGCTTATCTCCTGCAGATAGAGCCTTATCGGGTCAGTTGGGTCAAGGATAATGACCATGTAGAGCGAATTACGGGGTTTACTGCAGCTCAAATTATGGATCAAGGCGATCAGATTACTTCTCTGCTGCCACGTCTTCCAGATTTTGATGAATCCGTATTGGTACCAACAGAAGAGATCAGGAAGAACCCTGATGTCAACTGGGGAGGTGTATTCAGGATCAAAAAACAAGGTGCAGAAGCCTATTCTTGGGTGATTTATAGCTCTGGCATCTTTGAGCTGACGCCAGAGGGTGTCCCAGATAAGTTAGCCTGTATTGGCATCAGTCTAGATGATATTCTTCATACCCCAGAGACACTCAAGGTATGTCAGCAATACATCAACCATAAAATCAATCAGGAAAAAATAGAGTCTTTATCAGATCGACAGCGTGAGGTCTTGCAGCTCATTCAAAGAGGTGCGACCAGAAAAGATATCGCTAAGCAGCTTGGGATTTCTATATATACCGTAGAAGATCATAAGCGCGCTTTATATAAAAATCTCGACTGTAAGAACATGCCTGAGCTTAGCGCCAAAGCAGCTGAGATCGGCTTGAACTGAGTGGTGGGTACCCCTAAATATTGGGGTTTCACAGAATAAATTTATTAATTAAACTTGCATATAATTAAATAAGAAAACTTCCAAAACTTTAAATAATCCAAAATTCAATTTCCCTATGAGAAGCATAATGTTAACACCTTTCCTATGCCTTGTTTCTTTCTATCTGTATGGACAAAGCATCACTTTCAATCCTAATAACCCCACTGAACTTTCGGAGAATGGAGGCGTGGCAGAAATTTGTTTGTCGATTGATGTGCCTGATCCTGTGATTGAAAATACCCTAAATGTTTACATTGATGACATCTTTGTGACTTTTGATGATGTTTCTGTTGAAGACCCATCTGGTGTTGTGTTGGGCTTTAACTTTACACTTACTTTTCCGATCAATGACGGAAGCGATCAGTGTTTTTTTATAAATGCTCTGGACGATTCCGATTTGGAAGGCAACAAAGACATTAATATTTCTATAGCGGAGATTGGTGAATATTGGAGCCTGCAGTTATTAGAGGATGAACCTTTTATTGAGTTTGATAATAATCCTGGTTTTTACTTGGCAGAAGGTGTAGCAAATAACAATCAGCTATGTGTATCGCTGAATAATGGAGATGGAGCCAGTACGTATGATGCAGAACTAAATTTTCCAGTAGAATATCAGAGCGATATTGAGTTTAGTCTTGCTGGGTCACCCATCACTAGTTTTCCATATTTGATCTCATTTGCTCCCGGTGATCCCACGACCATTTGCTATGACATCACAGTGATTGATGATGCTCTATCGGAAGGGTTTGAAAATTTTAATATTCAGCTATCCGATATGACTCATGTACCTTATGAAAATCAGTTTTCAACAGTGCAGATAGAGGATAATGACGCAGATCCAACTTATGTCATGTTTGATTATCAGGGCCAGACCGTGAGTGAGGACATCGGCACAGCCATGATAACACTTACTGTCAGTAATCCTAATCCTATGGTCCCCACTGAAGTAGTGGTAGAGGTGGTAAATTACTCTTCTGCTGAAGAAGGTCTCGACTTCACATTACCCACGGCTTCGCAGGTCACCTTAGTCTTTGATGATCCTGCAGAACCTCAGCAATCATTTGATGTCACAATCATTGACGATACAGAAGCAGAAGGGCCAGAATCCATTGAGTTTAGCATTCTATCTATTTCTGGAGGTAATAATGCTCAGGAGTCGCCTGGATATGAGGGCTTTACAGAGTCAATTCAGATTGTTGATAATGACAATACCGTAGTTCAGTTTAGTTCAGGAAGTGATGAATCTGATTTGCAGGAGGGAGACTTTAGATCATTCTGCCTGAGTATCATCAGGCCCGATCCAGCTACACCTACCACTGCTCAGGTCAGCATAAGTTATGATGGAGATTTTGGATTTCCTGGTATGTCGGATTCAGATTTTGACATTACTGATCAGACTGTGACAGCTGATATGTACTCGGAGTATTTTGAACTGAGCTTTCCTGCCGGCAGTAGTGCGGATCAATGCTTTACAATCTCAGCTATCGCTGATGGAGTAGTAGATGATTATACGATGGAGCCAATCAACATCAATATAAGTGATGTGTTTGGGCCAACAGGGGCGGTAGCTGATGATGATAATAGGTATGTTTATTTCAACATTATCGACGGTGAGGGCTCCGCCGGCACAGAGGATTGTTTTAACGGTATGGATGATGACGGAGATGGATTGATAGACTGTGATGATCCTGATTGTAGTGTAGAGCCTAACTGCGACCATTGTAATAATGCTTTACAAGATGCTGATGAAGAAGGGATAGACTGCGGTGGCATAGATTGTAGTCCATGCAGCGGAGTCATATATGGCTGTACGGACAACACATCAGAATCGTACGACCCGGGTGCTACCATAGATGACGGCACATATTGTACCTACTGCCAAGATGGAATCCAAAATGGAGACGAAGAAGGAGTTGATTGCGGAGGTACGAACTGCGATCCGTGTGATTTCACTGATATTTTTGGCTGTACTGACCCTATCGCAGATAACTATGATTTTAGTGCTACTTCTGATGACGGAACTTGTGTCTATACGTATACACGCGTAGAGTTTTCTTATACGAATCCATCTACAGTATCAGAAGATGACGCAGGCCTTCCAGTTTTAATATGTATTGATATTTTTAATCCAAGTGCTGAATTTGATACTGATGTTGAAATCGAAGTAGACCCTGTTAGCTCTGCAGTTGAATCAGAAGACTATGATAATTTAAATTATCCAATCGGACTAACCTTTAGTGCAGGATCATCGGAAAGTCAATGCTTTCTACTTTATACAATTGATGATTCAGCTGTTGAGGGACAAGAGGCACTTACTATTTATATTTCCTCAGCTACAGGAGGAAATAATGCAGTAATAGGTTTTGAAAATGTATTGAACATAGATTTCATAGATAATGATGGAGATCATTGCTCTAATGGTATTTTAGACGAGGACGAAGAAGATATAGACTGCGGTGGCATAGATTGCAGTCCATGCAGCGGAGACATATATGGCTGTACGGACAACACATCAGAATCTTACGACCCAGGTGCTACCATAGATGACGGCACATATTGCACCTACTGCCAAGATGGAATCCAAAATGGAGACGAAGAAGGAGTTGATTGCGGCGGTATGAACTGCGATCCGTGTCATACTAACAATAGCTGCGCTACCTGTCCCACAGGCGTTATTGATAATGCGGATGGTACATTTACATTTACTTTCTCGGATCCCAGTTATGACTTGACTAGTATTAATTTGATGGGTGCTCAAGGAGAAACGGGTGCTACAGGTGCCACTGGTGCCACAGGTGCCACAGGTTCTGTTGGGCCACAAGGTCCACAAGGTGATCCTGGTCCACAGGGTGATGAGGGACCAGAAGGCCCTCAAGGGGAGACAGGTGATATAGGTCCAGCAGGTCCTCAAGGTCCACAAGGAGATGCGGGTCCACAGGGTGATGAGGGACCAGAAGGCCCACAGGGTGAGACAGGAGCTACAGGTGCTGCAGGCCCAGAAGGTCCTCAAGGTCTACAAGGTGATCCTGGT
>CALFUK010000080.1 GCA_937929945.1 uncultured Saprospiraceae bacterium
ATGTGATCTATCAGGCGATACGCTCTTTGGTCGTAGTCGATGTACGCACAGTAGCTCTGGATGCCGTTGGTGATGACCAGATACTTGGCTTGAAGTGACTGATTATACAGGGATACCTGACTGAATGTAGCGTCGCTGATTTGTTCATTATGACTCTTGCATTCGATCAGGATATGAGGTGAGAGCTCGCTGTCTAGCACCACTAAATCAAATCTCAGAGACTTCTGATTTACGAAGATTTCTCTTTCTACCTGTATTCTGTTGAGGCTGTAGCCATTAGAGTGGGTCAGGTAGTGGATCATGAGCTGACGGACATACTCTTCTGGTGATAAGATGACGAATTTTCTTCTGACAGTGTCCAATACTTCTGTATGACCAGCCTGACGTCGTAGCTTTAGCTGTTCTTTATATTGATTTAATGATAGATCTATTAGCATCAGCACTTATCTTGCTACAGCGTGCTCTGCTTCGGGCACTGCTCGTGCATCAGCCTGCTCAGCTATCTTCATGATATGGTAAGCGAGATCTCCTTTGACGAATAGTTCTTCGATGGAGATATTCTCGTGCTGATATCCAGCTCGCTGCATTAAGCTGATAAGGTAATACTGGTACTCCAGATGATCGCAGTCATACGGATCGATCAGATGATCCTGCGTGATGTAGCTGATCTGGTCGGGATCATTCAGAAAGATATCACTGAGCGAATAGTTTAGATCAAAGTCAATTAAAAATTCCTTGATGTTATAATCTATATAGACTGACTTCATGCGAGCAGCATGATCTTTATCCAAGAAGCTGATGTAGAATCGATCCTGGACTTGGAATATGGTGATTCTCTCTTTGAACTGCTCTAGCTTAGATGACAGACTGCGGGCGAACTTGAGCAGGTCTTCATCAGTTCTGATTGCGGGGTGTGTGATGTATTCTTTTGTATCTATGCTCAAGATTTCTTTAGGATTGATCATCTTGTTCTGACTTAGCGCATAATGATCTATGGGGTGCTTGATTTTGATGTGCTGCTGCGCATCTATGGGGCTGATGTCTTTCTGCTTTTCGAATTTATCAGTGTCTATGTGGATGAAGCTGTCCCAGGATATACCTGAGAATACCTGATCATGCAGCTGGTTTTTACTGACGAATACAATGGGGAATAATTCGTGGACATTCACTACGCTGGATAGATTATGAATGCCAATCTCCGAATCATCATACTTCTTTTTAAAGAGTGCTTTGTACAGATTTTGGTCTACTGATTTGATCTTCTCCATCACCTGGTCAAATGCTTGTCTCTGAATAGAGTCGATGGCATCATTTTGATATTTGCTTTGATCGCTGATTCTATACTTGTACAGTGAGGCGTAGCTTTCTGATAGGCGGCTGCTGTTGATGAGCTGTTTTTCTAAAAATCGTTTGATGTAGTATTTTTTGAAGGCAGCTTGCCAGGTCTGCTGATCATCTATCTCAGAGATCAGCGCTTGGATCATTTGTGATTCGGAGGCGCTGAGATTAGATAGATAGCTTTCCCAGGTGAATACATCAGGATACTCCCGACAGAGCTGGATGCAGTAGGCTATAGACTGTAAGAGGGTAGAGAGATATTCTTTTTTATTGAGTATGTTGAATGAGTTGTCACACAGCGGCTTACTGATAAGATTAGAGTGATTTAGCTCTGTCACGTAGTTAGCTATATCACTGCAGATGTCTTTGATGGTGTCATCACAGTTATGGATGTTCAGCTGCTCTACATTCAGGTAGCTTGCAGCGTCTCGATGGTCATTTAGCTTAGCCAGCTCGGAGCTGATGAATCTTTCTGCGATTTTAAGATTGGCGGTCAGGGTGCTTTCTTCTGCTTGTGCGAAGACTGAGAATAGATCAGGTAGTAAGCTGGCGAAGCGGTCTCTCCATGCCTCAAATTCTACACCGATGATCTGATGGGCTTTTGACAGCGTATTTTTCTTTTTGAAGCTCGTAGATATGCCGAGCAGGCTATAGCTGTCTGAGTCGGCAGCGCCCGCCTGCAGCAGTGCGAATTTTTCCTGCAGATTATCTAATGATTGCTTCAGTTCTTGGTGGTGACTGAGTAGGTCGTTCAGTCTGGTATTTTGCTGCTTTTGATATTTGGCCAGCCGATCATTGAGCTGATAGAGTAGGGCTTTACCCTGTTGATGGATGGCTGTCAGGTTTTCTCCTGTGTCTTGATGGTCCGTGTCTGGACTTATTGTGATCAGGTCTTGATGTCCGATCAGATTAAAGATGGGTTTGTACAGCTCGGCTGCTCGTTTGATCATCTTTAAGTAATGGTCTAATTCGTCTACCTCAAAGCTTAGGTTCAGATTTTGCAGTGAAAATTCCAGCTCATTGATCGCTAATGTGCGATTGGCATAGTGCTGTCGCTGGATCAGGTGAATCAGTCGATCAGTACCGAAGTCTGATGAATAGAGTGATTGATAGTGACTCTTAGCTTCTGCTCGGATCTGCTGCAGTTCTTTTTGTTCTTGCTGATATGATATAGGGTCGAGGGGGCTGTGCTGATGGTTCATCCTGATCCTGAGCTTAGAGATCTGTAGTTCGTCGATCTGGGCAGTCTGGCTTAGATCTAATAGATAGTTTTTATAGCGTTGCAGCTGTTGAATCAGCTGGGGGATAGAGGATGCATCCGATACGGAGATGAGTGTAGATTTATCCTGGAGTAGATTCTGTCTGATGACGTATTCGACATAGCTGATCAGGCAGGATTCATATTCGATGTATCGTTTTTGCTGGTCGGCGTGTGCATCTGTATCGATAGAGAATAAGGAGTCAAAAGCCAGAGTAGTCATATAATACATTTATAGTCTACTCAAATATATTAATATTATTTATACATATAAATATTTATAATCTGTAATACAATGATTTACACTACTTAGATGTCAAATTAGCTTTAAATATTTGATTATTCGTCTTTTTCGACAAGGCCACCGCTGACGACTTCTCCATCCTTGTAGATATAGGACATGATCAGATTTTCTTCATCATCGAAGTATTCTAACGCGCCATCCAGCTTACCATTCTTATTATGGCCACTTTGGGTCAGCTTGCCCATATCACTCCAGACTCTGAATGGTCCATCTTGGGTCCCTTGGTTGTATGTGATTTCTTTCAGGGGTCTGCCATATTTATATTCTCCATAGAGACCGTGGTATTGATTATCCAGGTATTCCACTCTTTTTTCTAACTGACCCCGATTATTGAATTCTAAGTGAGCGCCATTCAGTCCTCCATTGATGTAGGTGGTCAGCGACTTGATACTCTCGTTCTCATGGAATATGGTCCAGGGTCCGTCCTTCTGGCCATTTCTGACGATGCCTTGCTCGATCATCTTGCCCGAACCATCCTTCTTAGTGATAATGGCAGCATCTGAGTTAGGGATCTTCATCTCGGTGAATCCACTTAGATTAAGCGAGCTATTCGTTTGGCCAGAGTCTGTCGATTGCTGGCAAGCGCTCAGCAGGAAAGAAGTGCTTAGTAAGATTAAGAATATTCTCATGAGTTTAAAATTTAGAAACTGAAGTCTGTCAGTAAGAACTAAGGTTAATTATCCACTTGGATGGTTTAGTTATTCAGGCCAACTATTTTAAATATCCATTTGGGTGTCTTAGTTATCCCATCATGACTTCATAAATGACTTATCACTTTCCTGAGTAAAGATAATAATCGGAGAAATGATTTGAAGAAAATAATAGAGACATTTTAGGTAGAGAGATTATCAGGAAAACTTCGCGATGGTGAACAACATAAAAAAAGGGCCCAGTAAGTAAATACTGGGCCCTTCAACAGAGATTTTAAATTATATACGAGAGGCTATTTCTTTTCTTGTTCGAATACCCTCAGATTTCCATTAGAACATCCTTCGATGAACGCATGGAACTCAGCACCTTGGACAACTTCAAATCCAGGATTTAACTCAATGCATGTGCCAGCTGTATAGTCTGTCACTGATTGATTCACTAATCCAGTAGAAGTAATCTCGATGCCAGCTTCATATCTACCTGGAGCTACAGGTACATCAGGTATATCGAGGAAGTCCACACAGCAGCTTTGTACTTCTAACTGAGCTCCGACGATATCGATACTGGCACAGACTCCTTGAGCTCTATACGCTGATCTGATATTGAATGCCGTCGATGTACCTACAGTAAACTGAGCTAAGTCAAATGTTGCTGGATTATACACGATAGAATGTATGATGTAAGCACCAGGTGTATTGATCACAAAGTTAGGACTGGTACTTCGAGCTTCCAGTACGAATCCTGCAGATGTCAGCAAGAACTCCTGTACGAATCCAGCTGGTACATTAGCACTTACAGAGTTAGCAGACACTAATACTCCAGAAGATGCATCTATACAGCCATTTGTCGTAGCAGAATTCATAGCGCCAGCCTGCGCTAAGCAGCACTCTGATAATGATAGCCCTAATCCAGCTACCAGTAGGTCTGCACATGCACCACTATCATCGATCAGTGCTAATACTTCAGTAGCCGTAGTGGTACCAAGCTGTACACCTGATAAATCAAGTGTATTCGGATCATAGACTAATGAATGTATGGTGTAGTCACCAGCTGAGCTGAATGCAAATGTCGCTCTTGTAGCGTCAGTCGCATCGATGGCTTCCAGTACTAATCCGGTACCCGATGTTAATACATATACGATCTCGTAGCCAGCAGGGACGACAGCTGTGCCATCAGGCGTAAATGATCTAGTAACACTTCCACCTGGGACGATACATCCACCTAAACTACCAGGTAAGAAATTACCAGCAGTAAGAGCAGGACATAAGACAATCTCAGTCGGATCATTATCAGTGACCTGTGCACCTCCACCTTGAGGCGTTGCTACTACTACCGCAGTATTGGTATAGCTAGCTGATACATTATTATCAGTACAAACATAGGTGATAACCTGACCAGCTATCATCGTACCTAAGTTATTGTTACAAGCAGGTGCTAATGCATCTGATACAGTAACGTTAGTTAGGGTCGAACTTCCAGTGTTAGTCACGATGATCTCGAATTCTGCAGGATCACCAGGGTTGATAGTCTGGCTATCAGTACCATCCAAAGCTCTTTTGACGATATCGATACCAGGATTCAATACATTGATGGTGGTCGGGTCATCATCAGATACTTGTGGATCTCCATTAGTCGGCGTCGCTGTGACCATAGCTATATTGATATAGTCAGCAGTTACACCAGGATCACTACATGTATAGTTGAATGATCCTCCAGGGAGTATTTGTGCAATTGAAATATTACACGCTCCAGCTTCTGGATCTGTCACAGAGATATTAGTCAATGGAATATTTCCATTATTGGTGACTGTAATGTCAAACTGTGCTGTTCCTCCAGAGACGACATCCTGGCTATCAGTGCCATCAGTCGCTCTCTTGTCGATCACGATCGAAGGATTAGGTAGGATATCTACAAAATCTTGATCCGGTACATTTCCTGCAGGAGGTACTGTTACATTATTGATCGTATTATCATTCGGGCCATCTACATCAGATACAGAGTTATATCCAGCTGGATCAGTCTCCGTGATAGTGTAGACACCTGGTGACACGAGGAATGCATAGTCCCCATTCATATCAGTAGCCGTAGTCACTGTGATACCATTAGCATCAGTCAATGTGATCACCGCTCCAGCGATAGGCTGGTCTGGTGCACCATCTCCGTCCGTATCTTCTTCTACTGTACCTGATACGATAGCAGGTCTCTCTTCTACGAAGTCTTGATTTGGCACGTTTCCACCGATGGCTACGCTACCAGTGATCATATCATCTGTAGGGCTTCCCTCCACATCACTCACCGTGCTGAATCCAGCTGGCTGGATCTCAGTGATAGTAAATGAACCAGGAGCAACTTCAAATTCGTAATTACCATTCACATCAGTAGTCGTGGTCTGCATAGCTCCAGAACCATCTACGATACTGATGACAACACCAGGGATATTAACTTCTCCTGCGCCATCATTGTCAATGTCTTCAGATACATTACCAGAGACAGTCGCAGGTCTTTCGTCCACGAAGTCTTGATTAGGCATATTACCACCTAGAGGTACAGTACCCATGATCATGTTATCATTAGGACCATCAATATCAGTTACAGAAGTATATCCTGCAAGATCAGCCTCAGTAATAGTGTAAGCACCAGGAGCTACTACGAAGCTATAGTTACCCATAGCATCAGTAAGAGCAGTCTGTGTCACACCAGCACCATCTACGATGGTAATCACTACATTTCCGATACCGATATCGCCAATGTCATCATTATCTAAATCCTGAGATACATTACCAGAGACGACAGTCGGTCTTTCATCTACGAAGTCTTGGTTTGGCATGTTACCACCTAATGGTACAGTATCCATAATGATATTATCAGTCGGCGCACCTTGAACGTCATCTACAGAAGTATATCCTGCAAGATCAGTCTCAGTAATGGTATAAGCACCAGGTGCTACTTCGAAACTATAGTTACCCATAGCATCAGTAAGAGCAGTCTGCGTGACACCCGCACCATCAACGATAGTGATAAGAACACCAGATAAGTCTACCTCACCTGCGTCATCATTATTAGTATCCTCAGATACATTACCAGAAACAACAGTCGGTCTTTCATCTACGAAGTCTTGGTCTGGCTCATTACCACCTGGAGCAACAGTACCCATGATGGTATTATCAGTCGGCGAACCTTCCACATCATTTACAGAAGTGTAACCTGATAGGTCACCTTCAGTAATTGTGAATGGACCAGGTGTGACAGTGAAACTATAGTTACCCATAGCATCTGTCAAAGCCGTCTGAGTATTACCTGAAGAGTCATTAATTGTGATAAGTACTCCTGGTATAGGATCTTCTCCATCGTCATCATTATCAATATCTTCTAAGACAGTACCAGAGACCGTTGCTGGTTGCTCATCTACAAAATCATTCATTGGTACATTGCCACCTGGAGCAACAGTCCCTGTGACAACATTGTCATTAGCTCCATCAACATCAGATACAGAGTCGAATCCAGCAGGATCTGTCTCAGTGACAGTATATGGACCAGGCGCGACTGTGAACATGTACATTCCAGTAGCGTCAGTCATGATAGTCTGAGATACCCCAGCTCCATCAACGACTACGATGACTGCGCCCACAATAGGCGTATCACCGACACCATCACCATTAGTATCTTCCAGTACAGTACCAGAGATCTTGGCTGGTTGTTCGATAGGTGTATTGGTCGGATCATCTGTTCCTGGAGTCTGATTTACGTCAGCAGGATTAGAAGTATCAGAATCATCTTCTACGATTTGTCCAGCTGGATCTTCTCCAGTGACAGTCGCTTGATTATCTACAAAGCCAGCTGCTATATCTGCCGGAGTAATCATATATGTCGCCGTGGCTATACCTATCCCTCCTGGATTCAGGGTGGTAGGTGACACAGCAGAAGGTACTGGTAGCGCACCTGTACCTGTGAATTGTGCCATTGTCTCGGCAACAGCCACATCAGTCAGGATGACATCTCCGCAGTTCAGTGCTTCGTATGTGTAAGTTATTACGTCACCTGCAGAAGCGACTTGGTCAGGACCTAGATCCAATACAGATGATTTAGTCAGAGATATACATGGAACCTTAATTTCAGTTGGATCCATATCCGTCACAGCTGCACTTCCGTCTACAGGGTCACCTGTCACTAAAGCTACATTCGTAAAGTCAGCTGTTACATTGGCAATCGTACAAGTATATGTTGAAGATTGACCCGGATTCAAGGTACCGATTATGCTATTATCACAATTAGGTGATAATGGGTCAGTCACTGTTATGTTGTCAAGGGTAATGCTTCCTGTATTCGTCACTGTGATTTCGAAGGTAGCTGTATTGCCTTCTAAGACATACTGTATGTCTGAACCATCAGTTGCGCTTTTGACGATTGAGATATTTGCTTCATTATCTATTGGTGTATTCGTAGGATCATCTGGTCCACCTGTTTCATTCGTGTCAGCAGGATTAGATGTATCCGAATCATCTTCTACAGCTTGTCCAGCAGGATCGTCACCTACGACAGATGCTTGATTGTCTACGAAGCCAGCGTTAATGTCAGCTTGAGTAATCGCGTATGTAGCTATAGCTGTACCACTATTACCAGGGGCCAGCGTAGAAGGATTTACGGCTGAAGGATTTGGCAAATTGCCTGTACCTGTAAATAATGCTTGTACTTCTGTAATGTCTACATTAGTTAATGTCGCATTTCCACAATTAGTTACCGTATAAGAATAGGTAATGATATCACCCATAGAGGCTACTCCATCAACACCTAAGTCCAGAGAAGAACCTTTCTCTAAGCTGATGCATGGTACAATCACTTCAGTAGGATCTGTAGCAGTGACAGCTGGTCCACCACCTACTGGATCACCAGTGACGTCAGCGACATTTGTAAAGTCCGCCATCACGTTATCTATCGTACACTGATAAGATGTGGATTGACCTGGATTCAATGTTCCTATGGTGTTATCACATAGTGGAGCCTGAGGGTCAGTGACAGTCACATTATTAAGGACTACGTCACCATCATTGGTTACTGTGATATTGAATGTAGCTGTGTTTCCAGAAAGTACATACTGTACATCTGTACCGTCAGCTGCAGTTTTATCAATTGCGATACTTGGTACAAGTACAACGACATCTGAAGGATCACTATCATTTAATTGCGGACTACCATCAGCAGGATTACCTGTGACAGAAGCCGTATTAGTAAAACTGGCAGTAACATTAGTCAAAGTACATTCGTACATAAACATATCACCAGCTGCTAAAGTGCCAATTGTAGCATCACAAATAGGAGCTTGTGGGTCACTTACAGTGACATTATTGAGATCGATGTTTCCTGTATTCTCTACAATGATCTTATAGGTAGCATCACCACCTTGAATAACGTCTTGTGTATCTGAACCATCAATAGCACTCTTAGTAATTTTTATTCCGGGTACAATGTCGACTACGACATCAGTCGGATCAGTATCCGTAACTGCAGGTCCACCACTTGCTGGATCGCCAGTGACATCAGCCACATTCGTAAAGTCTGCTGTCACATTAGTCGCTGTACATGTGTATGTTACGACTTGTCCAGGAGTCATGGTCCCGATGGTATTGTTACATGATGTAGACAATGGATCACTAACTGCTACATTATTTAGATCTACGTTACCGGTATTGGTTACGACGATTTCAAATGTTGCAGTACCGCCGAATGAGACATTCTGAGTATCAGAGCCATCTACAGCTCTCTTTACAATTTCTATGCTGGGAGCAGCACATGCGTCTATGTCAGATGATATGGTCCAAGCTTTATCAGCAGGAGTTTCACAAGTAGGAGCATTTGCCAATAAGACTAAGCCACACTCTGCATCCACTGGTGCATTCACATATGTATCTACGCTTACATTAGCATTAGCTGGTGCTATACCAGCTTCGATAGCATCTGCACATCCATCACCATCACTATCTAAATCTCTAAAGTCAGGGGTGCCATCCATATCTGTATCTACAGGGGCAGTAGCACAAAGTCCTTGTAGTACGCCACAGTTTTCACCATTGACGATCACATAGTTACCGTCACCATTATTATCTAATCGACAGTCTTCTAAAGTCAAGTTAATATCACAACATGCTTCTATTGCATCTGGGATACCATCATTGTCAGAATCTAAATCTAAGTAATCACAAATACCATCGCCATCTGTATCTGTGCAAGAAGCAATGCTTCCAGCTGTACAGCCTTCTCCCCATACTAATGTATAAGATCCACCATTACCAGATGTAAGGTTATTGTTGTAAAAGGTAAGTTCAATTTGGTCTATACAACCATTGAAAGTGACTTCGATCATGTGTGCTGGATTGCCACTAACATTTACATTGGCAGTAGAAGAAAATATATTTCCACTCTGAGCGACATTAGCACCTGTGGTAGCGGTGAATGTGACTGGGTTACCATTACTGATACCTGAAACGACTAATTCATCTGTTCTATCAATATCCCAAATTGGTAATATTAGATTGCAGACTGGTTGGTCGAATGTATAAGTTGTTACCATATTCTCACCAGGAGAATTCGAATTTAAAAGACCTTGTCTTAGTCCGATATCTCCAGTTGTCTGGCTTGCATTTATGACATCTTCATCAGTAGTTGCTCCGCCATTAAAGACACGGCTTGCAGTGATGATTGCATCTCCAGCCATTATATTAGCTGCATTAAAGTCAGCTATACCATTTGTGCTGTTATTAACTGAAGTAAGATCTGGAGTGCTACAGTTGTCATTGTTGAACACGAGTCCTTCATCTATATTCAGAATGCCATCATTATCAGCATCTTTATCATCAGCATCTGCTACGCCATCATTGTCTTTGTCTGGAGGCGTACATCCTTCGCCCCAAGTGGTCGTATATGATCCACCAGCATTATTACCGCCATCGAAATTATAGAAGGTAAATTCTGCTTGATCAATACAGTCATTGAATGTAATGACTATGGCATGTGCGGGATCGCCACTCACTTGCTGGTCTACAATAGAGGTGAAAACATTATTATTCTGACTCACGTTGGCTCCTAAGGTAGTCACAGTGTATGATACTGGAGCACCGTTATTAAACGCCTCAATAATCATTTCATCAGTTCGGTCAATGTCCCATATTGTCATTTCTAACGGACAGACATCCTTGTCAAAATTATAGCGATTGAGCATGAAGTCGTTAGAATTATTAGAATTCTTAACTCCTTGTCTCAGCCCGATAACTCCATTGGTTTGGCTATTATTGATGATGTCTTCATCAATACTAGCAGCGCCACCAAACAGTCGGGTACCTGTTATGGTTGCATCACCAATCATGAAATTTTCTGCATTAAAGTCTACTAGTCCGTTGGTGCTGCCATTTATGGGAGTCAAGTCCGGAGTGGAACATGACTGGCCGTAAGAATGGACACCAAGCAAGGACACGAGTAAAATAAAAGCAGTTACGAGTGCATTTAGTTTCATTGTGTAATTGTTAAAATGTTAATGGTAAATGTGTTAATACTGAAAATAATAATAACGACGCCCTAATCTGCTAATTAGCAGATTAGTATAGTTCAATAGAAGAGGGTATTCAGCAAGACATAATAGCAGAATGCGCAAGAAGAGGTATCACCGGACAATTAGATTTGGTATGCATCTTAAGTACGATCCGTGCTGGGTACTGCAAATCTATGTTATTTTTGTCGAAATTTTGTAGGTCAAATGTTAAATATTGTAGCTATTCTGTAGTATTAAGTAGTGTTCTTGTAGATTATGCCGCAATATTTGCTTCATTCTCTACGGCAGCGAATGGATTTTGCCAGACTTGCTGATTACCGTTTAGATCGAACTCTATGATGCATGACTTGCAGACGTGGCTATAGCGATAAGGCCATAGATCAGATCCGCCAATCGCGAGGCTACCTTGCTTAGCTGATAGAAAAGTATCTAAAGTAGGGATGCCGTAAAATATTTCAATGACTTCTTGTTGTGATGCGCAGGATGGACATGCGCATGAAGGCATGGTAGTGGGTGTCGTGGCTGTGTGTCTCATATCAATTAATTTTGATACAAACATACTGGCCATCGTGCAGTCTAAATGCACGGAACTCTTAGAAGCCGATTTTCTTTTCTTGAAGGTCAGGATGTTGTGACAGACACATCATCTCGATGGCGGTCATGGCTGCTTCGTCTCCTTTATTACCATATTTGCCGCCAGCTCTATCTTCAGCCTGCTCTTTGGTATTTGGCGTGAGCACGCCGAAGATGACTGGCTTGCCACTCATCAGAGATAGATTCATAATGCCTGAGGCGACAGCCTGATTGATGTATTCATCGTGCTGTGTCTCTCCTTTAATGACGCAACCTATGCATACGACGGCGTCCAGCTTATATTTACCTAATAAGAATTTTGCACCGTAGGGTAATTCGAATGAGCCAGGGACCTTGAGTAGATGCAGGTTATCATCCTGGAGGTCATGCTCCTTAAGTGTATTAATACATGCTTGCTCTAATGATCCAGTGATGTCGTCATTCCACTTAGATGTGACGATGCCTACTTTCTTATCAGATATGTTGAGGTCTGACTTCTTATGGGAAGATAGATTTTGGTCTTTTGAAGACATATATTTTTCGGATAGGGTGGTGCTTAGCTATTAAGGTACTTATCCACCATCTGTCCTTCATTAGAATCAGGGAATTCTTCCTTCAGTCTCATGAATGCTTTTTGGGCTGCTTCGGTATTGCCTTGTTTCTGCTGTAGCAGGCCTAATTTATTGAGGTAGTATGGAGTGAGTAGATCATTAGTCTTGGTTTTGACAGCTTTCTCATACATACTGATGGCCTTTTCAAATTCGCTTTTCTCAGAGTGTGCATCTGCTAATGCACCGTATTTGGTGATTGGTAAGACTTCTCCTGAGGGCTTGTAGTTATTGAGGTATTCTATAGACGCGTCATACATACCTAAGTTCAGATAGGATATACCTGCATAGTATTTAGCCAGATTAGCGGCTTTGGTACCGTTATAGTTATCAATGACATCAAGAAAGCCATCAAATCCTCCACCCGGATTTTCTAATGCCAGTGCGAAAGAATCTCTTTTGAACTGTTCTTCAGCTTTGTACATAGCGGAGGCTGCCTTCTTCTCTCTCGGTGCTTTATAGAGCAGAGAGTAGGCTAGTATGCCACCGATGATCAGTAAAATACCGACCACAGATCCTAATACTAAAAATTGATTTTTCTCTAAAAATCCTTGTGCTGATTCTTTAGCTTCTACCAGGTCTACGAGTGTTTCGTCCTGTTTTGTATTTTTCCTTCTACTCATTGGAGTTAATTCAAAATTTGCGCAAAATTAAACATTTTAACCGATACCGTATCTTAATTATATAGTTGTTTAAGAATAATATGCTAATTCTTTGTGTACTATAAGTAATCTATATCTGGTGAGAAGGGGTATCTCATGATCATATTCATCGCTTTCTCGATGCTTAGCCCTTTAAAAACCACGCGGTAGATCATCTGTGTGATCGGTGTCGTCGCTTCCGTCTTTTGAGATAACTGATTGGCTATAGCGAGTGTCCGGACCCCTTCTGCGACCTCATCCACACCCTGCATGGCTTCTGCAAATGTCTGGCCTGAGCCCATTCGGTATCCGAAGCTGTAGTTCCGACTGTCCTGACTTGTAGCCGTAGCAAAGAGATCACCTATACCAGCTGTGCCCAGAAAAGACTTCACATCCGAACCCAATAACTGGGAGATGTGGATCATTTCTCTCAGCCCTCTGGTCAGAAGCAGCGACTGGATGTTTTTACCATATCCATGACCGGCCAGTAATCCAGAACCGACCGCAATGTAATTCTTAAAAGCGCCGGCTAGCTCAGCTCCCTTCAGCCCCTTGCTACCAAAAACAAAGAAAGAATGACTGTCTAACACCTGCCTGCCCAGCTCTATCACCTCATCAAATTCGCTCGCTACCACGGTGGCAGTGGGCTGGCCCATGATGATTTCATCGGCTATATTGGGACCAGAGAGACAGCCCACACGGACCACAGAGCTCTCATCTATGATCACTTCGCTCATTGTCATCACGTCTTCTGGACCTATATTGTCATAATCTAATCCTTGGCCATCTCGGTCTACATCCAGGCCTTTGGTCCCATGTATCATGATGTGCTCCGGCGTGAGGTAAGGAGATAGATCGCGCATCATTGATCTGAATTTTGCCGATGGTACGATGGGGAGCAGGAGTAAGCATTCTTTAGTCAGCCTGTCTAGGTCCGAGATCACCTGAATGTTTTCTGGCAGTGACACGCCCTTATGAGTCCGGGTCTGATTGATATGAGCTGCTGTATCTGACTGTCGAGTGTACAGCAGCACCTTAGCTTTTTGGCTGATGAGCTTGGCTACAGTGGTGCCAAACTTTCCGGCACCGATGACTCCGACAGTCCGTTGGTACTGAGATGGATTCTCCATTAGCTACGTCCTTCGGTGATCTGCCCGTGGGCGATGATTGTCATAGCGGGTGCTTATTTCTTTTTCTTAGATTTTTGATCTTTGGCCACTTTCTGCTGCTGTTTCATAGCTTCCTCTAATCTTGCAGAGAAACCTGATTTTTTCTTCGGTTTGGCCTTTTCCTTATTTAGTTCAGCCAGGATTTTTTCTTCGTTGAAGACGAATTTTTTCGTGATCACCGTCTGAAGTATGGTGAATAGCGTGCTAAAAAACATGTAGCAGGTCAATCCTGAAGCATAATTATTGAAGAACACTAAGAACATGATGGGCATGAAATACTGGACGTACTTCATAGCAGGGTTAGCTGACATATCCATGTGCTTCGTATTATAATAGGTGTAGATGACCTGCGTGATCGCCCATAGGATGGTGAATAAGCTGATGTGGCTTCCAGCCATAGGGATTTCAAAAGGCAGTCTCATGAAGACGTCATAAGAAGACAGGTCATCGGCCCATAAGAAAGGCACTTGTCTAAAGGTGATGTCTGCTGGAAAGAATCGAAAAAGGGCGTAGAACACTGGCATCTGCAAGACCATAGGCAGACATCCTCCCAGTGGACTCACGCCATACTCTCGGTACAGCTTCATAGTTTCCACCTGTTTTTTCTGTGGCTCATCCTTATACTTAGCAGTCATCTTGGCGATGTCCGGCTTGAGCGCCCCCATCTTCGCCTGAGAATGCAGCATCTTGTAGTTCAGTGGATAGAGCAGCATCTTAATGATGAAAATCAATACGATGATGACGACCCCTTTAGCTGAGAAAAACTGTGCCAGCCAATTAAAGAATGGACGAATCACATACCGATTGATCGTGCCGAAGACACTTCGTCCATAGGGGATGATCTGCTCCAGCTCTATATCCATGGCCTTCAGTCGGTCAAAGTCATTGGGGCCGATGTATAGCTGCATAGCGAATGATTCGTCAGCACTGTGCCCGTATGGTATGCCGAGCTTAGATTCTAATTTTTTTAAGTCATCTGCCTTCTCATCCATCATCTTGATCTTGAACTCAGCACCGACGAAAGGCTGATCTTTGGCAATGATCGAGGAGTTGAAGAATTGATTGACACCAGACACCCACTTAATGGATTCATCTTCTAGCTCTTCTTCATCATCACCTCTACAGCTGCAGTAATCCGAGTCTTCATCAATTTCTTTATAATATGTGGTGGTGTAGAATTTTTCAAAGGTTTCATTGATCTCCAGTTTGTCCAGGTAGTTCACCCAGTTCATCGTGATGACATCTGATGATCGATCGATGCTGTTTTGGAGACCGACGATATTCAGCTGGTAGTCAAGTTTGTAAGAATCCGGTATCAACTCATAGACATGCTCTATATAGCCGTTACCAGCATTAGCTTTCAGACTGAGTTTATTCCCCGTGGTTTTTGCCTGATAGAATAGATCAGCTGTACTGATGGATTTACCATTGATGGGGAGGATGTATTCTAGTTTATTGCGTTCGTCTTCCAGTAGTCTTAGGTTGACCTCTGTCTTGTTATAGTCTTTGTCCTGCAGTATTTTTTTATGTTCTTTCAGAGACGCTTCTTTGATGAAGCCACCTTTGTTAGAGAAGTCTATGCTGATGAGTTCATTACTGAGTGTGTAGGATGTCTCTTCACCCATGGTACTCGATGCGAAGTCTCCATATGATGCTGCTAACTGACTCATGCGGAGGCTGTCATCGGCGGCAGTCGTGGGCTCTATGCCCTTGATATCGACCTCACCCGAGGCAGGCCCCTCTTCTGTAGCTAGATTAACCTGAGCGATCGAATCCTTAAGAAATTTTTGTCGCTCTAACTCTTCTTTTGAGGGAGCCGTCAGTACTGACCACCCAACAATGATTGCCAAAATAAGGCCGAATCCAATAAATTGATTTTTATCCATATAGCTCTGCGAAATGCGCCGCAAAGGTACAATTAATCAGGTATAGTGCTAATGGTTTTGGATGATTGACTTGATATTATCTATGAACAGCTGAAATCAAAAGGAATCCATAACTGGAGCTGATAAAGCATGAATCATCGTGCATATTATAATGATGAGACACAGTAAGACCTGTCTATTCTCATGGCTGAGGCAGCTTTGAGCTCATTAAAACAGGGTTTCATAGGTCTGGTAAGCTGGTAAAAGCCTAATTTTAATGTCTAATCATATGTCTATGAAATCGGTATTGTGGTTCATATTAGTCGTTATAGCGATCATCATCTTATTTGTCTTGGTCGGTCTGCTCTCTCCGGGACAGCGTGGTGAGGATGAAGTGACTGTCGATGCTCCCAGAGAGTTCGTATGGGAGCAGTACCTAGATAAGGAGCTCATGCATAAGTGGATGCCTGGACTGCAAGAAATAGAGCTGGTGTCAGGAGCCGATGGTGAAATTGGAGCTGAATATCAGATCAAGCTATCTTCGATCAATGAAGAAGGCTCAATTATGAATCAAAAGATTACCAATATAGAAGAATACGAATCGTACGCCTTTGATTTTGACAGTGAGCACCTGACAGGTCACACAAACATCGAATTCGAGGCTGCAGCTGATACAGCGACAATCATTAAAGTCCTGAATCAATATAAGGGCAAAGTCTTTTGGACGAATTCCCTTTTGCAATTATTTCGGCAGAACATCGACAAAAACTCTAAAGAGCAATATGATGGGCTAAAAACTTTAATCGAAAAGAACTATCAGAAGCAGCTGCAATCAATGCCGCAAAAAAGTGCTGCAGACATAATAAATCCAAAAGTTACCGCAGATGAGCTTAATCAAAAGTAATATTGCTGAAGAATTCGATGCCTTCTCTAAGAATTATCGCGAGGATATGATCACAGTCGTGCCTCACTACGAAGCACTGCTCTCGGCATTTTTGCAGGCTGTCCCTGCTGACAGGCATATCGACAGTGTCTTAGATGTCGGCTGTGGCAATGGGATCGTGACGGACCTGCTGCTCACTAGATATGCAGACGCTCACTACACGCTGCTCGATGCATCCAAAGAAATGCTGGATATCTGCAGAAAGCGATTCGCTCAATATCAAGTGGACTATGTGCAGTCATATTTTAGCGACTACGCGTTTCCTGAAAGCAGCTATGATCTGGTCGTCGCTGGTTTTAGCTTGCATCACTGTCATGCCGATGAAAAGCAGCAGCTCTACCAGAAGATACATCAGAGTCTGCAGTCCGGTGGCTGCTTAGTCATGTCAGATCTATTCATCAGTAAAAGCGATGAAGATCATCCAGCTCTCCTCGAAGAGTGGAAGTCTCACACCCTGAGTCATGATGCCACAGGCGAGAAGTGGGCTTGGCTCTCAGAGCACTATGACGCATTTGATTCTCCAGACAATCTGCAAGATGTGTCTGTATGGCTCCAGCAAGCTGGATTTTCAAAAATAGATATCGTGTGGCAGCAAGGTCACTGGATTAACCTCAAGGCGACGAAGTAGTTTCTGCTTGGACATCAGCCAGATAACACATCATCGGATTTGCTAGACGAATTAAGATGATAAAGTGAATCAAATCGCCTAACTTTAAGGGCTTAAATAATATGCACATAATGAGAATTTTCACGATTAGCTGCTTCCTTATCATCAGTCACTTATGCACATCTCAGTCTGCCGACCGATGGCAACAAAGAGCTGAGTATGACATGGACATTGACTTCGACGTCAGTCAGCATCAGTTTCAAGGAGACCAGGTGATCACCTATTATAATAATTCGCCTGATACGCTCACTCAGGTATTCTACCATTTATACTTCAATGCTTTTCAGCCTAACAGTATGATGGATGTCAGATCAAGGACGATACCTGATCCAGATGGCCGCGTCAGCAGTAGGATCTATGCATTAGAGGATTCTGAAATAGGCTATCACAAGGTGAGCTCACTCACCCAAGATGGGATGAAGACCACATACAGTATGGAAGGGACCATATTAGAGGTACAATTAGCCAAGCCCCTGCTGCCTGGGCAGAAGACGGTCTTAGCGATGTCATTCAGCAGTCAGGTGCCTGTGCAGATCAGGAGGTCCGGACGAAACAGCGCCGAAGGCGTGGACTACTCCATGGCCCAGTGGTATCCTAAGCTCAGCGAGTATGACTACCAAGGCTGGCATGCGAATCCCTATGTAGGGAGAGAATTTCATGGTGTCTGGGGTGATTTTGATGTGAAGATCAGCATCGACGAAGACTACGTGATAGCAGCTTCAGGTGTACTGCAGAATCCTCAAGAAGTAGGAGGTGACTATGCGCCAAACTCATCACAGGTCAAGACGATGGAAGGAAAAAAGCAGTGGCACTTCATAGCGGAGAATGTACATGACTTCGCTTGGGGAGGTGACCGTGACTATAAGATCGTACAGCAGAAAGCATACAATGGGACGAACATGATATTCGCCTATATTCCTGGAGAAAGAACGAATGAAAACTGGCAAAAACTACCAGACGTCATGGACGAAGCTTTGCGCTATTTAAATCAAAGATTCGGGGTATATCCATATCCCGTATATAACTTCGTACAGGGTGGAGATGGTGGTATGGAGTATCCCATGCTGACCTTGATCACAGGTGAGAGACGCTTTGGAAGTCTGGTAGGTGTATCTGTACATGAGTGGGTACATAGCTGGTTTCAGATGGTGCTGGGCACTAATGAGTCGCTCTATTCCTGGATGGATGAAGGTTTCACCACCTTTGCCAGTGCCGAGACGATGAATCATCTCAAAGGAAAAGGTCTTATTGGCGAACCTCAGGTTGTCGCCAATCCTCATGAAGGGAATTACAATCGATATTATAATTTCATCAGCACGGGGATGGATGAAGCCCTGACGACCCATGCTGATCACTATCAGACGAATTCTGCCTATGGTACCGCAGCTTATACTAAGGGAGGCATATTTCTCAGACAGTTAGAATACATCATTGGAGAGGAGGCATTCACTGCAGGTATGTTGCGCTATTACAATACGTGGAAATTTAAACATCCGAATCCTAATGACTTCATCCGCGTCATGGAGAAAGAGTCTGGCATGGAGCTGGACTGGTATAAAGAATACTGGATCAACTCGACACATCACCCAGACTATGCCATCTACGCTGTAGAGCCAGCTGATGATAAGCACAAGATCGTCATCGTCAAGGATGGAGTGATGCCGATGCCGCTGGATGTAGCTGTCGAATACATGGATGGTACATCCGAGCTCTTTAATATACCCCTGCGGATCATGAGAGGGGAGAAGAAGATGGATGGTGGCCGGACCTTCAGCTACCGGCCTGACTGGCCTTGGACGCATCCTGTGTATACGCTTGTCGTGGATAAAGCCATTAAAGAAGTGAAAATAGATCCTGATCATCGGATGACTGATACGAATCGAAATAACAATAGCTGGATGCTAAATCCGTAATGACAATTATTTGATTGATCTAACTCAATGATCATTATTCATTAATCTACTAATCATTCAAAAGAAGCTTTAACTTTTTAAGCCCTAATGTGTTTCACATTTAGTCCCATCGATGGGTTTTTATCAATACATTGACTATTTTCGCACACTTAAAACTTACGAATTATGTCCAGAGTACTTACACTTAGAGATTCGCTACGAGAAGCCATGTCAGAAGAGATGAGAAGAGATCCAGATGTCTTTCTCATGGGAGAGGAGGTAGCCGAGTATAATGGAGCCTATAAAGTGAGTAAAGGTATGCTGGATGAGTTTGGTCCAGAGCGAGTGATCGATACGCCGATTACAGAGTTAGGTTTTGCGGGAGTCGGTGTCGGAGCCGCGATGAACGGACTCCGCCCGATCATCGAATTCATGACTTGGAATTTTGCAGTCTTGGCTTTTGATCAGATTATCAATAATGCAGCGAAGACGCTTTCACAGTCTGCCGGCCAGTATCGATGTCCCATTGTATTCAGGGGTCCATCAGGTGCAGCAGGGCAGCTAGCCCAGCAGCACTCGCAGACCTTCGAATCATGGATGGCTAACTGTCCAGGGCTCAAAGTCATCTCCATCGTAGATCCTGCTGATAGTAAGGGGCTGCTAAAGTCCGCCATCAGAGATAATGATCCTGTGTGCTTCATGGAGTCAGAGATGATGTACGGCCTGAAAGGTGAAGTACCTGAAGGTGAGTATCTAGTACCTATCGGTAAGGCTGTGGTCAGAAAAGAAGGGACAGATGTCACCATCGTCTCTTACAATAAGTCCATGGAACTCGTCAAAGAAGCAGCAACCAAGCTGGAGGCAGAAGGCATCAGTGCCGAAGTAATCGATCTGCGTACCATACGCCCGCTGGATATAGATACCATCGTCACATCCGTGAAGAAAACGAATCGGCTGGTGGTCGTAGATGAGTGCTGGCCCTTTGCTGGTGTCTCCGCTGAGGTAGCCTACGAAGTACAGAAATATGCATTTGATTATCTGGATGCACCAGTCACCAGAGTCAATGCTGCTGATACATCACTGCCATACGCAGCCACCTTAGTGGAGGAGTACATGCCTAATGCAGCTAAGATCATTAAGGCAGTGAAAGAGGTAAGTTATGCGGGAGTGTAGCTCACTCTTGCAAATGCTCAAGCGTCTAGTCATCCTGAATTTATTTCAGGATCTGGCCTTGTGCGTAGGGATGATTCTTGTACTCATCGAATATAAATGGCTTGTTACAACCCACTCCACATGGCTTACCAATCCCTGACGGGCTTAGCAATCCCAGCAGCTTCTATTTAAAGAGCATCAGTCGGTAGACTTATTTTAATTAAAAAATGACGCCAAATTTCAAATGGGTTTGTTTGCTTAATCTGGTACCGTGTACCAGACTATCGATATTTGATGCCGCTGGCATCTTGGGGGTATGCATACAGTTTCATTGCGAAAAAAATTAGTAAAATTAACTGGAAGCCTGTTCAATATAGCGTATAGTCATCCTGAATTTATTTCAGGATCTGGCCTTGTGCGTAGGGATGATTCTTGTACTCATCGAATATAAATGGCTTATTTTTTAACCCACCCACATGGCTTACCAATCCCTGACGGGCTTAGCAATCCGAGCAGCTTCTTTATAAAGAGCATCAGTCGTTAGACTTATTTTAATCAAAAAAAAACGCCAAATTTCAAATGGGTTTGTTTGCTTAATCAGGTGCCATGTACCAGGCTATCGATATTTGATGCCGCTGGCATCTTGGGTTTTTCAAATAAATAGAGCATTTCTTAATCCGAAAGTCTTTCAAAATGAGGGGACCTCGGCTGCGCCCGAGGATGGGACTGAACGATCTGCTTGCATAATCTAAGATCCTAAATGGGTCTTAGATAGTGAGGGGGCAGACCCTCTGTGGTCGGGGTAGGAGGCAAAATCGTAAAGGAACGAAAGCCACCTCTCCAAGCCCAGATGCTGAAATAAATTCAGCATGACTCGCACATTTATGTTAGTAGATTGATGTCTGTAGCGGATTCACTATCGCAATGCCGCCTTGGTGTTAAATTCAGCAGATTCTACTCCTGCATGCGCTTGCACTTTATGCAGCATCATCTGGGGATTGATCAGCTTCGTGTTATACTGCACGATCCAGGTCTTCTTATCTTGGGTCAAGGGCTTCTGAACATACATCTGGTACTCTCTGAATTCTCGCATCCAGCGGCTGATAATGGTTCCTGCCTTGAATTGGATGATGAGTTCTCTTTCTACGATTTGCTTTTCTTCCTCTTCTTCTTCCTCTGCTTCGTCGCCTTCAGCAAGGGCAGCTGGTGGTTCCAGAGATTTCCAGCCTTCAGCCTGCGCTATTTTTTCGAGCATCGATTGTAACTCCAGTAAGACTTCTGGTCTGCGCTCTTTCCCTTTCACTGTCTTGGAGAGGCCTTTATTAGTGTGAGCTATGGTGACTAGAGGCAGGTCTGCCACATCACTTTTATAATCTTCATTGAGTGCGAAGAAGTTTACCTCGGCCAGCTTCTTAGCTATCGCCTCTAATTCAGATTTCTTGATTTTCATCTTGTGCTTACCCACTTTCTCAGTGAAGCGCTCACCATCATATATAGCATTTCCTTCATTGTCAATGTTTAGTGTGTATACAGGGCAGCTGCCAAAGCAGGCACCTTTATGCATATTCACTTGAAAATCTTCATTGATTAAATTCTTCGTCGTACTACAACTGATTACTGTCAAGATAAGTAATCCCGTCAAAAGTCTCATATTCATGGAATGTCAGCTAATTAGTTTTTAGAATCCGGCTGCAAAAGTATGAGTAAATCTCTGATTTGCGGACCGAATGGACAATATATAAACTCCTTTAGGCAGGTAATTCGTATTTAGCTCGTATTCATTCAGGATATTTAAGACTTCCTTATGTACGGGCTGACCGGAAATGCTATAAAAGTCCAGCTGTACGGGCCCTTCAATCGTGCTTTGGGGCTTGATATATAGGGTGTACGCGTCTTGGGATATCTCAATTTCTGCTAATTCGGAAGCCAATATCGGCAGCTCATCACTCACGATGACGCCGGATCTGACGCTGGTCAGGACTGATCTCATGAGTTTGACCTGGCCTTTGGTGAAGAATAAGAGGCATGTGTCATTCGAAAAGTCCATGAAGTTCATGTTCATGTCGACACTGCCGCATGATACTTGAGGAAATATTTCACAGCCAGAATAGGGGCGCTCCTGCTCTGGTGTGTCATCTAATCCGTCATCATCAGTCCCACATCCATTATTGCGACCCCAGAGGTGTGTCAGGCCGAAATAGTGTCCCAGCTCGTGGGTCATTGTCCTGCCTTTGTTGGTGATGGAGCTGTCATCTTCAAACTCTCCAAATGCTTCTGGAGTGATGATGATACCATCATCCTCAGTCCCTGCTATTTCTAATGGTGTCGTCAGTCCAAACACATCTACGGTACTGCCGATCCACACATTGATATATTGATTCGGGTCCCATGCGTCTAAGCCGCCTAAGGTGGTGTATTTGATGACTTCTTTGCGATCAGAGGACAGGACACTTCCGATATTTTCTATATCAGTCTGTCGTCGATTGATACCCGTAGTGGAAGCGCCGAAGGGATCCTCACTGGCTAATACAAAGGTAATATCTGCGGACCCGATTAAATCCTGGAATAAGTCCGGTACCAAAGCCACGTCGAGATTGAGCTGATTGAAGTCTTCGTTGATTCTGATCATCTGACTTTCGATGCGTTCATCTGAAATATTCTCAGACTCCTCCTGCCACAGGATATGAAAGACGACTTGTAGAGTGAAGCTGGATCTGGTCTCAGTCTTGAGCTGGTCAGGGCTGTGTGCTACGTCCGATCCATGATGCTGGCATCTTACTTTCTGAGCACTGGCTTGGCATATCATAAGTAAGCATATGACCATAGCCATGATGGTTCGCAGTCGCGAATCGCTAGAATTTGGGGTATTGGATTTTATGTCTCTGTCTATGGGTTTTCGCAAAATGGACACTATTCTGACTATAAGTTAGTAAATACCATGCTTTCTGCCCATTATCAGATGGAATATCTTGATGATTCATCACTTTCAGGACTTCTTCGGCACTTAATTCTATCCTTTCTATCTGATTAGACAGGTGAATGGACTGTGCCAGTTGGGCAGCTGGTCTGAAACCTTTTTTCATGATCTGACCTATGGGGCGTCCGAAGCTGTAAATTCTGATAGAAGAAAGCTGATCAATATTGATTCTGCCCGTATAATGCACAAATTCTTCTTGATAAGTAGTGATGTCTTCTTTTTGATCTATCTGGATATATTCGCGCAGTTCTTGTAAGTCATGTTTGGAGACATCACTTTGCTTTTTGTATTTCCTCTTGTGCTCGGCCTTAGAAGCAGCTTTAGTTCCGCCTGCTTGGAGTACGGCCATAAATAGCCCTTCTCCTCGGACTCGATGAGGAAAGAATCGGTAAGCACCCTCGCTGCGGTAGATATTCCAGCTTTCAGGGATGGGGATATCTATGACTTTCATACCATACTCTTGGCAGAGCCATGCCACTTGATCTTCGTTTTCTTGCCGATTATAAGTGCAGGTAGAGTAGATAAGGTAGGCTCCTTCTCTAAGTAAGGGGACGGCATCAGCTAAGATTCTTTTTTGCCTCAGCGCGCAGTGTTTGACGTGATCTTCTGACCAGTGGCTACTGGCTTGAGCGTCTTTGCGGAATAGTCCTTCTCCACTACACGGGGCATCCACGACGATGAGATCCAGCTCTCCTGATAAGGCCTCAAATCTGGATAGATCGCTATTCGTAACAATATGATTGCAGCCGCCCCACTTGCTCAGATTTTCATGGAGGACCTTAGCTCTGGATCTGATGACTTCATTGGCGATCAGGGTGCCACGGGGTCCAATTCTGTCGTGCAGTATCACCGTCTTCCCGCCAGGGGCGGCACAGGCATCCAGCGCCACTGCATCATGTGGCAACTCTATTTGTGAAAGGATGTGGGATAAAAACATGCTGGATGCTTCCTGCACATAATAGCTACCAGTATAGAAGTCTGGCTCTTGGTTAAATTTTGGGCGAGACTTGAGGAAGTAGGCCTGCGGACACCAAGGCACGGGCCCATCAAGATCGAGTGAAGCCAGTGCACTTGTTCGATGCGGATTGCAGCGGATGCTGGTGACAGGGGGGCGAGATAATCCAGATTCAAAGGCAGGATACTCCTCTGATAGGAGCACCTTCATCTGGTGTACGAAGTCTTCTGGTAATTTTGTCATAGGCAGGGAGCTGACTGCGTCATCATTAGTGGTATGTCGTTATGAGCACTCATAGCTAAGCTATTTGTGAATAGCATCGTAAATTTAGAAAAAGAATCTGCTAATCGAGCTCTCCGAGAAAGTCCAAACGCTATTTAAACACTCTGGTATATCATGATTAAATACCATTGTTATCCAAGAATGTTCCAGAGGGACATGATATCGGTAGCCAAAAATATGGTTTCAAGATAAGCCGTGCCGTAGGTACGGAATATTCGCTGTGGGAGGGTTGACAGAGTCGATCCTTGACTCATCCATTTTGAATAAGCCAAAAGTGCTGATCGCACTTCTATGATCTTTTTTCCTCCATCTCATTCGAAGCAAGCTTCAATGAGCTGCATGAAAAAAGCCCGAATGCTAACGCATTCAGGCTTATATCTGTGACCGCGGGAGGATTCGAACCCCCAACCCTCGGAGCCGAAATCCGATATTCTATCCAGTTGAACTACGCGGCCGAATAGACTGCAAAGTTAATTGAAAATCTGAGCACTTAATGTGGATATGAAATAAATATTCTTTCTCTGAAATTGGGAAGTCAAATCTGTTATTCAGAACATGCGACTTTTGACTAAATATTTGACTCCCTTTCCCAATCAGTCATTCTTGCCGATAGCATATTGATCATCAGCTTTAAGGATTTTATCTTTTACACTCACACTAAGGGCAGAAGATAGGAGAGGAGTAACACCTGCACCAGCCCCACCACAGCGATCACCGCAAACATATAGGTCCAGGTCTGCAGGGCTTCTTTCTCCGTGAAGCCACTCATTTTCGAGACCACCCAAAAGCCGCTGTCATTCATCCAAGAGATGAATCCACCGCCAAATCCTACGGCTAACAAGACATACACAGGATGGTATGCCAGCGAAGATCCATTACCGATCAAGGCATACATGATGCTGGAGGCGGTGATGACTGCCACTGTGGTAGAGCCCTGAGCCGTCTTCATCACTGCGGATATGAGCCAAGCCAAGATCAAGTAGTGTATTTGGAAGTTCGCAGTGATGGCTTCTATGCTGGCGCCGATGCCGCTGTGTTTGATCATGGCACCAAAAGCACCACCGGCACTGGTGATCAGGATGATGATGCCCGCTATTTCAAGGGGCTTAGCTGTAGCGGTCCATAGCTCCTGCAGCGTCAGTTGTTTTTGGGAGGCCCAGCTCCAGAGTGCTATGCCAGCCCCTATGGCCATGGCTATGTTTTTATTGCCTAAAAACTCTATGACGGCGATGGGCTCCTCTTGTAAGACATTGACAAAAGAAGACGCAGCGATGAATAAAATAGGCAGGATAATGGGCAGGAGTGATTCTATGATTCCAGGTCCTGCGGTGCTTTCATCCAGCACTGCATCACTCACGCGGACGGGTATTCTGAGCTTAGCATCCATGCGCTTTCCTAATCTAAGTGCGATGATGGATGGAATGATGCCTGACAGGATGCCCGCTATGACAGTGGTGCCAATGTCTATTTTGAGATTTTCTGCCATGATCAAAGGGCCAGGTGTCGGAGGCACTAAGCTGTGTGTGATGACAGCTCCTGCACATATAGCGATGACATAATAGACAAAGTTTTGACCTGTCTTCACCGCCAGTGCGATGGCAATGGGGATCAATAGGAAGAATACGGTATCAAAGAATACAGGTATCGAAAGTATGAAGCCAGAAATAAGCAAGGCCCATCCAGCTTTTGATTCTCCAAAAGAATGCAGTAAGGCAGTGACGATGCGCCTGGCAGCACCACTCTCCATCATAGCTGTGCCAATCATAGCTGCCAGAGCAATGACCCAAGCGATCTTGCCAGCCGTAGTGCCTAATTCGCGCATGGGGAGCTCTACGGCAGCGACTAAGTGATTGCTGATATCTATGGGCAGTTCGTGGGACAGTAATCCGACAAAGATGGCCGCAAGAACGAGCGATACGAAAGGATGGATCTTACACTTGGAAATCAGTATGACTACGAATAAGATAGCCAATGATAATATGGCAAAAGGCCAATAGATATGTGAGCTTAATGCATTCATGCGGTGAAACTAAACTTCTAAATACCTCAATATACAATGATCTGATAGATGGAGAATGGAAGTTTTCGTCGATAAATGCACTAAATTTGCTGATAATATTATTTTTGAAGCGGTCAAAAACAATGATCGTAGCTACCCACTATGATTAAAAAGAATTCTACATCTGATTAAGTCATTGATAATCAGTCTATTTATTCAACAAAATTAAATTCAAACATATATGAAAACACTATTTACACTCGTCCTATGCGCCCTTGTATCTATGAGCGCTATGGCACAGACCACCATCACTGGAAAAGTCGTGGATTCTAGTAATTTCCCCCTGATTGGCGCCAGCGTCGTGGAGAGAGGCACCACTAATGGGACCATCACTGATATCAATGGCGACTTCTCTTTGAAAGCATCGACTAATGCGAGTTTAGAAATCTCTTATGTCGGATTTGACGATCAGATCATCTCTTTAGATGGAAGATCTTCAGTAGACATCATCATGTCAGAAGGTGTGCAGATAGGAGAAATATTGGTGACAGGATCCAGATCCTATAACAGGTCAGCGACTGATACACCCGTGGCAGTAGATGTCATCGATGTACAGGAGATTGCTGCCAAAAATGGGAATGCAGAATTGAATAAAATCCTCCAGTATTTAGCCCCTTCCTTCAATGCTCAAAAGCAATCAGGATCGGACGGAGCGGAGCACATTGATCCTGCATCTCTAAGAGGGCTGGGACCTGACCAGACACTGGTCCTCATCAATGGTAAGAGAAGACACCAGTCATCACTGGTCAATATCTTCGGTACCAGAGGTAGAGGAAATTCTGGTACGGATATGAATGCCATACCAGCTTCTGCCATCGAAAGAATCGAAATTCTGAGAGATGGTGCAGCAGCGCAGTATGGCTCTGATGCGATAGCAGGTGTGATCAATATCATCTTGCGAAATGAGACCAATAAGCTCACAGGATCAGTCACTGTAGGCGGATATAATCCAAATGCACCTGACGAAAGAGGTCTGTACGCGGAGAATAGCCCAGTGCCTAATACACCTGGCAATTTCATCGACCTTGACGGCAGCGGTACTGAGCCTGGAGAAGATCCCAGCATCGATGGAGTCACCACCAAAGTAGGTCTGAACTACGGATTTGATCTGGGCGATAAAGGCGGCTTCGCTAATGTCACCACAGAATTCGTCAATAAAGAGAAGACGCTCAGACCGGGTGCTACCTTCAGAAGAGGCTTTGGAGAGGCGGAGATCAGTGGCTTCTCTGGCATGCTGAATGGAGCTGTACCAGTAGGAGATGATACAGAAGTATACTTCTTCGGTGGCAGAAACTACAGAGATACTGATGCTTATGCCTTCACCAGAAATGCGGGAGACTCTCGTGCTGTACCTTCCATTTATCCTAATGGATTCACACCGCGTATCACCTCTATCATCACTGACAATTCGCTTTCCGCTGGGATCAGAAAATCTCTGGCTGATGGCTGGAGCGTGGATTTCAATAATACCTTTGGGAAGAATGACTTTCATTATTTCATCAAGGGGACGAACAATGCCACTCTCGGTGATCGATCACCTACAGACTTTGATGCTGGTGGACACACCCTGAGCCAGAATACGACTAACCTGGATCTCTCTAAGTATTTTCAGTCTGATGATGAGAATAAAGGCTTTAACCTGGCCTTTGGTCTAGAATACAAGACGGACAATTTCACCATTTTCGCAGGAGAGGAAGGCTCTTACCAAGCCTATGATGTGAATGGATTGCCCATCACCAGCCCAGATCAAGAATCGACTGGTTTAGCAGCTGGTTCTCAAGGATTTCCTGGCTACAGCCCAGCTAATGAAGTAGATCGTAATCGATCTAGTATCGCTATATATGCTGATACAGAGTTTGATCTGTCTGAGGCCTTTTTGATCAGTGCAGCATTGAGATTTGAGAATTATACGGACTTTGGTAGCACGCTGAACTGGAAGCTCGCCACCCGCTATAAAGTCAATGATGATCTGACCTTGAGAGGTGCCTTGAGTACTGGATTCAGAGCCCCATCACTCACGCAGATCTATTACAATCTTAGATTTACAGGTTTCCAGAATGGTGTATTGACGGAGACTTTACTATCTGCTAATAACAGTCCCGTCACCAAGGGCTTTGGTATTCTCCCACTTAAAGAGGAGGAGTCACTGAATGCAAGTGTCGGAGTCGCTTACAAAGCAGGCCCTTTCAGCGCGACAGTGGATGGATATTATATCGACATCTCTGATCGTGTCGTGATTTCAGGATTCTTTGATGCGACATTCCTTAACCAAGGAGTCGAAGGGGCACAGTTTTTTGCTAATGCGGCTGATACCAGATCTACTGGACTGGATGTGGTCCTGTCATACAAAGCAAGTCTTTCTAACAACAGCTCCCTGACCACTACACTAGCGGGTAATCTGAATAAGCTGGAAGTGACTGAGGTTAAAAATGGCAATCTAAATGAGTCCATCTTCTTCGGCAATCGAGAGCGATCTCTCCTGGAGGACGCAGCTCCAGCCAGTAAGTTCGCGCTCAACATAAATTATGAGACAGAAAAACTGAGTTTAGGCGTAGCGGGCACTCACTTTGGAGCGGTCAGTTATTTTTCATTTGATAATGCCACAGAGGTCAATTACGCGGCTAAGGCAGTATTTGACTTAACGGCAACGTACAGCTTCAGCAAGAGCATGAATTTTACAGTTGGGCTGAATAACCTATTCAATACTTATCCAACGCAGCAAGACGCGAACAATGACACGGATAGTGGAGGATACTTCGACGCCGTTCAGATGGGCTTTGGAGGGTCGTATTACTATGCGAGATTTGGATTCGCATTCTAAACAGCGATCAATAAAAGACATAAGAAGGAGATGGAGCGATTCATCTCCTTTTTTTATTGTCCCAATCCTCGTACATTCGGATCATATGTTTGATAGCTTACCACACACCCTGCGAGAATATGGTCTACCTGGAGATGTCAGGACACTACTCCTTTTGAGAAAGGCCATTGAGAAAGACTTGGTGCATACCCTTGGTGATATGTATGTAGTCCTGAAAGGTGTCTGTGTGCGCGATCCGAAGCTATTGGGTCCATTCACTCAGGCCTTCTACAAGTATTTTTTGGAAATTAACATTGGTAAGGGCGAAAAGCTAAATGCAGCCATAGCCAGATCCAAAGCCTTCGAAGATTGGAAAGAGATGTTCATCGAGGATAATCCAGAGCGCGAAGCGATGGATATGCGAGAGCTGATCGATCAGTTTCTCAATGAGGTACACCTGACCAGTTATGAAATCAAAGACTTGCTGAAAGGGGAGGACATCCTCGCCAATGATGACCCTGACATGAAGGATGAGGGAGGCGCTGATGAGACTGCTGAAGATCATAAGCTAGACCGAGCAGCTGATTATCGGAATGTGGATCTGGAAGAACTAAGAAGACGCATGCAGAAAGTCATGGAGCAGCAGAAGGGAAAGCACTTTGGCGGCAGCCACTGGATAGGGCAGGGAGGCGTCTCTCCGTATGGTAATAGCGGGGCCGCGGAAGGAGGCATCAGAGTCGGAGGCAAGGGCGGCGGAAAGATGGCCAGAGCCGTGGTAGACGATGGTAAGTACTACCCCGTAGATCTGAACCAACGACTGAATGATAACAATGTCGATGCCGCACTCTCGTACCTGAAAGGCATCAGAGAGGAGACGGCACAAAAAGAGCTGCACATAAAAAAGACCATCACTGAAGGCCTGAAGCAGGGAGGCCTCTTTCTGCCCATCGAGCGAGAGATCATCGAGCGAAAGCTGCAGGTGATTCTGCTGATTGACAATGGCGGCTACTCCATGGATCCCTACATCCGATCCGTGACCTCCTTGTTTAAAAAGATGAAGACCCGATTTTCTCACGATCTGGAGACCTACTATTTTCACAATACCATCTATGACCGGGTGTACGAAGATGCCCGCCGATCTAAGCGAGTCCCTATAGATAAAGTGCTGGCCAAAGATCCTAACTACCGGATATTCGTCGTCGGAGATGCAGCCATGGCTCCTTATGAACTAAATCAAATGAGCTACAATGTCTGGACGGCCCTGAAAGAAAAATTTGATCGCATGGCCTGGCTGAATCCCATGCATAAATCAGAGTGGGCATACACGCAGACCACCGTCTTCTTACAGAAAATTATCCCGATGTATGGGCTGACGCCTAAGGGCATCGAAAAAGCTGTGCGGGATATGAATCAGAAGAAGGATGAGCTGTATGTCATTGGGTGATAGATTTCACAAGCTACTAGGTAGATAGATTTCGATTGGTTGATGAATCTCAGTGGACAAAGTATTTCTGTAGCTTAGGACCATTACAAGCTCATGAGGTACTCGTAGTTTAGTCAAGAACATGCTGCTTCACATAGGTCATTTTTAATGCAATACAATAGGCTGTAACCAGCAGGGTTTATTAAATTCCCAAGGCTTCATTTTTATTCAGTTACAAAGTTATACCTTTCAGTGATACCACATTAGCTCATTACTCTAATTGCGAATCAAATTATTCTAAGTGACTCGGCCTGTTCTTATATGCTCTTTGGTACTACTCTCAATTACAGCGTGCACTGATGCATCTTTAATTATTTCCATAACGCCTCCAAACGTGCTCTTGATATTAACGGATGACCAAGGCTGGGGAGATCTTAGCATCCATGGCAACACTAATCTTAGGACACCACATATAGATCGAATATTTAAGGAAGGTATAGAGTTTTCGAGATTCTATGTCAGTCCTGTATGCTCTCCGACACGAGCCGAAATTTTGACAGGGCGTCATCATGTTAGAGGCGGTGTGTATGCCACCTCTGCTGGAGGAGAGAGGCTCGACGCTGATGAGGAGACCATTGCTGATGTCTTCCAAAGAGCTGGCTATCGCACAGGAGCTTTTGGAAAATGGCACAATGGCGGGCAGTATCCCTATCACCCCAATGGCAGAGGCTTTGACGAGTTTTACGGTTTTTGCTCAGGCCACTGGGGGCACTACTTCAGTCCGATGCTGGAGCATAATGGAGAGATCACGAAAGGTAAGGGCTACCTGACTGATGACTTCACCGATCATGCCATCGAATTTATTCGAAACAGTCATGCACAGGGTAAGCCATCGCTGACTTACTTAGCCTATAACACGCCACACAGCCCGATGCAAGTGCCTGATGAATATTGGGATAGATTCAAGAATAAAGAGATAGACATGCAGCATCACTCTGGAAAGGAGGACCTCACACATACTCGTGCCGCACTGGCGATGTGTGAGAATATCGATGATAATGTGGGCAGGTTGTTATCAGAAATGGAAGAGCTGGGAGTGCTGGATCAGACCATCGTGATCTACCTTTCCGACAATGGACCAAATGGTAACCGCTGGAATGGCTGTATGAAAGGGCGGAAGGGATCGACAGAGGAAGGCGGCGTCCGTTCTCCTATGGCTCTGATGTGGAAAGACAAAGTTGAGTCAATGAAGAGGACTGACCAAATAGCTTCTGCACTTGATTTGCTGCCTACCTTGACCGAACTATGTGGTATAGATGATCAGCCTAAGCGAGTCCTTGATGGACTTAGTTTGGCAGACCTTATTTGGAAAGAAGAAGGAGCCTTAGCTGGCGACAGAAAGCTGTTTCATTATTGGAGAGATAAGATCAGTGTGAGGACTCGAGATTATAAACTCTCTCATGAAGATTATCTATATGATATGGCAGAGGATACTTGCCAGCGCAGGGATGTCTCTCTTCGTCATCCAGAGATTAAAGCTAGGCTGTTATCAGCTAAGCGTCAATGGAGAGCCGAGGTGCTCTCTGAGCTGCAGCGTGATAAGAAGCGGCCTTTCATCATCGGGCATCCTGCTATGAAGACGACACAGCTGCCCGCGCGAGATGCATTCGCTTCGGGCGATATCAGGCGCTCTAATCGATACCCCAATGATTCTTTTTATGAGAACTGGGTCAATGCATCGGACAGCATCTACTGGCCCGTGACCATCCCTGTAGCTGGTGAATATGATGTAACGATATTCTACACAGCGCCATCTGGAAGTGAGGGCTCTCGCTATGCCGTGAGCTACGGAGATGAGGCATTAGTCAGTACGATCATAAGGTCCCATGACCCACCACTACTGGGTGCGGCCGAAGATAGGAGCCCGCGCATAGAATCCTATGTTAAAGATTTTACTTCGATGAATGCTGGTCGGATCACACTCAAAGCTGGAGAAGGGGCCTTGTCGATTAAACCCATTGAAATGAAAGGAAAGGAACTGATGGATTTTCGGCTGATGGTCTTAGAAAGAGTGCTTTAGTACATTCGCATAGTACCTTCTTAGGCTATTGACCACTATTTGATTTTACATCTCATGGTCTCTGGGCTATGATCTTATCATGTGCATAGCTTAGTTTATGCTAATAAGCTTAGCTTTAGAGGGTACTAAAACTACATCACATGGAGCGTACGAAAAAGTTCTGGGGATGGGGCTATGAAGATTATGAGATCAGCCCTCAGATGATAAATCAATATAAGGCCATGCTTGGATTCTCCTTGGGCATCGAGACCTTTTCAGATATCCCGGAGCCTGTGTTGGGTGAGATAGAAATCAGGAAGCCTCGATTCGGACTACCTGACAGCATCATTTCGATTTGTTCGGCCGAAAAATTTGACCGTCTTTCGCACTGTTATGGTAAGTCTTACCGAGATGTATGGAGAGGTCTCCATGGGCAATTTGACAATCCGCCAGACTATGTAGCCTATCCGAAGGATGAATCTGACATCCTTCGCCTTTACGAGTTTGCTGCAACGGAGGGTGTATCTATCGTGCCATTCGGTGGCGGCTCCTCCGTGACTGGAGGCGTAGAGCCGACTAAGAATACTTCATATCAGGGTATCATCACCGTGGATATGAAGCACTTTGATCAAGTCTTAGAGGTCGATGTAAAAAGTAGATCAGCGCGCATTCAGGCGGGCATGTTTGGTCCTGCGATAGATCGAGCATTGAAGCCGCATGGGCTGACACTTAGACACTACCCGCAGAGTTTTGAATTTTCTACCCTGGGAGGCTGGATCGTGACTCGATCTGGGGGCCACTTTGCGACCCTATATACCCACATTGATGAGTTCGTACAGAGCGTGACTATGCTCAGTCCCAGCGGTAAGACGGTAACACGCAGGCTGCCTGGATCAGGCGCAGGGCCCAGTGAGGAGAGACTGATCTCTGGCTCAGAGGGTATCTTTGGCATTGTCACCGAGGCTTGGATGAGGCTGCAGACTATACCTGAGTACAAAGCGAAACAGAGTGTCAATTTTGCGCGCTGGGAAGATGGAGTAGAGGCCTGCCGACTCATCTCGCAGTCGGGGCTGAATCCCAGTAATGCCAGACTTGTCAGTCCTATAGAAGCATTAAATAACGGTCTCGGTAATGGATCAGACACTGTACTCATCGTCGGATTCGAGTCTCATAATCACGCTGTGGATGCCTGGCTGAGTGAGGCTTTCAGTCTATGTACCCGCTGTGGTGGTAGCTGGACTCCTAAAGCAAATAAGCTGGATCATGATGAGTCTGCGGACTCGTGGAAAAAATCATTTCTTGCAGCACCCTACATGCGCGATGAAATATTGAAGCTGGGCTGTATCGCGGAGACCTTTGAGACAGCTGTGACTTGGGATCAGTTTGATCATTTTCATCAGGAGCTGACGAATACTGCTACTCGAGCGATTAATGAAATCTGCGGAGCTGGTATGATCACCTGTCGATTCACCCATCTCTATCCGGATGGACCTGCTCCTTATTACACCATAATTGCTAAGGGTCAGACAGGGAAGGAGATCGAGCAGTGGGATGCTATCAAGACCATCGTCTCTCAAAAGCTGATCGAGCTGGGAGGGACCATCACCCATCATCACGCTGTGGGCAAAGACCATCAGCCATTTTATGAGGATCAGATGTCAGCGCCATTCGAGGCAGTATTGCGATCAGTCAAGAAGACACTGGATCCTGCTGGGATTTTGAATCCAGATGTACTGATCGATACAAAAGAACGTTAGTAATGCTATGTTGAAATTTTTGAAGCGGATCGGCATCTTTATTATACTATTTTACCTCGTGGTTATGGCAGGGCTGTACCTCAAGCAGGAGAGTCTCTTATTCTTACCTGATCAGCTGAGTCAGGATCATCAATATCGTAAAGGGGTGGAGCACGAGATACCTGTAGCAGACGGGGTGGACATCAGTGCCTACTACCATAAGTCACCTGAAGCTAAGGGAGTCATCATCTACCTGCATGGAAATAAGGGGAGTATCAGAAGGTGCATCCGACAGGCTGATATGCTGGATGGTATTGGTTATGACATTCTGATGCCCGACTATCGATCTTATGGGAAGAGTGAGGGCAGCATAGAGTCCGAGGCGCAGATGCTTTCTGATATGCAGAAGGTCTATGATCACGCGCTATCGATGTATGATGAGTCACAGATAGTCGTCATGGGCTATTCTATGGGCAGTGGTATGGCTTCGTATTTGGCAGCGGAGAATGAACCGCAGCAGCTATTTTTAGTATCGCCATATAAGAGCCTGGTGGATGTGATCTGGCGGAGATTTCCATTGATTCCTTCTTTCTTAATTAAATATCACTTTTCATCTTATGATTATTTACAGAAAGTGACCTGTCCCATCACGGCTTTCTACGCCAGTGATGATACGGTTATTCCACCCGCTTCATCACTCAGCCTGCTCGATGCTAATTCATCCATTGAAATGCATGAACTAAAAAATACTTCTCACCGGGGAGCTATTTTTCACGGTAGCATCAGAGAGCAACTCAGGATGAAGTTGAAATAGCAATTGATAATGGGCAAAGCATTCCGTATTAACCTATCGCATCATTCACCACACCCTGCGCTTCTTCCTGCAGTTTTTTCAAATGATCCGATCCTTTAAAGCTTTCCGCATAGATCTTGTAGATATTCTCCGTACCGGATGGTCGGGCGGCGAACCAGCCATTGGCAGTCTCTACCTTTAAGCCACCTATGGCAGCCCCATTGCCAGGCGCATTCGTCAGGATAGAAGTGATTTTCTCTCCAGCGAGTTCTGAAGAAGTGATTTTGTCTGGGGATAGTTTTTTCAGTTTGTCTTTTTGCTCTGGCGTCGCTGGGGCATCGATGCGATCATACACGGGCTCTCCATAAGCCTTCGTAAATTCTTGATAGATTTCGGCTGGATCCTTCCCCGTACTTGCCGTAATTTCACCTGCTAGCAGAGCTGCGATAATGCCGTCCTTATCCGTAGACCAGACCTCTCCCTGCCGATTTAAAAAAGAAGCTCCAGCACTTTCTTCGCCACCGAAACCTAGACTGCCATCATAGAGTCCATCCACGAACCACTTAAAGCCGACGGGGACTTCTACCAGCTTCCGTCCCAACCTCTGTGCGACACGATCGATCATCTGACTGCTCACTAAAGTCTTTCCGATACCTGTGGTAGCTCCCCATTGTGGGCGATGCTGAAACAAGTAGTCAATGGCAACGGATAAATAATGATTCGGCGGCATCAGCCCTCCACTCCGAGTCACGATACCATGACGATCATGGTCCGTATCACAGGCAAATGCGACGGGGAATTTATCTTTCAGCTGGATCAAGCGCTGCATGGCGTAGCTGGAGGATGGATCCATCCTGATCTTACCATCCCAGTCCAATGACATGAAGCTGAAGGTATGATCGACAGAATCATCCACCACTGTCAGATTGAGCTGATAGCGGTCAGCGATTCTTTGCCAATACTTGACACCTGCACCGCCGAGAGGATCGACGCCCATTTCAATACCCGAATCTCTGAGTAGGTCTGTGTCGATGACCTGACTCAGATCAGCTGTGTAGGCGTCGAGATAGTCATATCGTTTAATCGTCGGCGCGCTAAGGGAGTGATTGAGTGATATCCGCTTGACCTCTTGTAGCTTATTTTCTAAGATCTCATTGGCTCTGGATTCGATCCATTTGGTCACAGACCCTTCGGCGGGACCACCATTGGTCATATTGTATTTGAAGCCACCATCTCCAGGTGGATTGTGGGATGGTGTTATGACGATACCGTCTGCCATGCCACTACTTCTTGCTTTATTATACTCTATGATGGCGTGGCTTACTGCAGGGGTTGGGGTGTACTCGTCATTAGTCGAGATCATAGTCACCAGCTCATTAGCAGCGAGTACTTCCAGTGCCGTATGCTGAGCTGGAGTGGATAAGGCGTGCGAATCAATACCGATAAAGACAGGTCCCGTGATGCCTTGCTTCTCTCGATACTGGCAGATGGCCTGTGTCGTAGCCAGTATGTGGTCTTCATTGAAGGAGTTCTTAGAGGAGGAGCCACGGTGACCTGAGGTGCCAAATGAGACTCTCTGTTCTCGCTTAGACGGATCTGGATGTTGCTTGAAGTAGTCGGTGATCAGTTGAGGAATGTGAGTCAGCTGCTCATTAGTTGCTGATTGTCCTGCTCGTGGATGAATTGACATATGTTATTTTATTGAAGAGGAAAAATACCTGAGTCCAATGTAAAGAAAAAACTAAGCTTAGCCACAGAGCGGTAAGCGCAATTTTTAATGTTGAATTTTTAATGCTTTAGGACCGAATAATTTGAAAAAAGAGTCTTAGATGTAGCGGCAATTATAGTATAGGATATTTGTAGATTAAAGCATGATCGAGTCCCTATTTTCACTACGGAAAAACGAAAGATTGAATTAGAAAAAGCTGAAATCTACGCGGCTCTTTTTTAGTGATGTAAGGTCGTTTCACTTTTTCTTATTTAATACTCATCCAGCATATGAGCTAGTCTACTTCTTACCCACATCATAGACCTTCTTACCGCCGACATATGTCTGTAAGACTTGGATGTCTTTAATCTTGTCTGCATTGACCCTGGTGATATCTTCCGTCAGGATGACGAAGTCAGCCAATTTTCCAGGTATCAATGTCCCTTTGATATCCTCCTCGAAGGAAGCATAAGCGGCGTCTCTGGTGTAAGCTTTCATTGCTTGCTCAGCAGTTATTTTTTGCTCAGGCACCCATCCATCTGGATTAAGATCATCAAGCGTGCGTCTGGTCACAGCGGCATAGATTCCCATGATCGGCGATGCTGGCGCTACAGCCCAGTCGCTGCCAAATGCTAAGGTAGCATCAGCCTCCAGTAGAGAATGAAATGCGTAGGTGGTCTTGATTCTTTCTGGACCAATGTATGATTCTGCCCATCTTCCATCATCTATCGCGTGGTAGGGCTGCATACTGGCGATCACATCTAGCGCGGCAAATCTGCTAATGTCATCAGGTGCTAAGTGCTGCGCATGTTCGATCCTAAGTCTTCTGTCTTTGGGGCCATTTTCTTCTATCACACGCTCGTAAATATCGAGTAGGGTGTGATTAGCACTGTCACCTATGGCATGGACTAACACATGCAGCCCAGCATTGTCAGCAGCTGATATCCATTCATACAGATCGTCATTTTGATTGATGAAGAATCCCTTGTCGTCTGCTTGATCAGCATAGTGATCGTGGAAAGCTGCGGTATGAGATCCTAATGAGCCATCGACGAATCCTTTCACACTTCCCGTTTTTATCCATATGTCGCTTTCATGTCTTAGGTCTCTGATGGTCTTCCAGTCTTGGAGTACTCCGGCAGCATAGATTCTGACCTTTAGTTTTTCTGCTTGTTGATATTTTATGGCGGTCTGCAGGCTGGCGACATCTCGATTCAGGCCATCTACATCGTGTACACTTGTGACTCCATTTGATAGAAAATATTCCATAGCTGCTTGGAATGATTTGTCTTTGTAAGCTTCCGTCATAGGAGGTATTTTATCCATCACTAGATTCATGGCATTGTCTTTTAGGATACCTGTCAATCTGCCTTTTGCATCTTTCTCTATGGTGCCGCCGTCCACATCTTTTGTCTTTTCAGTAATTCCCGCGAAATCCAGAGCTGCTGAGTTAGCCAGTGCCATGTGCCAGTCGAGTCTCATCAAAAGGACAGGGTTATCTCCTGTCACTTCGTCGATCCAGTCTCTATGCGGCAGCTCACCGCCCCACAGCGTGTGGTCCCAGTTACCCTCTAAGATCCATTCTCCCTGTTCTATCGTCTGGGCAAACTCACCAACGAGGCGGCTAAAAGCCTCAGGACTATCTGCGTGCCTCAAGTCGACACTGAGGAGGCTCCTGCCTCCAGTCATCAGGTGTACATGCGAATCTATAAATCCAGGTGCGACAAATTTCCGATTCAGATCAATGGTTTCAGTATTGTCTTTTTTGAATTTTAGAATATCAGTTTTATCACCTACAGCTATAAGTTTATCACCTTTGATCGCCATGGCTTCTGCGTAGGGCCGCTCATCGTCAGCGGTCCAGATACGAGCATTAAGAATGATCATATCTGCATCTTTGGACGGGGCATTTTGACACGAGAATAGGATTAAGCAGAATAGACTTAGAATGAAACATTTATAAGCCATCGGGTATATAATTTTGCGGCAGAGCGGCTTCACAAGTAAGAGAGACTTTATGCTTGAGTTGGTGACTTTTAAGATCTTTGCGATTATTGACATGACTGTCAAAGTAATACTAAATTACACAAGGATAGGTATACAAATGTTAGAAAGCTGTAAAATTGAATTCGTCCATGGAGAAAAAGAATAAAGTATTCATAGCCCAAAGCCTAGATGGGTATATAGCTGGCAAGAATCATGAGCTGTACTGGCTGGATATGATCCCTAACCCTGATCAAGATGACATGGGCTTTGGCTCCTTTACTACTGGTATAGATGCTATCATCATGGGGCGGGTGTCATTTGAGGTGATCAGCGGATTTGATGTGGACTGGCCCTATGATAAGCCTGTATTTGTCTGGAGTCAGAGCCTTCAAGCAGCCACTGGTAGATTCCAAAATCAAGTGGAAATGATCAACGGAGATATTCATGAAATACTCAGGCTCATGCATCACAAGGGTTATGGACGGCTGTATATAGATGGGGGCCAGACTGTGCACAGCTTTCTGAAAGAAGACTTGATCGATGAGATGACGATCACTACCATGCCGATTCTACTTGGTGGAGGTATACCACTTTTTAGGGAGCTTGACCGCTCGCTTACTTTTGATCATGTGGATTCGAAGCTTTATTTGGATCAGGTAGTGCAGCATCGCTATGTGAGGCAGAAGTAGTTCAAGGCTATAGCTTTTAAGCTTTGAGTGGCGATAATTATTAAAGTTATAGGTCTTTTAGAAAAAGGGATTTGAATGAGTAGATCAGCTTATCTTGAAGGTAGATTACTGTATATCCGGCTTAAAATCAGAATAATAATATGATATCTTTACACCATGAAAGTTACGGAAATTTCATTTGAAAATTTCAAGCAGTATAAGTCATTGAAGATCCGGCTGTCTGAATCTCAAAACTCGGTTTTTATCGGAGTAAATGGTTCAGGTAAGACGACTGTCTTGGATGGGGTAGCACTTTGTCTCTCCCATGTAGTAGGTAAGCTGACCTCGCACAAGGATAGCTATAATGTGCAGTATGCTCCTGATAGTGAGTCAATTAGAAATGGAAAAACAAGAAATAGTATATCAATACAGCTGGAAGATAAAAAACAAACCATATCGATAGGTGTAAATAAAGAGCTTGATGAAAAAGGATTTAATTACCAATTTAGTTCTGAATCAACTATCACATCAAGAAAAGAAAAACTGCTAAGTGATGGTGTTGTAGAGTTGCCATTAATTGTGTATTACAGAACAAATAGATCATTCGTCATAGACGATACTAAGCACGCTTCCAAGTATTACCATAAAAACCTCAATGGATATCAATATGCCTTGACTGCAAGTGTATCGCCGTTTAGTTTTTTTGAAAAGTGGATATTAGATCAAGAGAATATAGAGAACGAGCAAAAGGTAGCTCTAAAAAACTTCGATTTTAATCTTGAATCCTTGTCTCCAGTCAGGGAAGCAATTGAAGTTTTCCTTTCAAAGCTCGGTGAGAGTCAATTCAAAAACCTGAGAGGAAAGAGAAAGACAGATGTTAATTTTGATTACGGAAGTGATTCGACGGGCGAGTTGTTAATTGACAAAGATGGCAAGACCATAAAATTAAATCAATTATCATCTGGAGAGAGGTCATTGATTTCCTTGGTGTTAGACATTGCAGTCAGGTTAGTATTGTTAAATGGAGCAGCTCCAGATTCACTGAAAAAAAATGGTGTAGCGCTAATTGATGAGATAGAAATGCACCTTCATCCGAAGTGGCAAAGAGGCGTCATACCGGCACTGGCATCAGTTTTCCCTAACGTGCAGTTTATTATTACGACTCATTCACCTCAGATATTAAGCATGATTTCTCAGAGTGAAATAATCTTATTAGATGATAAATTAGCCTTCTCAGCTGCCACAAACCCATTAGGAAGGGATTCAAATGGCATATTGGAAGAAATATTGGGTTCATCAGCGCGACCGAAGCAAGTAGATCAACTGATATCAGAAATTTTTGAAATGCTTAACGAGTCTCAAATTTCTGAAGTAGATGTTAAAATCGATAAATTAAAATCCAAAATTGCATCATCGGATCCAGTGCTTTTGCAAATTGAAAGTATTAGAGAAAGAATTAAATTATTGAGTGCTTGAGAAATATTACCAAAAGAAAGTCTCCCGAGGCATTTGAGGAATGGAAGAAATATAGAAAACCATTACACTGGGATGATCTTCCAGGCAGTATTGTACCACCCAGCAGAAGGAAACATAGCGTAGTGTATTACTCTAAAATTGAGCTAAGGGCTTATCTCTTAGAAGAACAGAGTAGTCTCTGTTGCTACTGTGAAACTACAATCATAAACGATCCACTAAAAGTGAAAATAGATCACGTGCAGCCGAAACTCGGAAATACAAATCAGGAGATGTTATTCAAGTATTCAAACCTGGGACTTTCATGTAATGGGGGAGAGAGAGAAGTTAAGCCCAGAGAAATACATTGTGATACGCATAAAGGAAATCAAACGATACCAATTACTCCTTATAATAGAAGGTCTAAAGAAGAAATAGATTATACTTTTAATGGTGGGGTCGTAGGAAAGTCGACTCAAGCACAAGAAACAATTTCTATACTGAACCTTGATATTTACAAATTAAAAAATCTGAGATTCGCTACTTTGGCAGGCTACCTATTTCAAGATAAGAATAATACTAAACTAATATCTACATCAGATGCCGAAACCCTTTACGCGAAGTTGACTATCAAACCACCAATAGCATATTACTCCTCTGTGATAAAATGCTTAGAACGGATATTGAGCACTACTTCATAATAAGCTTATTTCACGACATAATCCTGCGCAAATCGCCTAAATTCCTCCACCTGCTGCCTCTTCCAGGCCTCTGATTCGCCCAATACCTGCTGCATTAGTGAGGCGACTTTCTCAGTCGCATCAAGAGCTGCTTGAGCATTGAGGAAGAGGGCTCTGGTGCGTCTGGCCAGCACATCTTCCACAGTCTTGGCCAGCTCGTTATCACAGGCCCACACCACCTGTGCCATGGTATAGGGAAGAGCGGGGTCTACTTTTTCTTGAAGTGCCTTATCTTTTGATTCCAGATCTTCGATTTGTGAGGCATAGCCACCGTAGACCTTGAGTCTGGCTTCTTCTGTGTCAGTGCCTCCGTGATCGAGTCTCAGGTCATGTGTGACGCAGGGACTCTCTGTGAGGGTAGATGATTCGATGGCATCATCTATGGTGTCTTCGGCCATCTTGCGGTAGGTCGTCCATTTACCTCCCGTGATATTGATTAGGCCTGACTCGCTGACTGATACGCCGTGGCTTCTGGAGATGGACTTAGTGTCCAGCGTCTTGCCCTGGGTGACCAGTGGCCTGATACCAGCGAAGGTGCTGAGGATGTCATCGCGGCTGGTATCTTGTTTGAAGTAGGCATTAGCTGTCTCTATCATGAAGTCTATTTCTTGATCAGTGACCTTCGGATCATTAGAGATGCTCTCAGTATATACATCAGTGGTACCGACCAGCGTGTGATCATGCCAGGGTACGGCGAAGAGGATTCTGCCATCAGAAGTCTTCGGGATCATCAGAGCAGTGTTGCCTTCTAAGAATTTTTTATCAAAGACAAGATGCGAGCCTTGACTCGGTGTGACGGCTATAGATACATTCGGATTGTCCATTTTCTGGAATGCTTCTGTGAAGACACCAGTGGCGTTGATGACTACTTTACCTCGGTATTCTGTCTCCGTCTCTTTCAGCTTGTCCATGACCTTGATGCCTTCGATGCGTCCTGCCTCAGATTTGATCAGTCGGGTGACCTCCGTGTAGTTCAGTGCTGCACCACCCATCTCGGTATAGGTGCAGAGCATACTGATCAAGAGCCTGGTATCGTCGAATTGGCCATCCTGATAGGAGATTCCGTTTTTGAGGCCCTCGGTCTTGATATTGGGCAGTAGCTCTTCTACTTCTTCACTAGAGAGGTATTTAGAAGCGCCAAAACTGCCACTGCCTGAGAGGAAGTCATAGAGCTTCAGTCCAGTGTAGTAGTATGGTCCTCTGATCACGTCATAGTTAGGGATGACAAATTTGAGATTAGATACGAGATGAGGCGCGTTATTGATCAGTCGCTTTCTTTCTTGCAGCGCCTCTCGGACTAAGAAGATATTACCTTGTTCGAGGTAGCGTACGCCTCCATGCACCAGCTTAGTACTTTTGCTGGATGTGCCTTTGCCAAAGTCATCCTTCTCGACGAGTAGGGTGCTGTATCCTCTGCTGGCAGCATCCACTGCACAGCCTAGTCCGGTAGCCCCACCTCCGACTATGATAATATCATACTGTTCCACTTGATTGAGTTTTTATATGTTTTTAAAGGTATAAAAGCTTAGCCTTAATATGAATGACTGCTCTGCTCAATTGTTTTGCATGTTACACGATTTAATAAGAATAAGGTTATCATCCTATCGGTAGACAGGAGACACAGCTGATCTCTGCCATTATGAGGAATCTCGACATTGGGATTCCTGATTCAATCATATCTTCATTAGATTTGTACCATTATGGGAAGGGTTTTAATTGCAGGATGCACATAGTGAGATCGAATCGAGTGTTAGATATTATTATTCCCGCTTGTAATGAGTACGAGAATTTGCAGACATTACTGCCCATTTTGAAGAAGGGGAGGGCTCATGACGGCGTCAAGATCACTGTGGTAGACAGCAGCTCCTCTCAAGATGATGTGCAGCAGCTCTGTAAAACTCATCAGATCCATTACCTGAAATCAGAATACACCCAGCGGAGTCGGCAGCTCAACGCAGGCGCCAACCAGACATCAGGCGATGTCATCATGTTTTTGCACGCCGATGTCATACCTCCAGCAGACTATTATGATCGAATTTTTGAAGCGGTAGATGCTGGTGCTAAGGCAGGGTTTTTTAGCTATCAGTTCCAAGATGAGCGGTTTTTACTCAAGATCAACGCCTTCTTTACTCGCTTTGATGGTCTCTTTGCTGGTGGAGGCGACCAGTGCCAGTTCTTTACCAGGGATTGCTTTGAAGACTTGGGAGGCTATGATAATGAGGCGGTGATTATGGAAGATTACGAACTGTTTGATCGGGTCAGAGCCATTGATATCCCATACCAGCTGATTCGGTCTGATGCGCAGGTGTCATCTCGAAAGTATAAGAACAACAGCTATCTCAAAGTAAACCTAGTGAACTTAATCACCTTTATGAGGTATCGGATGGGTGCTGACCCGATTAGCTTGAAGAAAAGCTATGAGCATTGGTTATGATCTGATTAGGATAGTATCCCAAGCAACTCAGGTCTAGGTGTGGTGGCTGAGGAGTTATTCGTCCAGATACCGATTTTTCTGAAATAGATAGATTGTAGACAGCACTGGCGCCGCTCTACTGAAATGCACCCATAATCTCCTGAGTGAAACTCTGAATAATGGATGGGTTACTGACGATGGCGAAGATGACACCATAGATCGCACCCGTGAAGTGAGCTAAATGATCAAGGTTGTCTCTGCCTTTTTCGCTGGCCCACGAAGAATAGATCAGATACCCAATGCCTAAAATGATAGCAGGAATGGCAAAGAAGGGAAAGAAAATAAAGGTCAAGCCGTGCAGCGGATAATACATGATGAAGGCGAATACGACAGCAGAAACCGCTCCAGAGGCTCCGATACTCGAGAAGCCTGGATTATGCTTATGCTTTAAGAATGTCGGTATATCTGCAATGACAATGGCCGTCAGGTAAAATATCACATAGATGATGCGGCCTAAATTCCCAAAGACCGAAACAAATTGATTCTCTATGACTTCTCCGAACTGCAAGAGCACATACATATTGATGATTAGATGCATCCAGCTGCCATGCAGGAAGCCTGAAGTCAGCATCCGGTAGTATTCTTTGTTTTTTTCTTCGGCGACAGGGTAGTGCTTCAGCTTATCGAAGAATTCTCTGTTTTTGAATCCCTGGTAGGAGATTAAAGCCGTGATACCGACAATGACAAGTGTGATGGATAATGACATATATGTGGTAGCTTCTTGTAGGTCTAATAGATTGCATGAGATCAAAAAACTTTCTAACGTAATTAGCTTTTTATAATTCCTTAAAATGTAGAAACTTTAGCTATGATAGTTGACCAATTTGGCTGGTCATCAGGATTTGACCTTAATTAAATAGCACGGGAATACTTCGATTTTAAAACTCAATCTTGGATGCCTGCAGATGATTTTTTGAGAGCGCATAAATAACTAATTTTTGATTGCTGAGCATGATTTAAGAGATCTATGGGTTACCTATTTTAAAATTGGGCACTTAATTACTATATAATCTACTATTGAATGAGAGTCTTCAAAACAAATATTTTAATGATTATAGTTAGATTTTGAGGATAACAAATGTCACAACTTCCATATAGCTGGCACCATCAATATTAAGTTTGGGTAATGCCTATGTGGAAGTCAATGCATATTGATAAATTTCTTGGTCTGATCTCAGTCATGGCACATTAAAAAGTAAAAAATGCATCAACTCAAATTTCTCCTACACTTATTTTTTGTCTGTCAACTTACCATTGTTATAAGCCAAGATAAGCTCAGTGATACGAACTGGCGCGAAATCCCTGGACGAGATTTTGGTGATAGGAAATGGCATGAAATCATGGATGATGTAACAGTCACTTTTCAGGAAGTTCAAAAAGCTTTTTACAAAGAATGGGAGGATAAAAATTATGAGAAGGGAAAAGGGTATAAACAATTTAAGCGCTGGGAGATGACAATGCGAGGTCGGGAACGCGATTTCATAGATATGAAACAAGGAAAATTAAGCACACAGTATAGCCCTAAGCTGCATAAATCGATGACTAATGCCAACTGGACAGGAATCGGGCCACTTCCAAATGGAGCTTCTAAGTTTTTTGGGATAGGTCGTGTGGATGCACTAGGTTTTGATCCTCTGAATTCTGATGTTTTATACGCTGGAACACCTAATGGTGGTATTTGGAAATCAATAAATAATGGAGCGAGCTGGACAATCATAACCGATAATGCTTGGCTGAATCAGGCCATTGCTGATATTTGTGTGAACCCCAATGATGGTCAGAATTTATTTGTTGCCACTGGCAATAGAGATGGAGGAATTGCCTTCACAGAAGAGGGTATTATGAAGTCTACTGATGGTGGAATGAGCTGGATACGCTTAGAGACAAATACGCCGACATTCCGATTTTACAGATTACTCATGGACCCTAACGGTGGTGTTGGTAGTAGTAATAACAATAAGTTATTACTCGCTACGAACAATGGTATTTATTATTCTACGGATAGTGGCACAACATGGAATGCTGCCACACTGCCAGCATCAGTAAGTGGTAGAAACATATATGATATGGAGTATCAGCCCAATAATAGCAATGTAGTTTACGCAACTACTGATGGAATATTAATCAAGTCTACCAATGGAGGGCAGTCATTTGCCGTCATGACTAATGTACCATTCACAGACGCGATAGCCGGGCGCACTTCTATCGCTGTGACGGCGGATGATCCTAATGCTGCCTACTTTATGGTCAGTGATGAAATAAATAATGGATTTTTGGGGATCTATAAATATAACGGATCCGCTTTTAGCACAGTAACAGATGGTACAGAGTCCGTAACCTGGGTGAATGGTGATCCTTATATAAATGCGAATAATCTACGTAATTTGAAAAATACAGGATGTTGGGGACAGATATTTTATAACTGGAGCTTTGGCATCAATCCTACTGATAAGAATGATATGACTATTGGTGCTATCTGTGCTTTCAGATCTTATGATGGAGGTTCGTCTTGGCAAGCCATTTCTACTTACTCTAATGGAGGAGGTGAAATACATGTGGATATACATGCTGTCGAATACCAGCCAGAGACCTCGATTCCTCATATTGGAAGCGATGGAGGTGCTTATCAATGGGTGGTGGACGGATCGCCATGGAAAGCTATGTATGATATGGATATTTCGGAGCTATATACCTTAGCTGTTTCGGAGACGAATCCAGATCATATCATATGTGGCGCACAAGACAATGGCGGTTTCTATAGAGATGGAGGGCCGTGGCTGGAGATTGGAGCTGGAGATTGGCTTACGGTCGCCTTTGATCCTGTCGATATCAATGTCTTGTATCGGCCAATAAGTTCTTCCGATATGCGAATTCAAAAGTCTACAGATAAGGGGAGTACCTGGAAAACAATGTTACAAGAAAGTGTCATTGGAGAGAATTCTGCATCCGTTTTTGTACAGCCTGAAATAAAACTGCATCCCTATCTTAGGCACGTCATTTATTCAGCCTTTGAGAATGTATACCAGTCTGTTGATGGTGGAGACACGTGGACTAATCTATCTAATGGAGATATTGGTAGTGGTTTTAAATCTCTCTTAGAGATAGCTCCCTCTGATGCCAACTACATTTTTACAAGTTCGAGCTCTGTGGCTGGAGGTGGTCTATATAGAAGTATTGATGGTGGGGCATCTTGGAATAACATAACATGGCCTGTTACTTCTTCATTTATGTCCTCCTTAGCTATCAGTGATATCAATCCCAATAATGTCTTTGTAGCCATGTCTAACGGTAAAGTATATGAATCCATGAATGGAGGAAATTCTTGGACAGACATTTCTAATGGACTCCCTGTTGGAGTTAATTTTCAGATCAAGTATTTGCATGGATCAAATAAAGAATTATACTTAGCTAAGTCAAATTCTATTTATTACAAAAATGGTTCAGCTAATTGGATACCTTATAGCACAAACTTGCCAAATACATATTGTCGTGACATCGAGCTGATGCCTGTTAATGACAAAGCTTATGTCGCTACTTATGGTCGAGGCGTATGGGAAAGTCCATTGCAAAATGCAAGTCCTGTGTGTTATACATCGGTACCATCGATACTCCCAAGTGGTCCCATATGTGCTAATGGGAGTGCAATGCTCACATCAAGTATGGCGCCTAATGGCTACGGTTACCAATGGTATGTCGATGATCAAGCCATTAGTGGAGCGACTGCACAAACTTATGCTGCTACTACTGATGGAAATTATGCTGTGAGATTCACGGGCAATTGTAAAGGCTTTTCTTCAGAAATGGTTGTCGTGGGTACAGGCATCTCGATAGCATCTTACGAAGAAAGTTTTGAAACTAATGTTGTATTTTTTAATCAGACATCAGATGACATTGACTGGGTGCATAATACTGGTCCAACATTCTCAAATAATACTGGGCCTAGCGCTGCAAGTCACCTGGATGGATATATATACGTCGAATCTTCACAATCCAATTCTCCTAATAAAGTAGCAGAATTGGTATCGGATTGTTATGCCTTGACGGCCTTTAATAGCACTGTGCTGCTCGAATTCGATAGTCATCTTTATGGTTCTACCATGGGGTCATTGGAAGTGCAAATTTCAGATAATGGGACTACGTGGTCCTCCATTTACTTTAGGTCAGGTAATCAAGGAGACCAATGGAATAATGAGTCAGTTGACATATCTAATTACATTGGAGCTACAGTCTCACTTAAATTCATAGCAGTGACAGGTTCTAACTTTTTAAGCGACATTGCGATAGACCATGTCAGATTTTCAGGGACCAGTAATTGTCCACCAGATTATGCTAATACCAATATGCTGACTGGTACACAGCTAGTCCCAACCCATTTTGAAACAGATGGCAAAATAGAGTCTGACCAAGTGATTAGTGCGGATGTTAACTATGATTCAGCTACATCTATAGAATTAATTCAGGGTTTTGAGGTGCAAATAAGTAAAGTGTTTCATGCCTATATAGACGGTTGTGGTGGCACTTTTTGAAAGTAACAATTAAACGCACCAACCGAAGAGGATTGAAGTATAAAAATCTCTATTCAAGAGGATTCCCAATGGTAAATTGGTTTTTGATTGGTCTCAGTATGGCATATTACCTCCACCTATAAGTTAGGCAGTATTTACATGCTAATTTTTTTTCAATGGACGTAACTCTAAGTCGAAGGGGTATAGAATTCCCCAAAATGCCAAAGCACGCCCGAGGGATCATGCATGAAGCATTCGCGCCCCCACTCATACTCTACTATAGGAGTGAGACGCACGTACTTATACTTGTGATGAAGGCCTAATTCATTGAGTTCAGTCCAGTACCGCGAGACGTCATCAACTTCGAGAAAGACCATACTGTTATTGATCCACTGCTTGACGTAATAGTCCTGCAAGTAGAATCCAAGGCTGCCATGAATAGTGAAATACGAAAACTTCTCCGATATGACTGATTCTTCAAAGCCAAGCTCACTATAAAAAGCCCTCGATTCTCTGAAGTCTTTGGCGCCGATGAAGGTTCTGATGGATTTAGCTTGATGCTGCATTTATTGATTTGTTCGAGGTTTTCTCTACCATTTGCACCAGCTAAAGATAGATCGAAATAGTTACCTTTAGGGAATTAATCCAAAAGAAATATGGCAGAAGTAAGTATGTGGAGTGGGTCAGATGCGTATCTATGTGATCCAGAATTAGCGCAGGCATTTCATATGGCACGAGTCTTAGGGATGCCTCTACTCATCGAAGGGGAGCCAGGTACTGGCAAGACAGAGCTGCCACTGCAATATGCTAAAAGCCTATCCTTAGACATGTTCGTCTATCCAGTCGGGTCCAAGAGCAATGTAGAAGCCTTCGTGGCTAAGTTTGATCACGTGAAGTACCTGAGAGACTCTCAGATCGAAGTGCTCAATGCACAGCGGGAAGAAAAGGGAATGGATACGAAGCTCACCACCAGTGGTCGCCAGACAGAGAATCTGGATGACTATGTGAATCTTGGACCTGCAGCTCAGGCTTACTCTACACCAGATTCAGTCTTGCTGATAGATGAGATCGATAAGGCACCCAGAGAATTTCCTAATGATCTGCTTTATGCTCTCAGTCATCGCAAGTTTGTCTTGCCAGAATCAGGTCGCGTCATCGAGACGACGGAGGACAAAATGCCCGCCATCGTCATCACCAGTAATCGAGAGCAGGAGCTTCCCACCGCCTTCAAGGGCCGGTGCATTTATCACTACATCTCTTTTCCAGAGCCTGATGTGATGAGAGAGATCGTCCTGAAGCACTATCCTACAGCAGACGATGATATCATATCTAAAAGCATCGAAATCTTTTACCAGCTGAGAAATTTTGGCTTAGAAAGATCGCCCTCCACCAGAGAATTGCTCAATTGGTTAAAATACATGCAGCAGTTCGCTAAGGATGAGGCCATCGCCAAGATAAAATCCTTAGATGGAGTCGGTGCTCTTGTAAAGACACAAGCAGATATCGAACGAATCAAACGACAGACCCTAGGCGGGGCAGCTGATTCTGATGATCCTCCAGCATTTTATGGCAATTTCTCTAACAGATAGCTGCCAGGCAGAAACACTGAAGCAAGATTGCTTATTTCGCCGGTTCCCAGAAAGAAAACCCATAGATTTTACTCCATAAGTAAGATTAAAAACGTTGTTTTGCAGATCGAAAAAGCCATAAGACTAGTGCAGCTCACCTTGTTTGATGAGCTTCGTTCTTCGTTTTGCGTATGAAGCATAAGAAAAGAGTTATTTTTTATTTGATTGATGGGGCAAGACCTGACGTCCTGTCCAAGCTCTTAGAAACGGGAGATCTACCTCATATCAAGACTTATTTTGCGGATGAAGGGTCATTCGTAAAAGGGACTACATGCTTTCCTTCTACCACAGGGCCTGCATATCTGCCATACCTCACCGGAAAATTTCCAGGAGAACATCACATCACTGGCATTCGCTGGTTTGACAAGCCTGCATTCTTTCAGGGACGCTGGGCGCGTAATGCCATGCGGAGCTACTGTGGCTACGAAGCGAAGTACTTCAATGATGACATGGATGACAGCATGCCATCACTCATGGAGACCTATGATGACTGCTATAACATTTATAACATGATTACGAAAGGGGTCAAAGAAGAGAATGACCTCACGAAAGAACGCAAAACCAAGCTCTACTTTCGATCCCACTTCAAGCATGAGCACCATGTAGTAGATGAATATGGTCACGAGGAGCTGATGAATGCGATTGAGCAGGATTTTCAATTCACTTTTGCTGTGTTTCCGAGTATCGACTGGGACTCCCATAGCTATCACTTTGAGGATGATCGGACGAAGGAGGCCTACAAGATCGTGGATAGAAGTGTAGCAGCAGTGGTCAAGAGACTCAAGGAGCAGGGCACATATGAGGATACCATGATCATCATGGCCAGCGATCATGGACTGACCTCGACGCATTCTCACCTGGACCTCGGAAAGTTCTTTAAAAAGCAAGGCTATCGTGTCTTAGAATATCCATCGATCTGGACCTTATTTCCTAAGGTAGCTGTCTTTATATCTGGTAATTCCTTTGCCACGCTCAGCTTCTTGGATAAGCAAGAGATGTATGACAAAGAAGCGCTCATGGCTAAGCACGGTCAGGCTATACAAGCCTTTGTCAAAGAGCCAGCGATTGACTTTATCGCCATGAGGAATGAGGCAGGTAATATCAGTATCATCACTCAGGAGGGAGAAGCAGAGGTCATAGTCTCAGAAAGTGGAGTCGGGTATCGATCCATCACTGCCAATCCTTTTGGCCTCGAGGATACGATCCAGCCACTGACAGAGGCAGAAGCATTCGAATATACTTTTGAGTCGGACTATCCAGATAGCCTGGTGCAGTGTCAGCAGCTCTTTGCTAGTCATCGCTCTGGTGACATTGTCGTCAGTGCTCATGTGGGTTATGATCTAAGAGACTTCTGGGAGATACCAGAACATAAAGGCTCTCACGGGTCGCTCCATAAGGATCACATGCACATACCCATCCTGTGCAATAAGGCTGGTGTGCTGACTGGACCCATGCGAAGTACTGAGGTCTATCAAATCATCAGAGATCATATCGATCAATAAATGGGAGAAGAAAAGAAATCCATATCAATCCAAGAAGCTTTTAATCCGAAGGTGATTAAGAAGGGTATGTTTTATTTTTTCGCCATTACGATTATCGCATTTGCTGGGATCTTCTTTTATACGAATACAGGTAAGACCCTGGAGGTCTGGTCTAATTTGGACTGGAAATACTTCGTGATCTGTGCTGTAATCGTTTTCATGGATATGCTCTTAGGCGGATGGCGCAATCATATTTTCGTTAGAGAATTTGCTCCAGGAACTTCGCAGTGGATCGCCTTCAAAGCGAATCTGGCCAATATCTTCATGGGAGCAGTCACTCCTTCGCAGACGGGTGGTGGCGTGGCTCAGCTCTATATCTTTTATAAGAATGGTGTGAAGCTCTCAGACGGGATTACCCTGAGTTTTATCAATTGGATATCGACCTTGATCTTCTTTCCCATATCGGGGGGCTTAGCTTATTTGGTCATCAAGGACCGCATACCGGAAGGCTTTATCAGCTATTTGGCTCAGTTTGGCTTTTCGATCTTTACCACCTTGTTCATTGTGGTGATAATAGGTTTGTTCTTTCCTGCCGCCATTGGCTGGGTCGTCATTAAGATCAGCTCCTTCATTGCCTTATTTAATAAGAACTGGAAGCTCAAGCTGGAAGCCTTTGGGCGCAAAGCGAAAGAGTCACTTATAGACTACCGAGACAAATGCACCACGCTGCTCAGGCACAAGCCACAGTTGCTGCTGTACAGTCTGATCATCACCGTGCTTCTCTACTTTAATAAATACATCTTAGCTTACTTCATCGTATTAGCATTCGGTGCAGAAGCGGATTTTACCGTGATCATCTCTATCCAAGCGATAGTCTATTTACTGCTTTATTTTTCTCCCAGTCCTGGTGGCAGTGGTATAGCAGAGATCAGTATCGCAGGTCTGATGGCAGGCATCTTATCTAATGATTATTTGGCCTCCTTCACGCTCATGCAGCGCTCCTTCTTGGTCATGATCCCTGCCATGAGTGGAGCCTACGTGGTGCTGAAGCAGCTGGCCAAGTCAGCTGTGGAGAAGTAGTTATTCTTCATGTTATCCCCACCTCTTATACCGATCAAATCCGCCTTCTGAATGGATGATTTGGCCAGTGATCCAGGCAGCTTCTTCACTCGCTAAGAATGCGACTATTTTAGCTGCATCTTCAGGCTGCCCGATGCGGCCATTGGGAGACGCTTCTTTCAATTGATCTGCTAGCTCTGCAGTCATCCATCCTGTATCCGTCGGCCCTGGGTTCACCGAGTTAATGGTGATGCCTGAAGCAGCCAGTGTGGTGGCCAGAGCCTGAGTCATATGGTCTATGGCATTCTTTGTCATGGCATACGCCAGCTCCTCTGGCATCGGGCCCAGAGACTGCCCAGAACTGATGTTGATGATTCTACCCGCCTGATTCGCTGCGATACGCTTTATGAATGCTTGTGTTAAGAGTACATTCGCCCTCACATTAACTTCGTAGTGCTGGTCAAGCATTGGCCCATTTATCGACTTGATACTGCTGGCAGTGGAATATGTGGCATTATTGATCAGAGTGGATGCTGGTCCTAATTTTTTCTCCGCTAAGTCAAGTATGTGCATCGCAGCATCAGTCTTCCTCAGGTCCATTTCTAGATGACAGCAACGGGCACCGATATCTCTGATCTCTTGGCTGATGATTTCGATTGAGTTGGGTTCTGCCCCCCATGGCATATCATTGTCATAAGCTTGAAAATAGCTGAAACAGATGTCATGCCCCTGCGCCGCAAGCGCGAGGCATATCGATCGGCCAATGCCTCTTAGGCGACTGACTCCAGTGACGATAGCGACTCTTTTTTTCATAGTAAAAACTTAGGTTTCTTTTAGTCATGACAGTGTACTTGGAGTGCTGTACAAAACATCACACAGCTTATCACAACAGTTTAGGATGGAAATTTACGAATGCTAACATTGAATAACCATCAGACTAAGCACAAAAATAATCTTTATCGATGAAAGAGATATGTTGATCGAAATACTAGATCGATAAGGCTCATAGACCGAACTTTCGAATCTAAATATTTTGTTAATGCACTACAGATAGTCGTCATTATTAACCCGTAAACTATTGATTATGAAAGTGATAGGAATTTTAATCGTCTTAATATGTATCTCTATTTTAGTAGCGGATGTACTGATTGATAAGTTATCTCCCAATTGGAAGACCCCCTTTGATTTAGTCGATAATAGTAAGCGCTGGATGCTCGTTGTCGCAGCTGCTTTGGGACTTATATTATCAATTAATCCATTCATTCATAACAGTGCTGGGGAGCGCACCTACGTCCAAGATCCAGTGTTGGGTACGGAAAAAGTGGTCTTTGAGCCTGGCTATGCATGGGGTGGTTTCTTTGCTCGGACGGAGGCTTATCCCGATGTGATGAGTACCGTATTTGATTCAGAGAATTTGGTTGATATCAGATTTAATGATGCTACGCAAGCTACTGCCTCTGCAAATGTCAGGTGGGCACTACCCAAGGATGAGCTATCCATGATAGATCTGCATAAGTCTTATCGAAGTGCGAAGCAGCTGGCTTCACGTACATTGGAGCCATACGCGCAGGAGTGTTTGGGATTCTCCGCACAGCTGATGGAGAGTGAGACTCACTACAGCGGTGGACAGTCTAAGCTGAAGGAAGATTTCAGAGACCAACTGCTTAATGGGCAGTACGTTTTGGAGACGAAGATAGAATATGTCAAAGACACGTTTACGAAAGAAGAAGTGAAGATCACTGACACCAACATTCGCAAGGATGCCAATGGTGTCCCAATCAGAATCCCTTCAGATGTCCAGACTTATGGCATCAAGGCCGTCTTCGCAGCCGTACCTCATGTAGACTATGAGCCCATCGTGGATCAGAAGCTACAGGCTAAGATCGATCAGTCCACCAGAGAGAGCATCGCCAAGCAGGAACTCATCACAGCGCAGCAGCAGGCGCTCACGGAGAAGGCCAAAGGGGAGCAGCTCATCGCTAAGACCAGAGCTGATGAGGAGGCATCTAAGCTACAAGCAGTGATGCAGGCGGAAAAGGCTAAGCTGGTCGCTAAAGAAGAAGCAGAGCAGGCTAAGTACATAGCGAATCGGATCGAGGAAGAGGGCAGAGCAGAGGCAGCTAAAAATATGGCTTTGGTGAAAGCAGGACTGACGCCACAAGAGAAAGCAGAGTGGGACTACAAGACTAAGGTGGATGTGGCTAAAGAACTTGCTAAGGTCCAAGTACCCAGTATGGTCATCGGTGGCGGTGGAGCGAATGGAAGCTCTCCCATGGATGCGATCGGCATCAAATTTCTCATGGACATCAATGAAAAATTAGCCGCTTCTGGAAATTGAGTCTATAAACACCCTGCACAACAGCTAAGCCAGTGGAGCTGATCTCCACTGGCTTCTTTGATCTCGGGAGCCCTTCCTAAAACTGACTCACGAAATCATCGACTTTGAGATACTGCATGAAGTCGATCATGTCTTTATTAAGATGCCCAGCTCGATCGATCACATAATAGCTGGGGAATCCTCTTAACTCATAAGTCTGCATGACAGAGCGAGAGAGTTCTTTGTGGAGGAATATATGATCTCCTTGGATATCAGCTTCAGCTATCTTCTTTTTCCATCGATTTTCCACAGAGTTACCATTCTCGTGGCAGAGGTAGATGATCTTGAAACCTTCATGTTCTAATAGCTCTTTCTTTATCTCTTTAGAATACTCCATATCTGACAGACAGGGCCCACACCAGGTAGTCCAGTTGTCTAATATGATGACTGATTCAGGATGTTGTTTATGCAAGTTTTGTATTAGATCGGCTGCATTCGTTATGCTGGTCTTGTATAGATGAGTCTTCTCATTTATGCTCATCAGACTATCGGCATATATAAGGCTTGACTGAGTGAAGCGAGTATTCTTTAATTTTTCCCTGATCTTATTTACGACAGCTGTCTCTTCTGCAATATAGGTCTGCATCAAGGATTTAATCCACGGTGTTTGGATAGAGTGTATGGTCTCTTGATAGTATTCGAGCTTATCCTCTGGATCACCATAGTCACTCACGAGTTTTAGCATGTCTTGTTTGTATACGGATATTCCCAGCGAATCTAGTTTTTGAATATACTGCTCTCCATATTGACTTCTGAGATACATGTCTAAATACCTCGAAGTACTGACTGACTCGTTATTGACAGAGCTGATAGTGTATGTAGCGGCATCTGAAAAATACTCAGCCTCCATCTTCTTGTCGAAGTGTAGTCCAATCATTAATTCTTGGTACTGATCTAATATTTTGTGCTGCAGCAGCCACGATCTGGGATAAGAGCTGTCTTCGATAAAATCATCGACATTTGATTGCTGCCACTGATGGTATTCTTGTACTAATTTTATCTTGTCTACATCTTTGATTTCGGTGTCCCAATATGCCTCATAGAACCGGTTCATTTTATCTTCTCCTTCTAATTCGCCATAAGCGGCATCTTGATAAGATCGCAGCATGATCGCTATGTCTGCATCTGGTCCCGAAAATGTTTTACCAGTCATCCCCATTCTCACTGTATCTTGAGCGATCTGCTGCAAGTCTAAAATGATGTGAAGGCTGTCGTGAAGGATCAGTTCTCCCAGAAAATGTTCGCCCACCGTGAACCAAATCTGCTGATAAGGCAAGTCATAAGGAAGCTCTAAGGCAAAAGTACCATCCTGATTAATTTCGTATTCGAAGTCTTGTTGACTGTTATTTCTTAGCTGTACGAGGCTGTATTGACCCGCTTTAGGCATGGCATCTTCACTGATGATTTTTCCTGTCAATACAGGAGACTTTTGGCGAGCGATGTGATCCTCCATTTCCGAGGAGTCAAATTTTATCGGGTTAAGGTCTTGCTTATGGTCGTAGTCAGCATTTTCACACGCCCCAATCCCCATCGAGCAAACAATCAGTAGTAAAATCAGATTTTTCATATATTAAAATTTTATGGCGAAATGCCAATCAGCAAATAACTTAGAATTAATCATCAACTTGGGTGTCTTACTTATCTGCGTCATAGACGTTTCATATTGTAAATTTGTTATTTCTAAAGATACGAATAATTCGCTCTTTGCAGGCCTCAGTATGCAAGAGTAAGTGAAGAGGGAATATGGTAGGTGTAGTGGACTTCCTTGATCAATACTTGAGACAGCATATCTTCACATCATTAGCTATGCATGACACTCACTTCCAATTACCGCATGAGAAAATATCGCAGTTTACCACAGGCTATCGATGGAGTGCTCAAGATGGCCTCTACGCCGCAGAAGCATCAGTAGATAATCAATATATAGAGGAGGTCACATTATTCAATGGTGGAGGAGGACTGATTTCTACGACTTTGGATTACTTACAGTTTTGTCAGATGATACTGAATTATGGTCAGCTGAATGGAGTGAGAATACTAAGAGAAGAAACTGTCAAGCTCATGCTAACGGATCAATTAGCACAAATCAGGCTCAGCCAATCAGAGAGACTCAGATTACCTCCTGGAGAAGCGAGCTTTGGATTAGGCTTTGCTATTAGAGGCGACAGTCCAGAATCATTAGAAAGAGTCTATGGGTGGGGTGGTGCAGTGGGCACTTATTTTAAGATAGATATGGAGCATGATCTTGCCTATGTGATGATGATTCAGTTATCACCTCATCGTCAGTTGGCATTGCGTAGCAAGATTCAAGACTTTATGGATTCAGCGATCGCAAGATAGGGACAACATTTATGGCACATCTTTCCAGATGTTGTCATGACTGAGTCGGATTGAACACTAAGTAATCGATCATTAAGCATATTCAAACAAAGAAAGAGCTACTCTGATCAGAGCATTCCTTTGATGTCTCATGAAATACGTTGACAGCTTTGATGTGGAAAACTTTTCACAAATTACATAACGATGAAAAGCAAACCAAGACAAAAGTACAGTGAAGCATTCAAGAAAGACAAAGTCAAGTTGTTAGAATCTGGAGAGGTCAGGTTAGTGGATTTAGTAAAAATGTATGGCATGAGTTATCCTACGCTGTACAAGTGGAAGAAGAAATACGGCACTTTGCCAGCATGTGATACAATAGTCTTAGAAAAGGACAGCGAATACAAGAAAAACAAAGAATTGCGAAAGAAGATTTCTCAGATGGAAGGGCTCTTAGGTCGCCAACAAATGGAGCTTGATTATTACAAACAAGTCATCAAACAAGCGGCTGATCATTTTCAAATAGATATTGAAAAAAAGTTCTGTACCAAGTGATAGGAGCTATGAAAATGAAAGCAAATAAAGCTTACAGCATGGAGCAAGTGTATCAAATGACTGGCACCTCTCGACAATGGCATGCCCAGTATGGCAGGCGGCTCTTAAAGCAAAAGCAATCTGAGCAACATATAGTTGACATTGTATTAGCTTGGAGAAAGAAGCATCCCAGGATGGGTAGTCGCGAGATGTACTATTCATTGGTCAATCAAGCACAAGACCTTGGTGTAGGCATTAACAAATTTGAAAGCATAGTATCTGCCCGTGGATTATGTGTAGGAGTAGCAAAGAGATTCAAGCCACTAACATCTGACGGTAAAGGAAAAGACGCCTATCCAAATTTAATCAATGGACTGATTATCAATGATATAAGTAGATTGATTGTTGGCGATATCACCTATTTTGACATCAGAGGCAGCTGGTACTATATCTTCACGCTCAAGGATGTTTACTCGCAGTATCTTTTAGCCCTACATGCTAGTGATTCACTGCAAGAAATTAATGCAATCCAAGCACTCACCGATTGCATCAGCTTAAGAGGAAGCAAATCGGTCAAAGGATGTATTCATCATAGTGACAATGGGTCACAATACAACGGTATCCAATACAAATCCTTACTCCTATCACATCACATGCTGATCAGCCGAGCCGGAAATTGTAAACAAAATGGATCAGCCGAGCAACTCAATCATATTGTCAAAAATATGTATCTGAAGCACTGGTCAATAGATTCACTGAGAGAACTTAAACAGGCATGTCGAGAATTACAGTATATCAATAATCATCAGCGAACCATAGACCAATTAGGACATAAGACCCCAGTTGGTTTTGAGCAGTATATCAAATCCGTACCAATGAATCAAAGACAAAAAAAGATAATGCATGATTTTACAAAATAGACAAGTGCGAGCATGGGTTTTGAAGGCATACCAGGTTCCAAAAATAACAAACCAAAACAGGCTGAAAATACTCCAGCCTGTGGTTTTGACATTTTCGTCACCAGTCATGGTATTCCTTCTAAGGATGCTCCCCAGCAGAGCCTCAGTCCGCTTACATGACCACATGCAAATTGATAATTATTTATTTACTAACTTAGAAAAGTATTCCACAAGGGGGTTTAAAGTTTAAACTCAGTTGTCAACGAAAATCATGAGGCTTCA
>CALFUK010000081.1 GCA_937929945.1 uncultured Saprospiraceae bacterium
ACAGCTTAAAGGCCAATAACTAAGTTAGTCTAATCGAACAGTCGAACGGTAAAATTGTCATCGAGACAGTCCATTCTTAAATGGATTTATGGACTGAATGTCTGTCAGCTAACAAGTTTATGCTTATCCTCCTTTCCTTATGTAATTAGCGAATTGGTGTCACTGACGACTCATTATGATTTATTGAATACAGAAATAAATTTCCCTTTGAAATTGAGCACAAAAAGCTGACCGCCTTTGGTGATGATGTCAGTGGGTCCATGAAAGCCTTCATCCATGATGTCGACTAAAGCGCCCTCGTGATCATAGGTGATGACGCGATCATTTTCAAAATCGACCGCTATGATTTCTGTGTCATTGGCATAGACGCCGGTCGTAGCCGTCATATTCTCAGCGTCTCCGATGGTCCTCAGGTGTTCGCCCTCTGTACTAAATATTTTAACCAAGTTATTATAGGCATCAGCGACGATGATCTGGTCTTGAAAAAACTGTACATCAGTCGGATAGTGTAAGCCCGTACCTTCCTTACCTTTCTGACCAAAGCTTTTATTCGTGTCTCCATCTTGATAGATGATGCGGTGATTGTAGAAGTCAGCCACCAATAATTTATCATCTTGATAGTCGACACCCGCAGGGCCATCAGGCATCTCCATGAGGCTGATGGTGTCAAAGGCACCCGCTGCATTGAGCCGCAGGACGTGGTCTGAGCCGTAGTCCGCTACGTATAGCTGCCCCTCGTTGGATGAGATGTGCATGGGGCGATCTAATTCTTCTATACGCTGCTGTATCTCGCCTGCTGGGTTGATCAGGACCAGCTGATTGTTATCTGTGTCTGAGATCCACATGTCATCCCCGTGGATAGCGACGCCATTAGGGGAGACATCCCCGAGATTTATGTCATGGCTAAATTCCCAGTAGCTCTTATTCTGGCAACCTGCAAAGACTGCAAGGCATAGGACCAGGAGACTTAGATTCTTTTTCATTTGTTTAAATTTTGCAATTGAATGCCAATCTGCAAATAACTAAGTTCAATCATCCGCTTGGGTGTCTTAATTATCTACGTCATAGACGTTTCATATTTTCAGCATGACTGAGCAAAGCCCAGCGAGATCAAAAGCTCCGCCACGCTGAGGGTTTCTTTTAGTGTGCTTCAGATTTTAGGTTTTCTCGATCATACATACAGCAGGCTGGCAGTTTGTCATATGCCTCTGCATCTGCTTTGACGTCTTCAGTGTCATGTCCCGCTGCGGCCAGTGCAGCCTTAATTTCAGCTACGCTCGTCTGCTTCGTATCAAAGGACACCTTAAGGATTCTAGTCTTTTTATCCCATTTAGCGGATTCGACTCCGATGACTTTTTGAGACCTTCGCTCTATTCTGGATTTGCACATATTGCAGATACCGTATACGGCGAATTCGCTGGTCATATCTGAGTCCACGTCTTGTGCTTCGAAGCTGCTTTCTAAGACTTCTCCATCAGCGCGGTCTATTTTTATTGACATAGGTGTGTAGCCAGCGTCAGTGATGCGATTGTCTATTTCTTCTAAGCTCATCTTATATTCGCTGGGGAGGGTGAAGGAGAATAGGCCTTCCTCAATATCAATCTTGATTTTTTTAATGCCTTTGATTTTTTTGAATTTCTTCTCAAGGCCGTATGCACAATAAGGGCATCCCAAACCTTCCACCATAGTGGAGATTTGGTCGCGCTCTTTATTTTTTTTCTGTGCCTGAGCAGTCGTTAATAGGCCTAAGCTCATGATGATAAGTAGTATGATCTGTTTCATATGTTTAAGTTTTAGAAATGAATGCCTGTCAGCAAATAATTAAGATTAATCATCCACGTGGGTGTCTTAATTATCTACGTCATAGACGTTTCATATGTTTAAGTTTTAAGGCGAAATGTCAATCGGCTAATAACTAAGTTTAATCACTTCTGTGGGTGTCTTAATTATCTCTGTCATAGACGTTTCATGTTTTTTATCTTTTTTTTGTCATTAAGAGTATGAGGCAAATGACTATGTATGTTCATCCATTCGGCGTCTATAGTCATTTGCATCATAGCTGTTTAAAAATAATTTAATTTCAATATATGGCTACCAGACGTATCTGGTTCCGATGAGTAATTTAAATTTTCTGTCAATGATTTCTGTATTTCTTTCCTTCAGTGGCAGCTGCAGCGCCAGATCGAGGGTTAACCGATTTTTGGCGTACTGAATGCCTTGGCTAAAAAATACATTTGAGCCACCCGAGCTGTATAGTTCAGAATGGTATTCGAAATAGAGGTTCACCTGATCGACGGGGTAGGTCGGCTTCAGTAGAGGTAGCCCAAATCCGACATCAAATTTGAAGAAGTCAGGATTGTCACCGCCTACGTACCGATAACCGAACTCTGCACCGATACCGTGCTTCAGAGTCTCATAGCCTGAGATGATAGAGAATAGTGTCTGGTATTCACCCACACCATAGTCTTCCAGTCCCGTATCAAATCCTGTCGGCAACCAGTGGACAGACTTGAGCGCTACTCTATGCGTTTTCGCCTTCATGTCTTTCCGATAGATCTGGTATTTGGCTCTCACTACGATATCTCCCAGACCGCTTTCGGTATCTGAAGAAGTATAGGGTATGTGGATAGCGACGAGAGAATTACTCGTGGGCAGATAGTGGACCATCAGCGGAGCATAGCTATAGTTACCCTGCTCTGTACTCAAGAACTCAGTCAAAGTCTTGACGATGATGGTCTGTTCGCCCAGCATGATCGCCTTGTCCGTGGTGATCGGCGGACCCTGCGCGAAGGATATGATCGCACATGTTTTAAATAGTATTAGTAATACGAAGTGTTTCATTATTTCTTTTTGTTTCAATAAAATAGTGGAGGCCTCGAATGTGGTTAGGGCCGGTAGAAACAAAAAAGTCTAGCAGAGGAAGCGCTGATATAAGATATGGTAGCCTTGGTCCAGAGGTGGAGGCCGATTATAGAGAGCATATACATCGATAGTGGTGTCAATCTCATCGGCAGTCGCATCGATATAATGATTGACGTATGGAATATGGATGTCTTGCACTTGATGGCCAGCACTGGAGTAAGAGCTGATCTGGTCAATGTCGATTTGGACAAATTCAGAGTTGCTGTCGCAACATTTCTTATGCTCTTCTTTATTCTTAGCGCAGCATTTGTTCTCTCCTGTGCAGGAAGTCTCGCTCGCTATGAGTGAGATACCGCTGATCTGATTCTGACAATAGAAGGCAGTGATCGTCACCCCACTCGTACTAAGTAAGAGGACCCAAGCGACTAATATGTGTAAGAATCTAAGCATCTTCTAAAATACATAACTCCAATTGAGGACGATTAGTGCCTGAAAGGAGGGATATCTATCTCATTTTTGGTCTTCTGCGCTTGCTGCTGCCACCACCTCGCATCATCTGAATGCCCTGCTTGCCCATGGTCCGTGCTGCCTTAGCCTGGCCACTCTGCTTGATCGCCACTTCAAATTGGGCTATTTGCTCTTTGATAGGGCCCTCAGAGACCTTTAGCTTCTTGGCATCTTTGAAGTAGATTTTAGCTTGGTTCCACTTATTTTTCATGGCGTTGATGTTAGCCAATTGTAGCAAGACCATGGCCTTTTCATTATCTGAAGGCAGCTTGAGCGAGTTAGCCGTCTCGAATAGCTCCTCGGCCTTATTGGTGTCCTTCGCATTCATGGCTATGGCGCCTCTCATGATGTAGTAGACCGCTCGATTCGTGACATAGAGCCACTGCGGGAAGAAGGTTAGGTCTAAGCGCTTACTAGCTGCCTCGAACTGGCTGTCTTGGATCATCTCTGCGGCTGAGGTCACCGTCCCTAAGAAGATGTAACTCGCTAACAGGCCTAGACCGACTAATATAAAAGGGAAGGCATACCAGAACCCCTGAAATATCCCTAACAAGATTCCGCCCCCAAGGCACAATGCGATCAATGCGAATTTCAGGTATATATTGATTTTAAACATAGTCTTCGATTATGATCGCCAAAGATACTTCCTATTGCTTGACAGTCCAATTATTTATTAATGAACTCGTGCTGCTGATAGTAGGCGGAGACGATTCAAGCTGAATTTTGGAGACATGTCTTGACTTATTATGACTCTGAGTCAGATGAATCACTGATCATTTGGCCATCACTGACCAGAATAAAGTTAGTCCCCGTATGCAGGAGCGCAGCATCAGGGAATACGGTGCTAAACACGTCTCGATTAAAGCCTTTAGCTTTAACCTGGTCAGCCTCGTAATCGCCGAGCATGTTATATAGCACACAGCCGTGGGGTGCCAGTCTAGCCTTCACAGCTTCCAGAAAGTTAGTGTCTTTGAACTGATCAGGGATGACATCATCGAGAAAGACGTCGATGCAGATCAAGTCATATGTGGCTTCATCCGTCATGACGAAGCTGAATGCATCTGCATTTATCAGGGTCACGGGTGATAAGAGACCTGGCAGTACATAGTCGCTCACTAACTCAATGATGACATCATCAATCTCAACTGCGGTATATGCTAACGATAGATTAAAATTATGCTCGAGCATCTTTGGTATACTTCCCAAGCCGAAACCTAAGATCAGCACGGACTTGTAGGGCCAGCCATGCCCCTGCATCTTTTCGAATGCCTGGTAAAAGTTATCATATTGATCTTCAAAAGAGTAGATGGACTTATCGGTACATAGCTGGAGTCTGCCCTTGACCAGGACTAAGTGCAGTGCAGGATTGATCTCTGTAGAGTGGCTCTCTAAGTGGACCTCAGTCAGATAGCTCAGGCATCTTTTCCAAAGCGGGATTCTCATCTGTCTAATTTTTGGATTTGAATGCCTGTCAGCAAATAACTAAATTCAATCATCTACTAAATGTCTTTATTATTTACGTCATAGACGTTTCATGTCTTTCAGATTTAGAAACTGAATGTCAATCAGCAACAACTAAGTATAATCATCGCTTAGGGTGTCTTAATCATTTGCGCCTTAGACCTTTCATTTCTTTCTTATCTATATAAATCATTGAGCACGATCAACGCATCTCTCCGCCACACTGAAAAGTGCTGAGCTCATCTACTGCATCACCTTCGATAAGTTGCAGTTTGCTCAGAAAGATACCTCAGTATAGACTCATCAGCAGCACTGAGCTGTAGATTTTTTCTTTCGTAGACACGCTTGACGACCTGGATGACCTTATCCACTCTGTAGGTCAGGTAGTCTCTGGAGCCGCCCCAAGAGAAGGAGGGTATAAAGTTTTTCTGATAGCCGCTGCCGTAGATGTTGCAGCAGATACCGGCCATAGTACCCGTGTTAAACATGGTATTGATGCCCGTCTTGCTGTGATCGCCCATGATCAGTCCGCAGAACTGGGTGCCAGTGGACCGCATGGCCTTAGTCTGGTAGTCATAGAGTTTCACCTGGCTGTAGTCATTTTTGAGGTTGGACGAGTTCGTATCCGCGCCGAGATTACACCATTCGCCCAGGACGCTATTGCCTAAATAGCCTTCATGAGATTTATTGCTGTATCCCTGGACGACTACATTTTTGACTTCCCCGCCTATTTTAGAGTGCGGTCCGATGGTGGTAGCTCCGTATATTTTAGCCCCCATCTTAAGGACGGCGTGATCACACAGAGCGACACCATTGCGCAGCGCACATCCATCCAGAACCACCGCATTCTGGCCTATGTAGATGGGGCCATCGGTAGCATTCAGGATGCTGTGCTCGATGATGGCTCCTTCTTCTACGAAGATTTGCTGGTCGCCTTTTGTCCGATTATCGCTATCGATGTCTTGGCTCGTCCTGCCCTGAGTGATCAGCTCGAAGTCAGCCCTAAGTTCTGTGTCATTCCACAGGAAGATTTGCTCTGGGTAGCTGATCGATTGGAAGGCCTTTAGATATGGTATTTTTTTGATCTCAGTATCAGGTAGGCTTCCTTGCTGATGATAAGCAGTCGCTTGGTCCAGTGTGAGTCTGGCTGATAGTAGAGTGCCTTCTTGATAGAGTGCTTCACCAGGCTTGAGCTGCAGTGTTGCTTCTACGATTCTGGAGTCAGGGAGCAGATTGGCAGGCAGCAGAAGATTATCTTCCTCTGCTTTGAAGGGATATTTTTCTGATAAATAGTCGGCTGTGATGTGATGTACTTGAGATATACCAATTCTCTTTTGCCATTTCTCCGCTATCGTGAAAATGCCAATCCTCAGCTGTGATACACACCGAGTGTAACTGAGAGGCCGTAATGTGTCTCTCTGATCATCTATAAAAATGAGATTAGAGGGACCCTGCATATAGAATATAGGTGAATTAAGAGAAAGTGACTATGCTTCTGCTGCTGGAGCTTCTTCTTCCTCTTTTTCTTCTTCAGGCTTAATGGACGCATCAAGTTTGTCGTTGAATTTGCCGAATTTCTTGTTGAATTTGTCAATTCTACCAGCTGTATCGACGAATTTCATTTTACCTGTGAAGAAAGGATGAGACTTATTAGAGATCTCTAATTTGATCAAGGGATATTCACTACCATCTTCCCACTGGACGTTCTCCTTAGATGGAGCACAAGACTTGCCTAAGAATGACTCGTCACAAGACACGTCTCTGAAGACAACTAATCTGTAATTTTCTGGATGAATATCTTTCTTCATGATAATACGCTTTTTAAAAGGACCGCAAATATACAGTTTTTCTTTCGATTCTGAAAGGCTGCTATCTAATATTGTTCTGAGCGCTAAGATGAGCATTTTTGGCAAAAGGGGATCAAGTGTTGACTGAAGATCTCTTCCCAGCCTTTCTGGAGTGAAT
>CALFUK010000082.1 GCA_937929945.1 uncultured Saprospiraceae bacterium
TCTTCTGGGCTCACGAGTGGGATCATTTATGACATAGCAGTTGACGGTAGTAAAGTATTTCTGGCAACGAATAATGGCCTCAATATCATTCAAGATATTACTGCTGAAAAATTAATCATACAGTCATTAACGCAGGTGAATGGGCTATTGAAAGATCAAATAAAAGCAATCGAAATCAGTGATGGATTACTCTACATAGCTTCGACCGAAGGTCTTTCTTTCTTGAATGTGAGTGCTGATAGTGAGATCAATGACGAAGCCAGAGTTGTCATTGATAAGATCATCGTGAATGCAGAAGAAGTAGGCATCAGAGATATTCTAAATTTAGAATCTGATCAAAATAACATCGTGATTCAATTTGCAAATTTGAATTTCTCGTATGCTGATGATACTAACTATGCTTACAGGCTGAAGGGAGTCGATGATGAGTGGAGGGTCACTCAGTCTCGTGAAGTGAGCTACAATAATCTCAAGCCAGATGATTATACATTTGAACTAGCTCATGCTGGAGCAGAACTAAGCGATCCCTCTAAGATTAGGTCTGTTATCTTTGATATTGAGGTACCCTTTTTACAGTCGAGCCTGGCAAAATTCCTTTTTATTATCTCAGCAATAGGCTTAGTCTATCTATTATTTTACGCGCTGACGAGTCGAAGTAACATGCATGTATTAGAATCAAAGGTGTTAGAAAGAACAAAGTCATTATCTCTAAAGGTGAAAGAAATTAACAATATCAATCGGCAGCTGGAAAGATCCAACCAAGAACTACAAGATTATGCCTACGCGACTTCCCATGACCTAAAATCACCTCTCAGGACTATTTCGAGTTTTGTGTCCTTATTAAAAAGGCGAAATGAAGAGAATTTCACTGAAAAAGACAACGAATATGTCAGTTTCATTGTAAAGGGGGTGGAGAGAATGAATCAAGTCGTGCAAGACTTATTGGATCTATCCAAGGTTAGCATAAATAAATCCGCTGAGCAGATTGACTCGGGCCAGATACTGAGCGGTGTCTTAGACGACCTGCAATACCAGATCAGTGAAAAGCAAGTGGACGTTAGCAAAATAGGAGTCTTTCCAAGCTTAATGATGGAGCCGACTAAACTGAAGCAGCTCTTTCAGAATCTGATCACAAATGCGATAAAATACAATGAGGATGATGCGCCAAAAATATTGATCGAATCTGAACAGGATGACCGCCATCATATCTTCCGAATCTCGGATAATGGAATTGGAATAGAGATACAATACAGAGTTTCTATATTTGATATATTTAAGAGACTGCACTCCAGCGAAGCCTATGAAGGTACTGGGATCGGTCTGGCTATATGCCGCAAGATCGTAGAAAGCTATCACGGCACCATCAGTTGTGAGTCCAGCCAGTTAGGTGGAGTATCATTTGTCATTAGACTGCCACGCTAGCTGTCTTAGCACCTGCCAATGGATATGTTGAACTGAGTATGGCGTACATATAGATGCTATTAATTCACTCATGGTTTTAGATCTTCCGGGTAGACTTATTTGATATGACTAAAGATGCCTTTACACTCATTAGGGTTTATTAATCTGATTACTGGGGTTAACCATCATTAGATAAGATGATGATCTCTTTACCTTTGTTTCAGGTTCTGATCTCAGGCCTCTATAGAGCGCGCGAGTCATAAAATATATTTCTGTGTTTCAAAGGTAAAGAAGAGCGGCTCCAAGCGGCTCTTTTTTCATTCAAGCGATTTCGAGGGACAAATCTCATGATTACGACAAAGCTGAAATTACTGAAAAATGCAAAATCAGAAAATCATAACAGACGGAAGACTGATGTTTCTAAAAATAAAGATCTTATAGCTATCCGAAGGTCTGAGAAGATATAAAGAAGAACAACATTCCGAAAATCATCAATACCTGGAGTATCTGAACGAAGTTGTCCGCTATGGCTTGTCCTAGTGACTTCATAGGAAAAGGATTAGGTGAGTACTATCCGAATGTTTGAGAGAAGATAAAGAAGGCAGCTAAAGCAAATATGCTGCATACTTGAACTGTTTGGATAAAGTTATCGAGGTTGATTGAATTTGACTTTTTCATTTTGAGGGTATTAGTACAGTTAAGACGGAGCATGTAGAGGCGATCCACACATTTCTCTACAGATAATCTACAAAAATTGACAAAATTCCTACATTATTTATGTATTAAATACTTTTATATGTGTAATATATTGAAATACAGTTTATTATTATTAATAATTGTGTAGTCAATATGTAGTAGGTCTTAGCCTGATCTGTTGATTGAGCCAATGTATTAAGGCGATAGCAATCCAAAAAGGCACGCTATACGATGCATAGAGTGCCTTTTATCCATCTGTGGAATTTATTAAACCAAGTATATTCTAATCTAAATCGGGCTGAGGCGTCGTCCTCAGATAGGGCTTGATCACCTTATGGCCCTTCGGAAATTTAGCTGGGATATCTTCGGTGGCTATGGATGGAGATACGATGACATCTTCACCATGCTTCCAGTCCGCTGGGGTAGCGACTGAGTGATATTCAGTCAGCTGCAGACTGTCGATGACTCTCAGTATTTCTAAGAAATTTCTGCCAGTAGCTGGTGGGTATGTGAGTGTTAGCCTGACCTTCTTCTGAGGATCGATGACGAAGACAGTCCTGACTGTCACCTTAGCTGCTGCGTTTGGATGGATCATGTCGTATAGCTCCGCCACCGTGCGATCAGCATCAGCGATCAGAGGAAAATCGACAGTGACATCCTGAGTCTCTTCTATGTCCTTGATCCATCCTTGGTGAGAATCGATTGGATCGACGCTGATGGCGATCGGTTTTACATTTCTCTTTTGAAATTCGCCACTAAGGGCAGCAGTCCTGCCAAGCTCTGTGGTACACACAGGAGTATAATCCGCAGGATGTGAGAATAATAATCCCCAGCTGTCACCGAGCCATTCGTGAAACTTAATCTCACCCTGAGAAGTCTGAGCTGTAAAGTCTGGAGCTATATCACCTAATCTAATTGCCATGGCTGTTTTAATTTATGTGACGTGAAAATTTTTACAATAAGTGACTGAAAGAATTTGATCCAAACTAACTGAAATAAGGCTAGTTAGTTATTGAATCAGATAGTTAATGAGAAAGAACAAGACTAAGTATATCCAGAGTACATCCAAGAAATGCCAATATAGAGTAAGAATATCTAATTTTCGCTTTTTATCAGGATCAGAGAAATACACTAGGACACTCACTGGTTCCTTCATCCGCTTATAAGCTGTATACAGGAAAAATGCCAGAAAAGGTACACCTGCTATAATGTGGGTAAAGTGCAGACCCGAGATTACATACAGATAAGAGCCCATATTACTTCCGTCAATCATCACATTAGCCTCCTGAAGCTGCCGCCAGGCAAATAGCTGAGCGATGACAAAGACAAAAGACAGACCTAAGGTCCCGCCGAGCATCATCTGGTATCGGCTGGTCTGATCATCTCGATAGGCTTTTTTTGCCTGTATAAGCGTGAAGCTTGAGGCCAGTAGGATCACTGTATTCGCATAAAAGAGAGATGGTAGCTCTATGGGTGGGGCGCCTTCTTGTATTCGATTATATAAATAGGCTCCAGAGAATCCAATAAAGAGCGAAGTAATACTCGCCAGAACGAGTGTTATGGTAATGTAAAGAGGATGTACTGCGTAATTTCTATCTTGCGCCATGGGTGGTGTAATACTAATAGGACAATTTAATATTTACATTGTTTATCAAAATGAAAAAATTACTACAGAAATTTGGAGCCAACTGAGAAGATAATAAAAGTGGAACGCACAGCTCACTACTGTACTTTAGGTAGCGATATTCAGACGGTAAGTCAAGTCTGGATAGTACTGCATGGCTATGGGCAGTTAGCTTCCAGGTTTATCAGAAAATTTGACAAATTGGATTTGACGGAGCATCATATCGTAGCTCCAGAAGCCTTATCCCGATTCTATTTTAAGAGAAGTCCCAGTATCATGGGTGCTTCCTGGATGACCAGTCATCAGAGGCTATTAGAAATAGAGGATTATCTCAACTACCTCGATCAATTGTACGACATGCTGAAGGATGAGATGACTGTTGGACAAAAGCTTAATGTACTTGGTTTTTCTCAAGGATCAGCCACCATGTGGAGATGGATCAGTCATCGACGCCCAGCGCTCAATGGTGTCGTGGTATGGGCAGGAGAATACCCTCCAGATGTAGACTATGGGTCGATGAAGGAATACTTATCTAGCATCCATCACAAATTCTATTGTCTGGGAGACCAAGATGAATTCATCACAGCTCAGAGCTACCAAAAGCTTAGTGATATGGCCACAAGGGAAGGTCTTGACTTTCAGCTTCATACTTTTAAGGGCATTCACAAAATCGATAGAACACTCTTATCGGAGATTGCCTCTCAACTATGAGTAGGTACGAATACTAATTGTATATAGACAGTGTGCTGATCTGTGATGCGGTAGTCATGAGAAAGCCGATGTCCCATGATCCAGATGACTTCATTTTCTTGACTCATCAATAATCTGATCTGCGATTTAGCAGTCCGAGGTATCTTTTGATCGACAAGGTAGTCCTGTATCGATTTTGACTGGCCCTTCATGCCAATCGGGCGAAATCGATCGCCAGCTTGCCACGGCCTGATAAGGATTGGAAAGCGAATAGCTTCAGAGGGTAGGTACTCTACGTTAGGGTCATTATCTAAGCTGGCTATCGCTACTTCGGTAATCGATAGCTGACCTATTCCAGGTACCTGAAAGTTCCCAAGCCCATGGATATATAGATGTTCCGTTTGTGGAGATCCACTAAAGGGCTCTATCAGGTAGTCCTCTCTGTCCACCAGTAGAGAATGTGTCTTACTATAGAATAATGCACCAGGTAAATGAGACTCTTGGATCTGAATCACCTGTGTCCGATTAAAGCCGTAGTCTGAAAGGCAATAGTACAGCACCGACTGCCCACCATCCCATTGAAAAGACGAGATCGGCATCTTCACACTTGCCTCAGTCTTTTGAAAATGACGAATCGCGAATTGCTCAGATAAGTACCTCAGCGCTTGGTGAGCATCTGCTGCTATAGCCGCTGACTGCCTGATGCCTTTATCAGCTGTCTGATTGATCTCTGATAGTGCAGGCCTGATGATGGCCCTGATGGCGTTCCTGCGATAGTACAGGCTAGCATTAGAGCTATCCTCTCGGTATCTGAGCTTGTGCTCCAGCGCGTAGCTAACGATCTGATCTCTACTGATATCGAGAAGAGGGCGTATGACTCGCCCGTTTTGGCGAGGTATCCCTGATATGCCTCTCAGACCTGCTCCTTCCATGGCTCTCATCAAGAAGCTTTCTACGATATCATCAGCATGGTGCGCCGTGGCAATCTTGCTGTAGCCATGCTCATCTGCGATCTTCGCAAAAAAATCATATCTGACTTGATGTCCTGCATCGGATAGATTGGCTTTACTAGCTTTAGCGACGGCCTTCACATCCACTTTTATGGAGTGATATGGGAGCTGGTAGTCTGCCGCCAGCTGTCTGACGAATAGTTCATCTTGATCTGATTCTGCAGCTCTCAGGCTGTGATTGACATGAGCTATGCCTAAGGATGCTGACAGCTTACTCATGATATCCAGCATGACTATGGAGTCTATACCTCCACTGATTGCTAAAAGTATTTGATCACCCGCTCCGAAAAGCTTCTGTTTTTGAATAGATTTGCGAATCTGTTGGATCATGTTAAAATGTAGAACAGGTTTTATTCGTTTTGAAAGCCAAATTACTCAGATGTCATATATGCTAAGATTATTCATCATTTTATTCTTCACACTATCCATCGTCTACTCTTGCAAAGATAGTGCTACTCCAGCAGCTACAGTAACAGAAGCCGCAGCTTCTACTGGTGGTAACAAAATACATAGCGCTCCTGCGTCTCTGTCCCCCGAAAGAAAAGCACAGATCGACGATCTAAGAAGCCACGCACACGCACTCATCGAAAAGAGGTCCAAAGAAGAGGATGCCTACTCGATGTTAGTCGTCGGACACTGGATATACGAGGCCATATTCGCTGGTGGCGAGAGACCTAAGCCAGTAGAACCAGGGTTCTGGGTGAAGTATGATGAAGACTTCAGCTATCAGTATGGCCAATACAACCGGGTCGATGGTGGAGGTAAATACCATCTTACATTCAATACAGAAGACCCTACGATGATCATGGTCGATGACAACCCAACTAAATCACCAGAAGAATGGAAGCTGATGACAAAAGAAAATGTGATGATCTTGGTCGGATCTAATTATTTTGGAAATAATCCAAAGCAGATGAAGCTAGTCAAAGAGATGCAGCGGCCCCTAGCGAATGGCTAATCATCATCTGATCTCACATTATACCTGCACCATATTAGCTTAGAATAGGTTACTATTCTGGTCTTTCTGACACTTCTTTCTATATCCTAGAAAGTAAGTACGTATGGACAATCGCCACAATTCCACTAATAATCCGAAGAGACGTTTAGCATCGATTTTATTCGCTGATATTAAGGGCTACAGTAAGCTCATGCAGCGCGACGAATCTGAAGCCCTTACCCTCATAAAGAAATTTAACGCCGTACTCATTGACAAGGTGCAATCATTTCAAGGTACCATCCAGCATTTCAGAGGTGATGGTTGCATGGTTACATTTGACTCCGTATACCAAAGTGTACTATTCGCTTTAGCAGTCCAGAAAGAATTTAGTCAGGGTGTGATAGTGCCAGTCAGGATAGGAATCCACAAAGGTGAGGTGATATTCAAGGGAGAGACTGCCTATGGAGATAGTGTGAACATTGCCGCCAGAATCGAATCTGTGGCGGAAGCTAATAGCATATGTGTCAGTAAGGAGGTCAGAGATCAGATAGCGAATCAGAGAATTAAAATGGTGTCCATTGGGGATTATCAACTTAAGAACATTGACGCTCCAGTCGAAATATTTGCCATTCAATCCGACTTTTTAGCAGAAGTCAGTCAGCTCTCGCCACCAGCTCAGACACATAAGAAAACCGCTGCCATTACGATTGGCCTCTTCACGCTTATGGCACTCATAATCATAGTAGGCGCCTACCTAAATAAACCGAGAGCTCAGATTTATAAGTCTTTGCAGGAGAAAACAGTGATGGTCAAAGTATTTGAAAATAAGACCAGCGAGTCAGATCTTGATAATTTTGGGTCATTTATTACTGACTACGTATCTACCAGTCTAATCAAGATCCACCCCTTCATCATTAATGGTTCTGATGAACAGCAGAAAGTATATATGTCTTCATTCGTCAATAGTGGAAACACGCAGCGCAGTCTTCAAGAGGGGAGTGCTGACCTCATAGTCGAAGGCCGATTTTATAAGGAAGGCGATGAGCTGATCCTATCTTCCTACTTGATAGATCCTACGACTAATTCTACCATACACTCTTTCCCTCAAATCAGAAAGAACATTGACCTGAAAAGTGATATGGCTTCTGACTTATCTCAGTACATCATTGGATACTGGACCATCGGTGATGCCAATCTGTTAAAACGAAAGCCACCCAAATACAATGCCTATAAGCTCTTCAAGCAAGCGATGGAGGCGCATACGCGACGAGATACATTTGTGATTATTGAAGACTTGAAGCGTGCTCTCGAAATTGATTCTACATTTTATGATGCCTTATTCTATCTGGGACACAGCTATTATGTCTATAAATTATATGATGATTTAGACGAACTGGTTCGTACAGTCAGTCAATCAGAATACGATTTTGATAATTATGAAACCTTAAAATTTGAAGCGCTGAAGGCGCTGCATACTGGTAATTTGGCGCAAGAAGCTGAGTTATATAAGCGCATTGCAGAGATTAATCCATATGCTGCCAATTTCCGCACCGCAGAGGCCTTATACAAGATCAATAAGCCGCAAGCTGCATTAGAGTATTTGCAGAAAGAGTTAGATCTAATCCAATTTAGAGGCTCACCCCATCATCAGCGAGTACTCAATCATAAGGCACTCTGCTTAGACCAATTAGGTCGGTATGAAGAGATTATTAGCATGGTAGACTCGGTAGATTTCAATATTACTCATAGCGTATTATTGATAAAATACACTCAGGCGCTCAGTGCATTAGGAAGGGTCGATGATGTTGCTCCATTATTCGAAAAATTTAATTCTAGCGATTATATCAGAAAGTATCCAATACTGATCGACTTTAATTGTTGCTATAAACTATACATGACTGAACACGAGGATGCTCGTGCATTCTGCAGAAAGGTCTATGATAAGTATGGCGAGACAGATAAGATATATTACTTATCACTTATAGCTAGGTTGTTAATGATGGAAGGGCAATATGAACCAGCTATCGAGCTACTCAATCGAGCTAATACGGGCGATCTCAATGGAGAGTTGATGTATTGCTATAATAAGTCTGGACAAAATAAGAAAGCGAAGAAGATTAGAAAAGAACAACTCAAAGCCCTTGAAAATCAAGATATTACACTTAATTCTAAAGCACTCCATAATTATGCTCTATCTTCATACCACAGCAGTTTAGAACAATATGATGTAGCTCTGTCTTATATTAAGGAGGCTCATCGGTTGGGCCTGGGTTTTAGTTGGATCTTGTATAATAATGATATGAGACTCAAGGACATGAAGGTATATCCTCCTTATCAAGAGTTCATAACACCAAGGAGCTAAAGGGCCCCTTCTTTATGAGTGAATAAACTTGAGTCTGTTATAGTTATGAGTCAGTGTTTACAATCTGAGACGTTATCCAGTCACCTACTTCACTGGTGCTGTAGGCTTTATCTTTTCCTGCTATATCCTCAGTTACGATGCCTTCTATGAGTGATTTGTCCACGATAGCTTTTATCTCATTCGCTTCATCATTCAGTTTGAATGCATATTCGAACATCATCGCAGCCGACAAGATGGTCCCTAATGGATTAGCAATGTTCTTACCTGCTGCTTGAGGATAGCTGCCGTGTATCGGCTCGAAGACTGAAGTGTGTACTCCGATGGAGGCAGATGGCATCAGGCCCATAGACCCTGATATGACAGAGGCCTCATCACTGATGATATCACCGAACATATTCTCCGTGACCACTACATCAAAGCCTTCAGGCCACTGGATGATTCGCATCGCTGCGGCATCGACGAATAGGTATTCCGTCTCCACATCAGCATATTCGGATTCCAGTCCTTGTGAGACTTCTCTCCACAGCCTGGAAGTTTCTAAAACATTGGCCTTGTCTATGATGGTTAGTTTTTTCCTTCTTGCTTGTGCATACTCGTAGGCGAGCCTGACGATTCTTTCTACCTCTGGCTTAGTGTACTCGCACACATCCCATGCTTTGTCACCCGCTTCATTTCTACCCTTGTCACCAAAGTAGATTCCACCTGTTAGCTCTCTGATGCAGACAAAGTCAGCATTCTCGATGAGCTCTCTTCTCAAAGGAGACTTATGGATGAGCGATGGAAATACGATTGTCGGTCTGATGTTAGCATACAGACCCAGCATCTTGCGCATACGGAGGAGTCCTTGCTCAGGTCGCACCTTTGCGGACGGGTCATTATCAAATTTTGGATGTCCCACCGCGCCGAAGAGTACAGCGTCAGCATTCATACAGACCTGATGAGTCTCGTCAGGGTATGGATCTCCGACTGCATCAATGGCCGAAGCGCCTGTAAGTCCCTCTGTATATCGTACTTTATGTCTGTATTTTTCTGATACGGCATTCACGACTTTGATCGCTTGGTCGACTACCTCAGGGCCTATGCCATCACCAGCTAAGACTGCTATATTAAGATCCATATTTCTGTTTAAAATTGTGAATCGCAAACATAAGGTTCTTTCGTAATTTGCCCCTTCTATTAATCAGCTATTTATAGCTTTTTGAGACTATTTCTGAAAGTAACAGGGCTTAGGGTTCATAGAATTGGATGTATTTGTGAATTCGCCTGCTATCTCAGAGTAGCAAAAGTTTTCTTTATTTAAAATTCAGGCTGAAATCCCAATCAGCAAATAACTCCGTTTAATTTCCCACACTGGCATTGCAGTTTTTTAGCTAATACATGTTTTGTGAGGATGTATTATGAGATTAGCATAGCGATCTACAATAAAAATTTGCTGGATCTTCCTCTATCGATCGACTACCAATTTCACCTTACTACTCGTGCTGCGATCGGTATGTCAATGAGGTACCAAGCCTGTCTAATTGACCTCTATTCTGATGCTAATCATAGCGTATCGACCTCATCTATTAGGACGGGTTTGAGTCTATCCTACGAGCTATAATTTCTGCAAAACTGGAGAGAGTTTTAAGATTAATATTTGCAGTAAGGGGTATGAAGTTCAGTCGCGAAATTGCTCATTATAATGATATCAAGTTACTAAAGTGTGCTATCGCGTGTGAGCTTACTAAGTTTTAAGTAGTAGAGCTGATGATATTGAGCATTCTTTCTGTAGCTTTTATTGCAGAGACTGTTTGGTCGGAGTCAAGGCCTCTGGTTTTCAGCCCCTTAGGACCAAAACCCCAAGTGATAAATGTCTCACAAAGTGCATCTGTCTTTCCTCCAGGTGGGATCCTTACACTGTAATCTAATAGGGTAGGGAGGCTGAGGTTGTTCTGATCATATATCTTTTTTAATGCATTCATAAACGCATCATACTGGCCATCGCCCTGTGCACTTCGCTCGATGATTTCTTCACCTATCTGCACCTTGATGGTTGCTGATGGCTGCAGGTCCGAGGCATGGGTCAGTACGTATTTTATGACTTTTACATTTTCTTCGATGCTGTCTTGATTCAGTACGTCGGAGATGATATATGGTAGGTCTTCTTTGGTGACTATTTCTTTTTTATCACCTAGTTCTATAATATGCCGAGTGACTTTTCTAAGATCTTCTTCAGAGAGGCTGATCCCTAATTCGATTAGGTTATTTTCAATATTAGCTTTGCCGCTGGTTTTGCCGAGTGCATATTCTCTCGTTCTACCAAAACGCTCGGGCATCAGATCGCTGAAATATAAGTTATTCTTTTTGTCACCGTCGGCGTGTACGCCCGCTGTCTGAGTGAATACATTTGAGCCTACGATAGGTTTGTTAGCAGGGATTCTTAGCCCAGAGATATTTTCTACCAGCTTTGATACGGAGTATAGTGACTCTTCATTGATATCCAGAATGACATCTTTCGCAAAGTCTTTTAAGACAGCGATAGATGAAGCCAAGGGGGCATTTCCTGCTCTTTCTCCCATACCATTTACAGTCAGGTGCAGGCCATGTACACCAGCCCTTACAGCTTCGAATACATTGGCAGTACCTAAGTCATAGTCATTGTGCGCGTGAAAGTCAAAATGCGAATTTGGATATTTATTTAGAATTTCTGATAAGTACTCGTGACACTCGCTTGGAGTCAAAATACCTAAGGTGTCTGGCAGCAATATTTTCTTGACACTCGAAGACGTTAGATAGTCTAACATCACGTAGACATATTCTGGAGACTGTCGCATACCGTTACTCCAGTCTTCGAGATAGACATTGACAGTTATTCCAGATTCCTGTGCATAGTCTAATACTTCCTGAATGTCCTGAATGTGCTGTTCAGGAGTCTTTTTTAGTTGATGTTTTAGATGATTGACAGAGCCCTTAGTGAGCAGGTTCATGACGCGAGCACCTGCGGCTTCCATCCAAGTAATGGACTGTCTACCATCGACGAAGGTCAGGACTTCCACTTTGTCGAGTTTATTTACCGTAGCTGCCCACTCTGTTATTTTTTGTACTGCTGCCAGCTCTCCAGATGAGACCCTGGCTGAGGCCACTTCTATGCGATCTACTCGTACTTCATTGATCAGTAACTTAGCTATGGCAAGCTTTTCAGAAGCAGTAAAACTCACACCACGAGTTTGTTCTCCGTCACGGAGTGTGGTGTCCATAATCTCAAGTTTTCTCGACATATGTGTTTAGAATGGACGGCTCTGAGCAAAAGTCTCTATCTCATTCTTCATTGACATCAGGTAGTCGATGTCATCAAATCCATTGAGGAGATTATTTTTCTTATAGCTGTTTATATGAAATGATTCTTGTAATCCAGAGCTGATCATGGTGATTTTTTGATTCGGCAGATTGACTTCCAGCTGGGTAGCTGGATCCTTCTCCACCTCAGTGAAGATGTGATCTAAGAATTCTGGAGAGACTTGGACGGGAAGTACGCCAATATTCATGCAATTATTCTGGAAGATATCAGCAAAAAAACTACTCACGACACATCGAAATCCATAGTCATAGACTGACCATGCGGCGTGCTCTCTGCTGGATCCGCATCCGAAATTTTTCCCTCCAGCCAGTATTTTACCACTGTAGATGGGGTTATTAAGGACAAAATCTGGCTTGGGTGTACCATCAGTGTTATATCTCCAGTCGCGAAAGAGATTGTCTCCAAATCCTTTTCTTTCTACTGCTTTTAGAAATCGAGCTGGTATGATTTGGTCTGTATCCACATTCTCTATGGGCATAGGGACCAACGAGCTTTTTATAATATCGAATTTATCGTAAGCCATGTCTTCTATTTCTTAATTTAATAATTCTCTTGGGTCGGTTACTTTTCCAGTGACAGCTGCCGCCGCAGCGACGAGTGGGCTGGCCAGCATCGTTCTTGATCCAGGGCCCTGTCTACCTTCAAAGTTCCGATTTGAGGTACTTACTGCGTATTTTCCCGTGGGTATTTTGTCATCATTCATAGCCAAGCATGCTGAGCATCCGGGCTGCCTTAACTCAAATCCAGCTTCTTGTAAGATGTCCATGATTCCTTCTTCTTTGATTTTGGATTCTACCTGCTGAGAGCCAGGAACGAGCCATGCTGTTACATTTTTAGCTTTTTGTCGCCCTTTGACGACTTTGGCAAATTGCCTGAAGTCTTCGATTCTCCCATTGGTACAGCTGCCCATGAAGACATAGTCTACATGCTTACCTACCATCTGTTCACCTACCTTAAAATCCATATAATCCAGCGACATCTCATATGATTTCTGACCGTCTAATACTTCGCCTGGCGATGGAATGGCTTTTGATATCCCAATACCTAAACCAGGATTAGTACCATAGGTGATCATTGGCTCTATATCCTCAGCACTGAATATGTGTACGGTATCATATTGAGCTTCTGCTTCGGTGCGTAGGGTAGACCAGTATTTGACAAGATTATCCCATGCCTCTCCTTTGGGAGCATATTCTCTTCCTTTTAGATAGTTTATCGCTTTTTCATCAGGGGCTATCATTCCGCCACGAGCCCCCATTTCGATACTCATATTGCAGACAGTCATTCTTCCTTCCATAGTCATATTCTCGAAGACCTCTCCAGCGTATTCTACGAAGTGTCCTGTCCCGCCACTGGCAGAAATCTTAGAGATAATATAGAGGATAACATCTTTAGGCAGCACTGCTTCAGAAAGCTGCCCGTTAATTTCTATCCTCATCTTTTTGGGTTTCGTCTGCATGATGCATTGCGTAGCGAGGACCATTTCGACTTCAGATGTACCAATACCAAAAGCGATAGCGCCAAAGGCACCGTGAGTGGAAGTATGCGAATCTCCACATACGATGGTCATTCCTGGGAGTGTAATGCCATTTTCAGGTCCGACGACATGGACAATGCCATTCTTTTTATGGCCTAATCCCCAATGAGAAATTCCATTACTTTTTGAGTTAGTCTCTAAAGCCTTGAGTTGGGTAGCGGATAGAGGGTCTGATACAGGTAGATGCTGATTGATGGTAGGCGTATTATGGTCTGCCGTAGCAAATGTTCTGTCAGGGTAGATGACATTCATGCCTCGCTTGTTCATATTGAGAAAGGCCACAGGGCTAGTGACTTCGTGAATAAAGTGCCTGTCTATGAATAGTATGTCAGGTCCGTCTTCAATCTTTCTGACTACATGTGCATCCCATACCTTATCGAATAAAGTCAGTGCTTCTGCCATTTGTATTGTATTTGCATTGATTTTTTGAATCTACAGTGTGATGGCAAATATACATGATACAATTAGTTAATGAGGATTTGTTTATGATTGTTGGTTTAGTAAATTATGTTGTATTGATCGTATTACTATAATTAATAAGGTTAAGTAATATTGGATGTAAGTATCTGATTGATAATGTTTAAAGTATATATAATATTATTATATGATGAAAATTGATATTCTATTTATCGTAATGATTTTGATATATAATTTATTGATACCCGAATAGATTGTTCGTATTGAGCTGAGCTTTATTCGCTGATTATAAACACCTTGTTGAGCTTAGAATTAATCGCTATAGAAAATAGGGAAGGTCTCATAGGACATGACCTTTATTTCATCGATTGTTATCCGATAGGGGATAGAAGTCATCCGGAGTGAGTGTTATGAGTGAATGTAAAGGTGATCAGATGAAGACCTGAGAGCTGTCGAGTTGTAAAAGATATGGGATGTTTGCAAGAGAGCTCAGTCCACAATAATGATGTTTTTAAATTTGACTTTTCCCTGGCTATCTTGAATCCCTACGATATAGGATCCAGATTCTTTAAATGAATCAATGATGATGGACCCTGCTTGATCCGTTATTTTCTCTGAATGTGTTAATTGGTTATTCGAGGAAAATATATACAATTGTCCACCAGCTGTATCAGGTAAGTCGTAGCTGATATTTACTTGATCTTCTAAGACTTGTGGATTTGGGGACATGGTGAATTCGACGATCTGTTCTTCTTCATCTTGTATGGCTAATTGACCTAAGGTGAAGAATTCATATTCTCCTGCGACCAATTCTAAACTTGTTGTAATAGAACCAGACTTTTTAGAAGGTCTTTCAATTCCATAGGCCAGCTGGTCCTTGGTTACATCAATAGTATATTCATCTACGGAGGATTCAATTGGATACCAGAGGTCATCTTTAAAGGCTACTATAGTCAAGTTATCCAAAGATTCTTCTCGAATCAGCTCATCAATTGTTGAATCGTGCCCCCATGTCAATGAAATTTTTGAATCTGAAGCTATGCTGATGTGCCAATATTCATGTTCCATTATTCTATCTAAGGCTGGCGATACTTGTGATCCTATATCGAAACTGGATTCAGGATAATATGCTGCAAAGGATCCATATGAATTAAATACAGCTATTGGTTTATAGATTTCTTCTCCACCGATCGGAAAGACGAAAGCGTCTTGGTGGAAAGAGCCTGCATAACCATCAATAAATTTGTTGTCGGAAGTTCCAAACCAATGACTTGACTGTGCAAAATGAATGATACCTTTTTTCGTGGGATGTTTGTAGGTGGTAATTATTCCAGGTCTATTAAACGCACCTTCTGAAAAATTCAGATTACCGAATATTGTCATAGAAGTTTCAGCAGGAATGTAAAGTCCTCCTAAATTGGAATTGTCTTGTTGGCCCCATAGGGACACTGCAGTGCTTACCCACATTAGGCAGCACAAGCTTAATGAACATCTCATAAGCTTAAAATCAGGTTTTGGGTCAAAAAAAAAGGAGAGCCTTTGGGGGGCTCTCCTCAAATATAGAAATAATTAGCTTATTGCAATACCGTAATTAAGAAATTATAGACGTTGGTCCAAATTTCTTCATTGTCTTGTCTTACAATATTTACTGTCAGACTATTAGATGAAATATCAGTAATTAAGTTGACTGAGAAATTAACTCCATCATCAAGCTGGTTAAGTTCTTGAATATAACTTGTCAAAGGGGTACCTGTGTAGTTAGGGAATGAGTAAGTAATCTTCATACTTGCGTGCGTCCCGTCAGAATTCAAATCAGTATTAGACTCTAATGCTTCGACAATCCAATTCACATCTCCAAAGACAGGATCATTAAAGTCACCTACAGATCCAACCATTGAGCTTTCCCAAGCTGGAATCGGAAATTCTGATTTCTGAACGCTTACGCCACCATTGTCACCCTTCTCACCTTTATCACCCTGAGGTCCCTGTGGGCCTTCGGGTCCCTGAGGTCCACCAGATCCTTGAGGTCCTTGAGGTCCTATAGGTCCTTGGTCACCCTGAGGTCCTGTAGGTCCAGAAGCTCCCCTTGCTCCTTCTAAGCCTTGAGGTCCTTGAGGTCCTTGTGATCCTTGTGATCCCTGAGGACCTTGAGGTCCTTCGGGTCCCTGCTCACCAGTGGGTCCTTGTGCACCAGCTATTCCAGCTTGTCCAGCTGGACCAGTAGCTCCAGTATTCCCTTGTGGTCCTTGAGGACCTTCAGGCCCTTGAGCACCAGCAGGTCCTTGACCTCCTTGAGGTCCTTGTGGTCCAGGATCACCTTGAATACCTTGAGTACCTTGTCCCCCTTGAGCACCTTGCGGTCCTTGTGGCCCTTCTGGTCCTTGAGTACCAGCGATACCTTGAGCACCAGCAGATCCTGCAGGTCCAGTATCACCTTGAGGGCCTATTGGTCCTTGGTCTCCTTGAGCACCTTCAGGTCCTTGTGGTCCTACAGGTCCTTGAGGGCCGTCAGCGCCTTGAGGTCCTACTGATCCAGTAGCCCCGGTTTGGCCTTGTTCGCCTTGTGGTCCTTGTGCACCAGCAATTCCTTGTGAACCCTGAGGGCCTTCTGGTCCTTGAGCGCCTTCTGGTCCTGCAACTCCATTTGGACCTTGAGGTCCAGCATCACCTTGAGGTCCAGCTGGTCCTTCAATTCCTTGAGCTCCCTGTGGTCCCGCAGGTCCTACGGCTCCTGTTTCACCTTGCGGTCCAGATGGACCAACGTCACCTTGCGGTCCTTGTGGACCAGATGGTCCGATAGCACCTTGCGGTCCTTCAGCACCTTCTGGGCCTTGAGCACCTTCTGGACCTTGAGGGCCAGTTGCACCCGAAGGTCCTGACTCGCCTTGTGGTCCGGCTGCACCTTCAGCACCTTGTGGTCCAGTAGGTCCTTGTGGGCCTATTTCTCCCTGGCCTCCTTGCGGTCCAGTTGCACCGATTGGTCCTTGTGGTCCAGCATCACCTTGGATTCCTTGTGGTCCAGTAGCACCAGTTGCACCCGTATCACCTTGCGGTCCTTCAGGTCCAGTAGCACCAGTGGCTCCAGTTGCACCTGTGGCTCCAGTTTCACCTTGAATTCCTTGCGGTCCAGTTGCACCCGTATCACCTTGAGGCCCTTGTGGTCCTTCAGGTCCAGTAGCACCAGTGGCTCCAGTGGCACCAGTTTCGCCTTGAATTCCTTGCGGTCCAGTTGCACCTGTATTACCTGTTGCTCCCGTGGCACCAGTTTCGCCTACAGGTCCTTGCGGTCCAGTAGCACCATTTTGGCCAGCTGGTCCAGCACAGTCTTGAGAGTTGAAAAGGCCATCGCCGTTCGCATCTTCATTGTCATCATTTATTCCATTACCATTTAAATCCCAACATGATACACCGTTAGCGCCTGCTACTCCTGTATCACCTTGTGGTCCTTCAGGTCCAGTTGCACCAGTCTCACCTTGAGGTCCCTCAGGTCCAGTTGCTCCAGTAGCACCAGTTTCACCTTGAATTCCTTGAGGTCCAGTGGCTCCTGTGTCACCTTGCGGTCCAGTTGCACCCGTATCACCTTGCGGTCCGGTTGCGCCAGTAGCACCTGTTGCGCCCGTTGCACCAGTTTCACCTTGAATTCCTTGAGGTCCGGTGACTCCTGTGTCACCTTGTGGTCCAGTTGCACCCGTATCACCTTGAGGCCCTTGTGGTCCTTCAGGTCCGGTTGCACCAGTAGCGCCTGTGGCACCAGTTTCACCTTGAATTCCTTGAGGTCCAGTGGCTCCTGTATCACCTTGCGGTCCAGTTGCACCCGTATCACCTTG
>CALFUK010000083.1 GCA_937929945.1 uncultured Saprospiraceae bacterium
CAGCGCCATGTTGCGCGATGCCCATGAGGAGCCATTCTTAGGACTGACAGCGTATTTAGAGCCCTTCGCTTTCTTATTGATAAAAAACAGGACGATCCCTTGAAAAGCATGCAGCAGGATGAAAAAGAAGTTTCCTTTTGAGATCAGCTGCACCAGCGGATTATGGCTCATAAAGTCACTGTATACATTGAATGCTTGACCACCATCACTGGAGATCAATTGAAGATTACCGATCAGGTGGACCACCAAGAATAAGATCAGGAATAATCCCGTGAGACTCATAATGACCTTTCGTCCGATGCTGGAAGTGAAGAACTGTAGTATCCATTTCATGTGTTTCAAATTTCAAAACGAAATGCCAAACTGTAAATAATGCCTCTGAATCACCCACTTGGGTGTCGTCATTACTTACGTTGTTGACCTTTCATGTAGAATGGCAATTTTAGTTACTACAAAATTAACCCATACTACAGAAAATTTAAGATTTGAAAATTCAATATTTTATTTAGAATTGATCTAATTAATTATAAAACCCCTATCTTGTGGCATTATTCGCTCTTTACCACGGTTATAGCTAAGTATTTCGGATCAACTCTGATATCATCACGCCCAGATCACTGCTTCACAATCATAATATTTGTAATTAGCACGTTCTTAAGCGCTGTGGCAGGTCCATTTCAATAGCTTATACAGATCATGAATTCTTCTATTCCTACATTCCAAGATTTTCTCCAATGCTTTCCGACGGTCGAACCACCGATTAATTTATCCAGGGACAGCCGATTTGAATTCGCTAAGGTGAATAAGCCTTTTCCTAAGGCAGTCATAGAGGAATTCATCATTCCGATGGAGAATAGTCAAGAAATAGATGAGTATACAGAATATGAGCCCTGCATGCTGATCGATCAAGATGGTGAATTCACAGCCATCATCTATTGGCGAGGTAAAATGTTCTCATACGAATATATCCTGGTCACCTACGACAGAAATCACCTTGTCGTGACTCGCAAAGTGATAGCGGGTACCAGATTCGATGAGCAAAATATCGTAGAGTCTGTCGCTAATATCTCAGAAGACCTGATCATATCTATCATGGTCGGACAGCAGGATGCGACTGCTAAAGATTATGATCCAGAAATGAGCCAATCCATGATCATGGAAGTCCTCTCTACGGGGGATGTGATCTTCTCACTTCACGATTCAGAAATCTGAAGTGAGTCTAACTTTTAATTTAACGCTGAGGCCGTCATCACAAAAAATTAATGATGACGCCACTAAAAATCATACATGTCAAAAAATAATAAACACAAAAAGTCAAACCGCTCCAAATCTCCACTCAAGTCTAAAGTACTCCACTTCTTTAAATCCAACCCAAAGAAGAGAGTCAGTGCCAAACAGCTCTGCAAGAAACTAAAACTAACAGACCCTGTATCTGAAGTACAAGGGGTATTCAATAAACTCGAGAAAGAAGGTATCCTTTATAACATTGCAGAAGATAAGTATCGGCTTGACCGATTCATTGTCTCTGATGAAGACAGAGAGATGCACGAGGGCATGGTAGATCTGATCCGCAGTGGATCAGCCTACATCATGGTAGACGGGATGGAAGAAGACATCTTCGTCCCTGCTAAGCATCTGGGTTTTGCGCTGGATAAGGATATAGTCAAAGTCGAGATCACCAGAAAGGCAGGCAAGAATAAAAAGAAAGCAGAAGGTAAGGTGATCAAAATCATCAAACGATCCAACAGCCAATTCTTAGGCATACTGAATGTCTACAAGGGGAAAGGCGTGGTCCACATCAATAACTCCAAATCGGAATTTGACATCCAAATCACCGGCGAAGATCTCAATGAGGGTCAAGATGGTGACAGAGTCATCGTAGAGCTGATAGAGCATGGGCGTGATCCTAAGAAGCTATGGGGCCGTGTGTCCTCTAATCTGGGTGAGATGTCGCAGAATGATCTAGAGATGAATTCCATCCTGATTAATGCCGGATTCAACATTGAATTTCCAGAGGAAGTGAAGCGCGAATCAGAAGCCATCTCCACTGACATCCCAGAATCAGAAATAGAGAAACGAAAGGACATCAGAGATGTCTTGACCTTCACCATAGATCCTCACGATGCTAAAGATTTTGATGATGCCATCAGCTACGAAGTGCTGGATAATGGCGTCACACGCATCGGAGTACACATCGCGGATGTATCACATTACGTCAAACCAGGATCAGAGCTGGACAAGGAAGCCTTCTTCCGCTCCACCTCCGTCTACCTCGTCGATAGGGTCTGCCCCATGCTACCAGAAAAGCTCAGTAATGAGCTCTGCTCACTCAGACCAAATGAAGATAAGCTCTGCTACTCCGCCATCTTCGATATGGATGATGCGCTGAAGATTAAGGACGTGTGGATTGGCAGGACCGTCATTCATTCCGACCGAAGATTCACTTATGAAGATGCCCAAGAGATCATAGACGCTGGCGAAGGCGACCACGCAGATGTGTTGATCAGACTCAACGAAATAGCGAAGACTTACCGGAAGAAGCGTTTCAAAAGTGGGGCCATCAATTTCGAAACGGATGAGGTCAGATTCAGAATCGGTGAAGATGGTGAGCCGCTGTCAGTCTATATTAAAGAAAGAATGGATACGCACATGCTGGTCGAAGAGTTCATGCTGATGGCGAATAAATCAGTCGCCACCTACATGACGAAGCTGGACACAAAAAAACCCGTGCCCTTCGTCTACCGCGTACATGACGAGCCAAATCCAGATAAGCTGGCCGATTTCGCCGTATTCGCAGCGAGTCTGGGCATCAACCTGAATGTGGATACACCGAAAAATGTGTCCAAATCCATGAATTCTCTGGCTAAGAAGGCCGAAGAGAATGATGCCTTGAAGATGCTGCAGCCACTGGCGATCCGAACCATGGCCAAAGCCATCTACACTTCTGACAACATTGGTCACTATGGTCTAGCCTTTGAGAATTATACTCACTTCACTTCTCCCATCAGGCGGTACAGTGATGTCTTGGTACATCGCATTATCGATCTGAACCTAGATAAGACCACCAGAGTCAATAAAGAAGAATTAGAATCAAAATGTAAACACATCTCAGCGCAGGAAAAGAAGGCAGTGGACGCCGAGAGAGAATCCATCAAGTACAAGCAGGTAGAATATATGGCGAGCCAAATAGGTGAAACCTTCGAAGGGGTCATCTCAGGGATGATCGAGCGTGGCATATTCATCGAGCTGGTAGAGTCTAAGGCCGAAGGTATGATCAGCTTCGAGCAGATCGGAGACAAATTCGAAAATGAAAATGCCTTCAGTGTGGTCGGCAAGAAGACGGGCACCTCATTCAAGATGGGTGACAAAATCATGGTGACGCTGAGAGAGGCAGATCTAGAGAAGCGACGATTAGAGTTTGAACTCGCGACAGAAGAGTCAATGGAAGAATCATGGGATTAGTCAGCATGATCTGCTGATGCCAAGTAAACGCAAATCACATGGCGAGCAAGAAGATAGTAATCATCAATGGCCATCCTGATCAGGAGAGTTACAACGTTGCTATTGCCCAGGCATATCAGGATGGAGCAAAGGCAGCTGGAGCTGAAGTGCGGGTCATCCACATCCGAGAGTTAGACTTCAATCCTAACTTACAATATGGCTATCGGAAGCGGACTGATCTAGAGCCCGACCTAATAGCCGCTCAGGACAGCCTATCATGGGCAGATCACTTAGTATGGATATACCCCGTGTGGTGGGGCTCTGTACCAGCGATCATGAAAGGCTTCTTAGACCGCGTCCTCCTGCCGGGATATGCCTTCACCAAACGAGAAGGATCCGTCTGGTGGGACAAGCACTTCTCGGGTAAGACAGCCAGGCTCATCTGCACCATGGATCAGCCGACATGGTTCTACCGGATCATCAATCGCTCACCGAGTCATGCGGCCATGAAAAAACTAACGCTCAACTTTATTGGCGTCAAGTCTGTAAAGATCAGCTCCATCGGACCCATCAGATTGTCCAAACCAGAATTCAGAGAAAAGTGGCTGCAGAAAATCAAGAAGCTGGGAGAAAAGCAAAAGTAGAATCTTAGCATAGCAAATCACCTGTATCAGAATCCGACTTTAATCATCACTCATACGATGCATCTGAGAGATAAATTTCACAGATATATGTGGAATGTAACCTTAGTGATGCCATCAAGCATCTCCGCAGGAAGAGGCACCAATCGGAATCCATCGCAGATCCAATAGCGGATTCTGCCTAATTGATCTAAAAAAGCAACATAATCCACTTTCGTGTAGATAGAGTGCACAGTAATAATAGATATCTCCTTTATATATATTATTTTTGCATATCTAATCTAATGTGCTCAACAATTTAGCGCATCGATCATTATACCATCATTAAACTAAAGAATAATCATGTCGAAAGAAAAAGATGCAAAACTAAAAGCGCTCAATCTTGTCGTAGACAAACTGGAGAAGACCTACGGCAAAGGTGCCATCATGAAGCTGGGCGATAAGCAGGTGGTCGAGATAGAGTCTATCCCGACTGGTTCTTTAGGTCTGGATATAGCGCTGGGCATCAATGGTCTGCCCAAAGGCAGAATTGTAGAAATATATGGACCAGAATCATCAGGTAAAACGACCCTGGCCATACACTGTATCGCTGAGTGCCAGAGACAAGGAGGTATAGCAGCATTCATTGATGCCGAGCACGCCTTTGATCGATTCTACGCAGAGCACCTAGGTGTAGACACAGAGAATCTACTGATCTCACAGCCGGACAATGGCGAGCAAGCACTGGAGATAGCAGAGAACCTGATCAGATCAGGTGCCATCGATATATTAGTCATAGACTCCGTAGCAGCACTCACACCCAGGGCCGAGATAGAGGGAGAAATGGGAGACTCCAAGATGGGACTACAGGCACGACTGATGTCTCAGGCCCTACGTAAACTGACTGCCACCATCGGCCGTACAGGAGCTTGCTGTATCTTTATCAATCAGCTGAGAGAAAAGATCGGTGTCATGTTTGGCAATCCTGAGACAACGACGGGTGGTAATGCACTGAAGTTCTATGCCTCTATCAGACTCGATATCCGTAAAGCTGGCTCAGCTCATAAGGATAAAGAAGGCAACATGATCGGTACGCCTGTAAAAGTCAAAGTCGTCAAAAACAAACTAGCGCCACCATTCAGAATCGCTTATTTTGACATCATGTACGGAGAGGGCATCAGCAAGGTAGGTGAGATCATCGACCTCGGAGTCGACAAAGAGATCGTACAGAAAAGTGGATCCTGGTACAGTTATAACGGAACTAAGATCGCACAGGGTAGAGAATCAGCTAAACAGTTCTTACTGGACAATCCAGAAGTAGCACTGGAGATAGAGACCTTAGTCAAGCA
>CALFUK010000084.1 GCA_937929945.1 uncultured Saprospiraceae bacterium
TTAAAGTTATGCTTCATATGCTTAAAAACAGATAAAATCTGACTTTCGTCGTATAAAACATAACTTTAATTGAAAAAAGAGCAATGTGTGCGATAGCACTCTTTGTTCTTGCGGGTTGGTTTTTTTTCAGCTTGCATGTAATGGATGATGGTATGCAGCGTCTCTCGACGATAGGAGAGATATGCTGTCATCACCTATTGTTAGCGATCGTTTTTCATTTGGCGGAGTAGTAATGTTGCAATGCAATTATGGTCTTTGCGTCATTAATTTCATTTCTCAGTAGCATCTCCTTTACCTTATCTACGCTTATCTTCACTAATTCAATATCTTCTTTTTCCTCCTTTAAGCCGCCTCCTTTTGATTTCTTATCTTTTGAGTTTACTTCAGCATAATACAAATGTATTCGTTCTGAGGTGCCGCCTGGTGAAACATAGAAATGTGCTATAGCCAATAGCTTATTAGTTTGATAACCAATTTCTTCTTCTATTTCTCGGATTGCACATTCTTTAATGTTTTCATCCTTTTTAATTCCTCCAGCAACTAGTTCAATTATCCATCCTTTATTATGAGCTGTAGTTGGGTATCTGAATTGATTAGTGAAGAGAAAACTGTTTGTATCCATTTCTTTTATTAAAATCGCAACAGAGTCTCCTCTTTCCAATGATTCCCATTCTTTTTCTATCTTATCCGAAGATTTAAATGAATCATACTTTACTAGTCCTTTCTTGATTTTCAAAAATCCTTCAGAGGTTATTTTTTCTTTTATTATTTCGTACTTCATTTCTAACCAACTTGATTTTCTGTGTATTGACCTCGAATATTTTGGAGGAAATGTTTGCCAATAGAATCAGAATTACTGAATTCACTATAATCGCTTTCGGAGAAATCAAAGTATTGCCATACTTGATTGTTATTAAATTCTATTTCTAATGTTGATGTTTCAGAATCATGACCGATACTTGCTATCATTGAAGATTCTACGCTAATTCTTTCCATAATTAATTTTTTTGTTCTCTAATTTTTTTAACAACTGTTTTATAGTTTTCAGGATTGGGTTGGTGGTCTTTGTTCCATGCTTTTACTAATTCAGGGTCATCACTAGTGGGTCTAGGATTATTTAATTTGATTCTTACTCTTGAGGGAATTGTAATAGCTTCTCCAACTATAATAGCTTCTCCAGTTCTTAATGACGGCAATAGGTCGATTAAACTATTTAAGTTATCAGGTGACGATGATTTTATTATTGATTGATCCTTTGAATTTGTTAATCTTAAGGATATGAATGTTCCAATTTGGGCCAAAATCGTTTCAGATATTTCTGAGGGTCTTTGAGAAATTATTAAAGCACCTAAGCCAAATTTCCTTCCTTCTTTGAATACTTGCTCTACTGATTTCTTAGCATAACTAATACTATCGTTTTTATTCAAGTATGTATGTGCTTCTTCATATGCTAACAGCAATGGCCTGTTTTTTCCGGTATATGTATCACTTCTTCCCCAAAACATGCTATCATAGATGAATCGTGTAATTAAACCGACTGAAATATCTAAAATCTCAAATGGCACTTCACTTAAATCTAAAATTGCCAGTTTCGAATCGCTACCAATCCATTCATTTAATAGGTCATGTAAATCTTTGGTTCCAACTGTTCCCTTGTAATTTCCAGGATTAAACATGAAATCAAATCGAGTATCTTTCAATATCGAATATAGCTTCTTCTCATATTGATAGAAGTCATTATGTTTTGTTTTATATGGGCCATTATTTGTTACAGGATACGGCGTAAAAATAGCTCCAATTAGATTTTCATAATCTGCAGGTGTAACCTCGTGAGCTGTAGCTACAGTTTGTTGATCTTTTGGAGAAACCGAAAATGTAGCATTTAGCCACCAATTCATTTCACCCCATAGTTCTCTTACATTAAAAGGAATTGGAGAGTCCGCTGTTATTAAATTCACATCTACGTTTCCCGAAGCTAATTGATAATTAACTTTTTTCAGCTTTGTTACAAGTTCTCTAAGTTTTCTATATTCTACTTTTTGATAGTCTGTTGATTTGGCTCCTACTAAAAAATATGCAAGTTCTTCGAAATTCATTAACCAGTATGGGATATGTAGTGGATTCTCAGCATCCTTAATTTTAAAAATGGAGGCATCTGGGAAAGCAGAAGAATATTCCCCATGCGGATCCACGAGGACTACTCTTGATCCATTGAATTGCAGGTTTATCGCTTTTATAATACTTACAGTTGTATTTGACTTTCCACTACCGGTTGATCCAAATATGCCACAATGTCTTAGAACTAATTTATGTACATCTGCAAATACAGTAAGATTTTCTGATGAAGAATGCTTACCAATTTTTATTGAATTCTCATCTCCTGTCCCATAAATATCAAATAGATCAGATTCAATAACCAAATGTACTTCATCATTTATTGTTGGATAGGTGCCTACACCTTTGTCGAAATCATCATTGCCTATTTTTTCACCAACAAGTTGAACAGTTAAAAATCTTGATCCAATATAATTAATGCTATTCTTGTTCTCTTCTAATCTTGAGGGTGTATTACTTACAGATGATACAACTCCATAAATATTAATGTTACCCAAAGGCATTTTTACAAAAGTCCCTATTTGCCCAATTTTGTATAGTCTACCATTAATGATTGGTGCAGCTGACGGAATTTCATTTGAAACTTCGACTTCGACAACATTAGAATCAACTCTGATTATTTTACCTAAATATGTAATGTCTTTTTTCATGAAATTATTGTTTCAATTGCTTCTTTCCTTCCAGAATTAGTAATTAGGAAATTAACCAAAGAGTTAAAATCTCCAAGTGTCAGTTTTTTGTCAGCTTCATGCCAATAATGATCAAATTTTTCAGAAGGATTTTTTAAATCGTTTTTGTCAAAATTCCAATCACCCAAATTTCCATTTATTATTCCTTTTGTTGGGCCAAATACAATGAGATTCATATAAGAAGAAGACAGCTTGTGAAGGTTTTCCACTTCATCATCTGAATAGAAGAAAACCAAACCAGTGAGTCTTGCATTTTGACGTAGACAGTTAAAAATAATTTCGTTTATATGTTGATCGGAGAAAGAATAACCAGAAAATACGAACAGTAGCTCTCCTCCTAAAAGATAATTTTTAAGTCTATCAAAATAGGCTATGAAAGGTTGCTTTCTAGAAGAATCATATTTCTCCTTTGATGGATATATTACAAGTTCGTTTTCTTCATCTTCAATTTTATCAACTTTTCCAATTCTAACAATTCGTTGTGTTTTTGTTATTGGCTCTTCTTTCCAAAACCAACTTAACGACCCATGAATCTTCCATAGTCTAATCCAGTTTTTTGTAATATCCAATTTTGAAACAATTGACTCTATACTTTCTTGCCAGAAAAACGGTTCATACGATCCAACAAAGCCATCAAAGTATGGAATCCCACTTGATTCTAGGGACTTTTCGATAATCAAATCATAGTTAGTTGTAAATACTTCTTTGGTGTATTCGATATTCCATAAACTTAGCCAAGCAAAGAATTTCTTTGTGTTGTCATAATTAGCGGCTTCTTCTTTTTCAACAATTATATTGTAGATCTTTATACAGATCTCTTTGTCTAATTCTTTACATGCGATTCCGCTGACGCCTTCATAAACTTTTGCAGATTCATTTGTGAGTTCTCTAATTCTTCTAATTTGATTTAGTATATCTTCAATATTAACTTTTAAAGGAGCTTTTGATGGTGCAAGATCAGCTTTGATTTTGTCGAAATTGACTTTTGGGTCTCCAGTTAATTCTGCTTCTATTTGATTTGTTAACTGTTCAATATTAGGAATACCTAAAGCACAGGAACTACCAGCCCCAAAAAAGAATCCTATATTTTTAGAGTAAGCTAAGTGGGTTTTTAGTTCCTTTATTTCTCTTACTAAGTTTATTTTACTCATGGTTCATTTTGTTTCTTAATGATCGCTAACGTATAATGATAAGAGGAGGAGTGACGTAGGAGCTCTTCCTTCTTATCTATTGTTAGTCATCGTATTTCATCTACTGGAAAACCTTGTTCTCTGAGTTCATCTATTTCTTCTTTGCTAAATTTATGAATTATCAGTTCTAATAGATCTACTCGTTTCTTCCTATATCTAACCCAATGGTATAAACCACCCATATTCTTTTCTGAAGTTGACCATTTTTCTTTTGGATTTAGATCTTTGTTATACCTAAACTTTTTCCATTCGTCTGTTTTATCCTTTATTTGAGATTGCTTTTCCCAAAGTCGTTCTTCGTTAAATCTTAGCTTCCATGCTGTATTAAGTTCTCGTTTTGTTTCAGGTAAAATCCTATCTTGCTTGTCCATTAAAACACTGTTAAAGTAGTTTTGACAAACCATTTTATTCAATTCTTCATTCTCAAATAATCGTTGGATAAATCGTTTTGCTTGCAAGTCTGGGTTATGACCACGTTGTTTGAAATCAAAGCCTATTTCTTCGATTTCTTTGAGTAATGCGAGTTTCTTACCTAATTTGTTGTCCTGAGAAACATTTGATAGCCAAGACCCCAAATTCTTGCCCTTAAATTTATAGTTGTGATTAGCCATTACGTCTTCACCGTCATAGATTGCCTCTTCTAAGAGCTCAAGCCATTCTTCTTCGATTTTCCGAAATTTTTCTGAGTTAAAATCTAACAGCTCTTGAATAGTAGAGTTGTTTACATTTGCCTTGAAATATAAATTTGCTTTATGAAGAAAAGACTCCCCTGAATACATCCAAAATTGCTGATTTGTCTTATCAATAAATTCAATAATCAATTCATGACGTGGTATTTCATTATTGGACTTCGGTTGCCACCAATCATCCTTGAAATCATTAGTTATTAGTATGATTGGTTTTGATATACGCTTTGCATATTCCATTGTTTGTTTCCATAATATCAAGTCGCCATATACTTGGAAGCCAATCTTATCACCTTCATCTTCATAGCCTGGAGGTATTTTGTTTTCATATCTAAATTTTCCTTCTTTTACTATTTCAATTAATTCTTCGTATTTATATTCATCTCCTATGGTAAATGCTTGGTTCAATTTTACCAACAGACTATCTTTTCCTTTGATTGTTTTAATTTTTCTTTCTTTGACCTTTATCTCAGCTTGAATTATTTGTTTTGATGTTTTTACTATCTTTTCAAGTTTGTCAAGATCTTTTGAGATTTGATTAACGGCTTCTGTTAAATCATTTAGTGACTTCTGATTTATATGAGGATGCTTGTTATCTTTTATTGTTCTCTCAATTAGAGCTTTCAAATTCCCTCTAATTTTTAGAACATCTTTATTCTTAAAGTTACTTATTGAGGATTCTATCGCTTCTATAAAACCACCTTCTTTCTTGGTATCAGTTTTATAAATCAAGTTTTGATAAGAATTTATAGGCTTGGTAATTACAGATTCTCTATTCTTAGTAAATTCATATTCAACTTGTGCAGGAATCCATAACCTTCCTTCCAGTTTTGCAAACACTAAATCAAATATTTCATTTTTAGCTTTCTCCGAGTAACCGTAAAAGTCAAGTAATGCTGAAGAGTCGTATACTATAACAGCATCTTTGAAAAGCCTCTTTTCATCTCTTGAATTAATCTTGAATGCTTTGTTACTTTTCGATTTCACTTTTTTAACTCTTTATGATGACTAACATCTATGTATACGTGACTCCACCACTACTTACCTATACTCCCCATATCTACGCAATCAAGACAATTGATGACAATTAATTGACATTCAATCATTTATATCAATTACAAACGATTATAACCATTTGTAATCAACTATGAACTTCTGCAGGTGCCGCCATCAGCTAAGCTACTCGCTGCTCGTCAACAGGCATATCTGGGTCATAGCCTCCTGAGACACGACCACTGCGCTATTCGATTAGATATCAATCAAAATCGTCGCTTTCGCCATGAGTCTATCTGACAGCATCTATGTCGCTCTTAAAGATAATCAAAATCTATGCTAGCCTGGTGAGGAAATCGTAAGAGACTCTCAGTGGGCTACTCCGATCCATCCCGCAACTGAAAGCGCAGCACCGCCGCATCATTTCGCGCGACCAGAATCTGATCACCCACAGCGCGGATCTCTCTGATCTGGCCATCCACTTTGAAGCCTGACTCTTTCGCTGGAATAGCGCGGAAGCTCAGCTCGCCCTCATGGCTGAGGATCTGGCCGTAGCTGGCGTCATAGATGCCAGCCTCAGGAAGGACGCCATAGAGATTACCCCCTGTGATGATGTCCTGATCTCCATCATGATCTACATCAGTGGTCTCGATGGCATACATGGGTGAGAGCTGGGCCGCTGGTGGTAGATAGCCGATTGTGAACTCCAAGCCCGTCTCTGCTTGGATGAGGTACATGGATCGCAGCTCAATCGCCTCTAAGACGGTGGCCTCCGTAAGGGCTTCTGCCGTGAAGATGTCTTCCATGGTCGCTGACTTATATGTCTCATAGTCGGGGATGGTCTTGCTGATGGTCTTGATCTGGCTGGAGAGATTATGCCGCAGGGCATAGGGATAGGTCTGGCCGCCATCTGAGACATAAGCCAAGACGCCCTCCTTGGAGCCATTCTGATCAAAGTCTTTATAGTACATCTTGATGGGCTGCTCAGCGGAGGCCGAAAAGCGCGAGTTAAGGCCGTGATTGCCGACGATGAGGTCCGGCCTGCCATCAGCATTAAGGTCTGTGACGTGGAGCTTTTTCCACCAGCCTGATAGCTCAGTGTGCTGACCATGTAGCTCCTCGAATCCAGCTGCGGTATTCAGAAATATGCGGATGGGCATGAACTCTCCGACGATGACGAGGTCCTCTCTGCCATCTTGATCCAGATCCACGAAGGCGGCATCCGTGATCATCCCCATGTCAGTGAGCGCTGGCAGCAGGCGCTGCGTGTCGTCAGTGAAGTGGCCCTGGCCATCATTCAGCAAGAGGTAGCCACTGCCTGCGGCTCCATACTGGCCAATCTTGACCCGCTCCCCTACGAATACATCCAGATCTCCATCCTGATCTACATCAGCAGAGGTGATGCAGCCAGTACTGATGTTAGCCTGCTCTTTGGGCAGTTTTTGCTTGGACAGCGTGAAGCCGCCGCCTCCATCATTCATAAGTAAGTGATCATAGAGCAGCGGCGAGAAGGGACTGACATCCACCCCACCACTGGCGAGATACAGATCCAATAGTCCATCTCCATTAAAGTCTGCTATCTCTACATCGGTATGCTCAGCATCCAGCAGAGAGATATCACCATCCAGCTGCTGCAGCTGCTCCTGCACTGTACCCAGATCATAGATGACCTGAGAGTAGCTGCCCTTGGCCCCCGTGAGGACCACATCCATTAGCCCATTCTGATTCAGGTCAGCCATAGCCATGGCTGGAGATTCTTGGCTCATCATGTGGTAGATGAGGCGTTCGCGATTGAAGTCGCTGAATTGATTTTCGACGTGCCTCAGCGGCAATGTATCCGGTGTCGCGACCAGTCTTTGGCCTTCGGGCTGATCTGACTGGTATCGCTCTGCGGAGGCTATGGATAGCTCTAGATGCTGATTAGCCTGCACATCCCTGAGTCGGGTGACACGCTGCTCATCCCACCAGACGGTGACATCAGCGCTCTCCGCTTCGCCCAGCCCAAAGATGAGCCGTGGATCAGAGCTGGACTGAAAGCCCCTGGCTGACTGCAGCTCCTGGCTGAGCGTCGCGCCCTGCTCGAGCTTGAGCTGGACGGCTGCACCCAAGGCGTAGACATTCTGCTCTTCACCCACTAGGCGGATGCTGAGGTAGTTCGCTGCGTTTTGCGTGGCTTGATTCTGATAGATGCTGGCGAGCATATTCACATTATTAATGACTAAGTCTAGATCGCCATCATTATCCAGATCGCCATAGGCTGCTCCATTGGAGAAGCTGGGTATATCTAGATCAGCGCCGTGCATTCTTTCGAACTGTAGCTCCGATCGATTCAGGTAGAAGTGATTGGGGATAGCATTCGAAGGGATGATGTCAATCAGCTCTTTATAATTCACGCCTTCGTCATTGATGATGGAGGCCATGACCTGCTCATTCGCAATGTAGTTCAGGTAGTCTTGATTCGTGAGGTCCTTGTAGATGCCATTCGCGATGAAGAGGTCTTTCTGAGCATCATTGTCAATGTCAAAAAACAAGGCGCCCCAGCTCCAATCGGAGGCTTCCACTCCGGCGTAGCGGCCGATCTCGCTGAAACTGCTGTTGCCCTGATTGAGGTGGAGAGTGTTTCTGGTGAACTGATGATGGTAGCCATTCTTGACGTTGAATTGGTATTTATTCCAATCCTCAAAGGTGGTGACAGACTTAAGTCGCTCGCTGTCGCTGGGCAGCATCTCGGTGACAAAGATATCTTGGTAGCCGTCATTATTAATATCAGCCATATCCGCACCCATAGACGCTCCGCTGATGCTGGTCATCTGCTCCGTGAGGCGCTCCGCGAAGGTCCCATCTTGCTGATTGATGTAGAGATAGTCTCGCTCGAAGAAGTCATTGGAGATGAAGATGTCTGGCCAGTGATCCTGATTGACATCCCCCACAGTGATGCCCAGTCCAAAGCCGATGACGCTCCCATAGATACCCGCCGCCTCACTGACATCCGTGTAGCTACCACCGTCATTGCGCAGCAGCTTATCTCCACCGGCTGCATCGCGTTTCTCGCGCTCGTTCTTTCGCAGGTTAAAGCTGCCAATGGCTTGGAATGAATTATTGAGCAAGTAGACATCCAGGTCACCATCCTGATCATAATCAAAAAAAGAGGCGTGGGTGGAATAGCCCTCATCATTCAGCCCATAGACTGCAGCTGCCTCTGTAAAAGTCAGGTCGCCATTATTGATGAATAGCTCATTCTCCTTGTTGTCACCGGCGACGTCACCAGAGTTACACACGTAGATGTCGAGGTAGCCATCAGCATTGACATCCACCATAGTGGTACCCGTGGACCAGGCCCGGCTGCCTTGCACCCCTGCAGAGTCAGTGATGTCCCGAAAGGTAAAATCTCCCAGATTGAGAAAGAGCCGATTGCTGTCTTGATTCGAAGTAAAATAGATGTCACTCAGGCCATCATTATTAACATCGCCAATGGAGACGCCTCCCCCATTGTAGAAATTGCGGTATTTATAGACATTAAAATCCTTGGAGTACCTGAGGGTATTCTGGAAGTCGATGCCCAGCTGCTCATTGTCCATCAGCTTGAGTAATTGCCGCTGCTCAGCGGGGTCATCCTGGCAGGCAGGCATACTGAAAATGGCGATCAATAAAAGATAGTATCGTATCATCAGGAAGAAGCTTTGGGTGATAACTTGTAGCGCAGATCTTCGATCTTTACCACCACATCTTTTGTGTCTTTGGGGTACATCAGGATTTGCCGATTGCCATCGATCTTGACGTAGCTGTACAGCTCATCACGACCCAGCGGCACTTGGATAAAGTCATTACCAGGAAAGAGATCGAGGTAATATTGTTGCAAGCTTTCCATGAGCTCATCAGCGTGATATTCCTCATTCCACACAGCCCACTTCGGATAGCTCAATTGGAAATCCATGCCGCGCATGATCAGCTCATCATCAAAGATACCGTAGAACAGCATTTCGATGTTGTCTGGTTCGCCAGCAATGGTAGGTGGCTCTATGATGTACATGGCATATTGGTTCTTGGGGCCTTGGGAGATTTTTTCTTCCTTATTCAGCAGCCAGCAGGTATCGTAGAATTCTTTTCTGGTCTGGCCGACGGAGAGGCCAAACATCAGCGACTCGTGTATCTCTCCAGATTTCATCTCGCGCTTCACGTACTGGTCATACTCTGACTGACAGCCAGTATAGGCAATTATGATGCACAGGTAGATTATCATTTTCTTCATTGTCTGTTTAGCTTGATTTGGTATTGATGTAGTTTCTGATTTCTAAGGCCGATCACATATTCATCATCAGCGATGGGTGTGATGCTGTTAATCTCCCCTGTGATGCCTAGCTGGTGGACTGGACCATAGCCATAGTCCGGTGCTGCGGCGCTACCCAAAATCAGCAGGCCTGTAGAAGCATCGCTGCGCGCGTATTGGGGTTTGAAGCGGTAATGATTCCCTCCCAGCAGGATGTCGCTCACTCCATCAGCGTCCACATCATGTACGGCTATGGCGTGTACTGATGAATGCTGCGCTTCACGCGGCAGCGTCTTCCTGACGAAGCGGCCTTGGTCATTCAGGAAGAGAGTGGACTGCAGTAGGTCCAGTGACTGGATGTCAGCTGTATCTATTTTTACCAGGTCGGCCAGAGAGGCGGCTGCATAATCGCTGTATCTGTCAAATTTTTTCTTGATGATCGGCACTCTCATGAAGAGCTCTTCAAAATCTTGGACGGGATAGTATTCGCCATCGATGCGCTGGAGTAGAAGCTGCTCTACTTTTCCATTGGCATCCAGGTCTTGGACCAGCAGGGCATGATCCGTGGTGAAGTAGCTGTTTTGCCCCATATTACCAGCGATCATATCGAGGTCTCCGTCTTGATCAATGTCTGTCATGAACATGGTCTGCCAGAGTCCACGTGTTTCACCCAGATGATATTTCTGGGTGACATCGATGATGCCAGACGGAGCTAAACTAAATGCTCTGATGCCCATCCATTCGCCAGCGACCATGATCTCTGACCGGCCATCACCATCTAGGTCTGCCATGGCTGAGCAGGTGATCATCCCCAAGTCTTGTAACTCTTCTTGAGCCACAGCGGTGTATCCACCTTGCCGATCATTCAAGAAGAGGTAGAGGCTACCCGGTCTGCCGTAAGTATTGTCAGCCATCAGCTCAGTGACGGCGAGGTCAGGATATCCATCCCCATCCATGTCACCTGAAGAGACGCTGCTCGTGATGACAGGCTTGGAAAATGGCAGGGCATTCTCTTGCAGAGTGAAGCTTCCCGCTCCATCATTGAGCAGTAGCTGATCATGCAGCTCTGAGGAGTATGGTGTGAACATGCGTGACCCATGCGCCAAGTAGATGTCCTGGTCTCCATCAAGGTCAACATCCACGACTTCGATATCGCTCACATACGCGTATGCCATCTTCTTATCATCTATGAGCATTCTTGAATTTCTTTTGCCGATCTCCGTGATGGTGCTTTGGATGCCCTTCGTGCCACCGATGACCATGGATGTCACAGCTGCTTTATCTTGTACTGTAGCTACGACGGGCTCGGGCAGCGCGTACATGTAAGGTATGAGTGGATCCCGATTGAAGTCGCTCGGCAGGGTCCGGCTGCGATCAAAGTCGAGACTGTCTATTAGCGCTACTTTTAGGTGATGATGATGAGACATTTGTGGCTGATACTGAGCTAAACCAACTCCTTGCTGGATGCTGTGATACTCATTCAGCGCCAGATTCTCTAGCCGCTCCTGCTCTCCATTGGGCCATCTGATCAGGACACTGTCCAGAGCGCTCACATCTCCCAGTGCCAGACTCAGCTGCGGTGACACAGAGCTCTGAAAACCTCGGTAGGGCATCTGCTCCTGCATCACGGCGCCATCGCTATGGTAGGCTGTGATCTGCGCTCCTATGGCGTAGTCATTCTCACCAGCTGAGCTGAGTCGAAAACCGATCCAGCTGCGGTCCGTCGTGGTATTCTCCAGGATAAATGCTGGATCATCGACATTAGAGATCACCAGGTCTAGATCACCGTCATTGTCTAGATCTCCGTAGGCGCTGGCGTTGCTGAAGCTGGCTGGCATATCTGTCCAAGTGATTGACTCATCAGCAAAAGATCCGTCGCCCTGGTTTTTAAAAATGGCATTCTGCACACGCTCTGCTGGCATCAGGTCTATGAGTCCCGCCAGTGCCTTATCCTTATCACTGAGCAGCTCTTGGAGCTTGCCCTGGTCAGACATGTAGTTCAGGTAGTCTCGGTCTAGCAGGTCCCTCCCGATGCCATTGCTGACGAAGAGGTCCTTGTACCCGTCCATGTCAATGTCCATAAAGAGTGGAGCCCAGCTCCAGTCCGTGGCTGCCATGTCATTCATGCGGGCCAGCTCCGTGAAGCCATGCTCTTGCTGATTTTGAAAGAGCATGTTTCTGGGGTACTGGTGGTAGTAGCCATTCTTAGCCGCACTGCTGTATTTCTCCCAGGAGTCATAGACCGCTTTGGTCTTTTTGCGGGCAAGTGTTTTAGGCAGCATCTCCGCCACGAAGATATCTGGCTGCTGGTCATTGTCATAGTCCGCCGCATCCACTCCCATAGAGCCTAGCGGGAAGCTGGCAAAATAGTCCTCTCCCACTTCCTTAAATCCTTTTCCAGCCTGATTGAGGTAGTAATAGTCTTTTTCAAAAAAGTCATTGCCCACGTATAGATCCAGATAGCCATCCTGATTAAAATCGCTGGCGGCGATGCCGAGGCCAAAGCCAATGCTGCTGCTGTAGATACCGAGTTCACGGGTTTTATTGACAAATCTGCCATCTTCATTCACCAAGAACTGATTGCCATCCTCACTGGCGATGTCTCTCTGATCCCGCACCAGGTCATAGGCTCCGACGCTCTTCAGAGAGTTATTCAGCAGGTAGACATCGAGGTCTCCATCTCTGTCAAAATCGAAGAAGACAGCATGAATGGATAAACCCAAGATGTCTAAGCCATAGTCCGCGGCCTGATCCACAAATCTAAAGTCACCTTGATTGATGAATAGTTGATTGCGCCTGTTTTCGTCTGATGGAGGACCAGCCTTGCACACGTAGATGTCCAGCAGACCATCTGCATTGATGTCGACCATGCTGGCACCGGTACACCAGCTGTCGGTGGAGGCTGTGCCAGAGCCTTCGGTTACATCTTTGAATTGGAAATTGCCCCGATTCTGATAGAGCTGATTATCCACTTGATTGCCGGTAAAAAATAGATCATCCAGACCATCATTATCCAGATCGCCGATGGCGACGCCTGAGCCATTATAAAAATTGCGGTAAGTGTAGGGATTGATCGAATCGGTATAGATGAGCTGATTGGTAAAGTTGATCTCCGTGTCTGTCCTCATACGCAGCAGGTAGGACTGATCCTCAGAGACATCCTGACAGGCCGTCAGCAGCATCGAAAGTATGATGAATGGATAGACTGTTAATCGCATGATTCGGTAGACGAAAAAAGGGTTGTTTTTACTAAAAAACAACCCTTTGGTCAATATATTATGTATGTCTGGATTTAGTACCCAGGGTTCTGCGTCAATGTACCATTAGCCGCTTGGATCGCGTCGAATGGAATCGGGAATAAGTTCACGTGTGAATCAGAAGCTGGCTTTTCCCACCAGGTATCATTATAGACACCAAATCTGATCATATCTGTACGTCTCACTGACTCGGCGAACATCTCTCTACCTCTCTCCGCTAAGAAGCTTTCAGCCGTGACACCAGACATAGGTGATACACCTGCTCTGGCTCTGACTACATTCACATCAGGCTCTGCCAATGACCAGTCACCTGCTGCTCTCGCTCTCGCTTCGCCTCTGATCAAGTAGATTTGGCCCAGTCTGATGACTGGATAGTCATTATCCATATCAGGTCTTCCCAAAATCTTGTAGCTGAACTTAGCTGGTCTAGCACCTGCCTCACGTAAGTAGTTAGGCGCAAGCTCATTAAGCGCTGGCGTATAATTCAATACAATGTCTTCATCATCAGCAGCGAAATCCAAAATGGCTGATCCACCAAAGTCTGTCTGAGGTCCAACTAAGAAGTTATTCGCTCTTCTCTTATCACCCGCTTCGTACGAATTATAGAATTCTTCCAATGTCGCGTATCCATTCCACGGCTGTGAATCAAAGTTATAAGTGAACTGTGATGAGTAGTGTAGATTCATCATCGCGAAGTTCATTCCTCCTGCAGTCACTTCATCATATTCGATGGTGAAAATGTGCTCTGGGTTACCTTGATTATTAGCTGCGAATACAGCTGCGTAACCTTCTAGCATAGCAGGGTCTGAATCGACAGCTGGTCTCTTACCTAAGTTAGGCACTTCGCATCCATCACCACAAAGCTGATAAGCACCACTATCAATGATGTAAGAAGCAGCTATATCAGCCTCCTCATATCTTGCAGTCCCTGTATACACTTCAGCGTTCAAATAGAGTTTAGCCAATACGCCTAAAGCGCCATAGGTGTTAATTCGATAAGCATTTGCATCGACACCCAGCGCACTACCAGAAAGATCCATACCTCTAGTGACACTACTGACACCTAATGCAGCTAAAAGCTCGCTCTCGACAAAATTAAACACCTCTTGTCTGCTGACTTGTGGTGCATCTGATCCAGGCGTGGTCACGATCTTCACATTACCGAACATGTCCATGAGCCTCAGGTAGAAATAAGCTCGTAAGCTTCTCATTTGAGCCTCGCCATTCGCATCTAAGTCTCCAGCTAATAATTCATTGACAGAATTGATACCGCCATATGCTTGGTTCCATGTGTTATTGATGATGCCATTAGTCGCATCGTAGGTGTGCTGGTGCATCTGGATGAGGATACCACCATCAAACCAGTCACCACCTTTAGCACCGATCACCATCTCATCTGTGGGTAATTCCTGCATGCTGTAGTGGCCAAAGTGACCTGCTGATCCATCTCTTAGCTTTCCGAAAGCTCCTGCTAAAGGTCCGCCTCCCTGTCCTGCGCCACCTGCGGATATACCTTGCAAGGAGATATCCTCTGTAATTTCACCCACCAAATTTTCCTCTAAATCTGTACAGGAATAGATGAGGAAGAGTGATAATATTGAGATTAAAAAAATTGATAATTTATTCATCATTAATTCTTTTTAGAATATTTTAAAAATTAAGAGACACGCCAAGTGTCACTGATCTTGAAGAAAAATAATTATTTCTTCTGTCTAATCCTGGTGATAATGGGTCAGCATCACCTACTTCTGCTGGACGATCGCCATTACCTGCAGAACCTCTATCAGTCAAAGCTGGTTCTGGGTCTGTACCTGTGTAGCTGGTGATCACGATAGGATTACGCACATTAAGTGTCACGCCAAGTGATGAAAAAGGACCTTGGTCAGCGAAACTGAATGTTCTACCTACAGTCAGGTTATCCAGCTTGATAAAGTCAGCTTTCTCTACATATAAAGAACTAAAACGTGCTTCTGATAGATTTGGTTGTCTCAGACTTGTATTTACATAGTTATATGAAGATTGAGAAGCAATGATCGGCTCATAGAATGCTCTGAAAGTATTCACAAGGCTGTGCCCGAAAGCACCTCTGATGAATGCATTCACAGACCAGTCACCTATTGTCAAGCTGTTATTCCAGCCTAATTCTAAATCAGGAATACCATTACCTAAAATGGCAAAGTCAGCATTTTCATCTAAGGCTTGCGCCTGACCTGTATTCAGCATACCATCACCATTCACATCGGCTAGTCTGGCTGTACCATCATCATTCACACCTTCGAAGACAGGGCCCCAGATGGTACCCACCTCCTGGCCTACGGCCACTCGGATGACATCAGTCGCATTCTGACCTGGCGAACCAAGATTCGCTCTGGTCCCATTCTCAATGACAAATTCATCAAGGACGGTCTTATATGTAGATAGTACAATACCTGTCGTCCAATCAAAATCATCATTGTCAATCACATCATAATTAAGGGCTAATTCTGCACCCTTTGTATTCAGCTTTCCAGCATTCTCTATCCTGTTATCGACACCGAACTCTGCTACATCCACCGTTCTAGATAGAATGAAGTCAGAAATATCTCTGTTATATAAGTCAAGCGTACCAGATATGGCGCCCGTACCAAACTCGATACCGAAATTCGTTTCTGCTTTTTGCTCCCACTTCAAATCAGGGTTAGCAGCACGCTCAAGGGTCGTCGTGACTCCTCCTGAAGCATCATTATTAATTCTTCTGATCTCTTGCGAAAGACCATTGTCTCTAGGCAAGGCCCCAGTGACACCGTAGCCCAGTCTTAACTTCAAAAAGTCCAAGCCTCCTATATTCATGAATTTATTAAGATCGACTCCGACACCCAAAGCTGGAAATAATGCTCTCTTATTACCATCTCCTAACTTAGATGCTCCCTCACTTCTGATTGATCCGTTAATGTAGATTCCGTCATTCAAAACCATATTAAACCGACCGAAGAATGCAATGATCTTATCATCAGGGCTGGCATTAGAGTTAGCATCAATGAAACCAGCATTCTGCAGATCTTGAGATGATTCAATCTGATTAGAGAAGTCAATATCATTGTTAGGGAAATCACCAATCGATAAGAACTTGTCTTGGAAATTCAGCTGTTGGTAAGAATATCCCCCGATTAATGTCAATTGCACTCCATCATTCACCGCTGCGGTATAAGTACCGAATAACTCATATAAATTGAATGAATTTCTTTGATCATACAGATTCACTAGACCCTTTCTTGTAGGCGATGTAGCACCACCTCTGAATAGTGAAGTCGTAGGATATGACTCTCTGGTATCGAGTGATACAGACTGCTGTGCGATGCGGCCACTGATTTTTAAGTTGTCAGTGATGCTGTAATCTGCATTGGCACCATAGTTAAATTCTCTTCTCTGACCTGTATTTCTGTTCTGCTCAATGACTGATACAGGATTAAAGCTATCAAAAAGGCCAAGTGTCTCGAAATATCCACCAAACTGATCAGCATTAAACTGGAATGGTGCATCTGCTCCTAAGACTGGCGCTGTCGGATTATAAATCACAGCGTATCTAAGTGCCTCCTGAAAGCCAAACTCTTGGTCCCGCTTAGTATATGAGGTATTGAAAGATAAGTTCAGCTTGTCATTCATCGCTCTGGTAGAGAAGTTCAATCTTGTATTGAATTGATCAAAACCAGTATTCTTCAAAATGCCATTCACTTCTCTGAGGTTAGCTGAGACTCTATAAGAAGATGAGCCAGCTCCACCAGATGCAGCGATATTGTGTATCTGGGTCACGCCACTTCTCGTTACTTCTCCGATCCAGTCAGTATCACTACCCAGATCAGTACCACCTGTGGCTACGAATTCTTGCGCATTCATCACAGGAATACCCATGACAGGTGATGAGGTTCCGACCTGACCGTTGTAGCTGATTTTCATTTGACCTTCTTTTCCACGCTTGGTAGTCACGATAATCACACCAGATGATCCTCTAGAGCCATAAATAGCGGCTGCGGAGCCATCTTTCAATACGTTTACGTCTTGTATGTCATTCGGATCAACATTGTCAAGTGAGGCACCGATGATGCCATCTATGACAATCAGGGGCTGAGAGTTAGATCCCACCGTGGAGATACCTCTGAGCCTGATGGTGCTCGCAGTGTTAGGATCACCACCTCTGTTATAAACCTGAAGACCAGCGACTTTTCCTTGGATCAGCTGGGCAGGATCACTGATGGGTCCTTTGTTGAATTCTTCTGCGTCGAGTTTCACCACTGCTGAGGTGACTTCTTTCTGTCGCTGTGAGCCGTAACCAGTCACGACGATCTCATCAAGGAGCTCTCCGTATGACATGCCAATATTCACGACATTGCTCTCCCCGAGTGGTACGCGCTGCGTGGTGAATCCCGCATAAGAGACCTCCAAGACATCGTAGCCATCTGGAACTGTGAGGGTGTAGTTACCATCAAGATCTGTGATGGCTCCAGTAGATGTGCCACTGACCAGGATGTTAGCTCCGATGAGTGGTTCGTTAGTTCCTGTATCTGTGATTGTGCCTGAAATCGTTCTCTGCGCGTTAATGCTCAGTGAGAACAGGACAAAAAAGAGACAAAAACCCATAGATGTAAACAGTTTTTTCATGTGTCTAATTCTAAATTAGGTTTAATAGATAATTATAAATAACAGCGGAGAAGCATATTTTTCGTCTACCGCCTAGCTATTATACACAAGTTTGTAGTACAGTAAAAGGAATACAATAATTCTTTTGCGCCTTATTTACCGTAAACGATTTCGTAAACCTTTTCGGAGGTTGATAATGCAATAATTGATCTAATTTTTAGACATAAGTCCCATTAATACAATGAATTAGCTTATTTAGTATCTTTACTCGGTATGAAAAAATATTTTTTTTCGCCTTCAGCATAAATACCTACATCCATCATGGCTAAGGACGCAAGACTCATCGATATAGCCAATGCGCTCAATATCTCCGTCACAACTGTGTCTCGTGCCCTAAATGACAAGGATGACATCAGCCAGAAGACTAAGGCCGCTGTCTTAGAGGTAGCGGATATGCTCGACTACAAGCCTAATAGACTAGCCATCTCACTGCGTAAAAAGAAAGCCTTCAATGTGATCGGTGTCGTCCTGCCCAATGTGGACCACTACTTCTTCTCCACCGTCTTGAAGGGGGTCATGTCCAAGGCTCACCTGAATAACTACCTGGTCATCGTCGGCGAATCCTCCCAAGATGACCTGAAAGAGAAAGAAATACTGGATGAATTCATCAGCTACGGCGTCTCTGGCATCCTCATCGCTCCGACAAAGCACTCCTCTTTTGAGGCTAATTTTGCCTATCTGAAGCAGAAGCGTATACCTTATGTCTTCATGGATCGGACCTATGATGAGCATGACACCAGCTACGTGAGAAGTGACGACTATCACGGTGCATACCAAGCTGTGAATCATCTGATCGAGAAAGGATATCAACGGATCGCACACATCAAGAGCTCTGATGGCTGGTCGATCGGTACAGAGCGAGCTAAAGGCTATCGACAAGCGCTAACAGATAGCGGACTGACCTGCTATGATGAATTAATCAAATCTTCTGATACTGCTACCAAAGAAGACGGCTATCAGCTCACCTCAGAATTCTTCAGTATGGATGCTCCACCCGATGCTATCTTCACGGTGACTGACGATGTCGCATCCGGAGTCTATGAGTATGCCCACCAGCATCAGATTGATATCCCCTCACAACTAGGCGTCGTGGGTTTTAGCAATTCTGTGTTGTCTTCGATCCTGATCCCCAAGCTGACGACGGTGGAGCAACTTGGTGAGCAAATGGGTGAGACAGCCTTTGACTACTTTTTCCAAATCAGAAAGGACAAGCGCCACAGTTTTCAAAAGACATTTGAGTCTAAGCTGATCGTGCGAGAGTCCAGCCAAAGAGACAAGTGATGCTAACGCGAGGACGATTCTATTCTTAGTGGCCTACTGCAAAAACTGAAGGCGAGTCATCGAGACTTAGTGGTAGAATATTGAATGGGTACAATGGTGGTGATTAGCTAAATCTATCAGAGCTAGAATGCCAAAAAGGTGACCACCAGCATGTCTGCTGAAAATCACCTTTGATCTACATGGGATTAGGAGTTATCTATAACTACATTAGTACTAATAGCCTACCGTAAATCGCTGCTTTTCGTAATTCTTATTTTCCACCTCGTCTAATACAGTGACTGCAAAATCTTCCATGGAGATGGAACTCTGACCGTCAGCATCAGCAATTAAGTCGTCACCTGCGACTCGAAACTGATTCGTCCTTTCTCCCTCAAAGATGTAAGCAGCTGGGGATACATTGGTCCAATTGAGTGATGCTTCTTTGCGGTATCTTATAGAGGCTGATAAGGATTAAAAAAATATGAATATCCGCATAATGGCCAGTAAGTATAAACCCCTTGTATTCCCCTTGAAAAGGGGAACCTTAGCTCACTCTATGAGGAGTCTTTGAATTAACATTTTGTTTCTCAATACCAAAATATAAAGTCTCACTTTCTAAGGGAGATACAGAGGGTTCAGAATTTCAATAAGTGGTAGTTTAACGGACATTCATAAAAAAAATGTGATTGTACATAATGGAGCCTATTTCATTGGTTTAATAATTAATGTATGTATTTTATTACTATTGTAATAATCGTTACAGTTTAATGCAAATGAATGTTTATTAGTTGATAAAAGACTTGATCAGTCCGACTGCTTCTTCATAATACTCTTCCAGCATGAAGTGCCCTCCATCAAAAATGTGGATGTCTACCTCATCTAAATCCTTCGCATAAGCCTGGGCTCCCTCCTTACTGAAGAATTTATCATGCTCACCCCATATGACCAGCGTCTTGGGCTGCTGTGTGCGCAGAAATGCCTGCCACTCTGGATACTTCGGAAAATTAGTGCTGTAGTTAGCGAATAATGCTGACTGGATACTGCGGACATGCTCTCGGTCGAAGAAGGCGCTATCCGTGAGGTAAGAGACAGGATCTACTTTCTGAGGAGCGCGTGCACCGATCAGATACTGATTCTTAATGCCTTCTGCTGACATCAGGCTGTCTTTGAAGACGCTCAGCTCCTCATACTTTTCCTGCTGCACGTAGCCACCGATCTTCTGTGCCCACTCGCCGAGACCTTCTGCATAGACGTTCGCATTCTGAATGATGAGGCCCTTGATTTTATCAGGATTGGCTACAGCAAATCTCATCCCGATTGGCCCGCCATAATCATGCATCATCAAGTAGAATGAATCCAGCTTCAAATGATTAATAAATGCTTCCATGAGCTCTGCGATGTGATCAAAGGTATAAGCAAAAGTCTCCATGGAGGGCGTGTCACTCAGGCCAAAGCCGGGGTAATCTGGCGCGATGATGTGATACTGGTCAGAGAGCCCCGCTATCACATCTCGATACATGTGAGAAGAAGATGGAAAGCCGTGCAGCATCAGGATGGTCTGCTGGGTTGGATCGCCAGCCTCTCTGTAAAAAATGGAGACGCCGTCTACCTCCAGCTGTCTATGCTGGGTCGTTCGAACTTTGTGGTCTAATGTGGTTTTCATTGTATTCATAAAGGTTAATTTTTAGGTTAAAATGCCAAGTAGCAAATGGCTACGCTTATTTATCCACTTGGATGTCTTAATCATCTACCGTAAAGAGGTTAATGAGGGTTAAAAAAAATGTGATTGTACATAATGGAGCCTATTTCATTGGTTTAATAATTAATGTATGTATTTTATTAATATTGTAATGATCGTTACCATTTTAAACAAAAAAACTAATCCAACATTTTGAGACTCGCGTCTATGATGTTTTTTACTTCTTTATTCGTTGTATACATTCGCTGCGTGATGTTGATCCCATTCCACAAATTGAGCAATCGCTCAGCCAATAGCTTTGGAGATTTATCAGCATCTAGATTCCCCATTTCTTGCGCTTTAGTGAGTGCTTTCTCAAATGATGCCTTCAGCTTCTTTAAGATAGATGCTGACATCTTTTTGACTTCTTCATCCAGATTACTAGACTCGATCACGGCATTGCCTAGATAGCATCCATTGGACCTTGCTCCTTTTTCACGACTAATGATGCTGTAAAAAAAGTCTTTGATGTATTGCTTTGGGTCCTCACATTCACTCAGCCCCTTCACAAATACCTGATGAGACTGCTTGTGAAAGCGAGCCAAGGACTTCATATATAGCTCCCGCTTACCTCCTGGAAAAGAACGATAAAAACTGCCCTGTCCCACGTCCATCGCTTCTAACAAATCCTTAGCTGATGAGGCAAAATAACCCTTCTCCCAAAAGACCGCCGTAGCTCTATCAATCAGTTCTGTATCCTCATATTGTTTAGGTCTTCCTGCCATACGAATACAAATATATAGTATTGTAATGAATGTTACAATATCTAGACCAATGTATTTTATTTATTAAGAATGATTTCAATGGTTTCACTCACCAAATGAAAAATAAGCAAGCAAAACTGGCTAGTATCGCAGTGGCATTGTCATGCATCTGGCTATCGATGCTGATGCCGCTAATATCCTGGATGATCATAATTGTTATCGAAATAAATGGGGCTATTGATAGATTATCTTACGGATGCCAATGAATACAAAGATCATCACGGTATAAACTAAAAAGAAGGGTAATATGAATGATTTCAGGCCCAGTACCAGCATGGCAGCCACCAGAAGTAACTGAAAGCCCAAACCAAAAGTAGAAACGCAAGTCATCAGCCACTTGGGTAGTGCGCGTCCTTCACTCGCCTTAGGATCCAAAAGATAAATGCTGTGATCAAATACGCCATACAATAGCTTATAGAGGCCAAAGAGAATATTGACGTTTCGCTGTGATTCGCCTCCCAAAGCGACTGGAGTCTTATTCTCAAAGACCCTGCTGGTGGTGTCACCATCAAATTTATTACGCAGAATGACATAGTAATAGTTATACAGTGTCCCCTGCAATTGAAGGCCCAAGAACGCACCAATCGCTATCCATATTGGTGACTCGGTGATGTACCAGATCATGATAAAAAACAGCGCATTCAAGAGGATATCAGCTACAGAATCCAGATATCGTCCTGTATAGGAAGGCGTCTGCTTGACCCGAGCCAGCTCACCATCAGCCGCATCCAGGATGGACTTCAGAATCAAAAAGAAGGCTGCCGCCCAGTAATAGCCTGTGTAAATACAATACAACGCGATGAAGCCTGAGATGATAAAGCCGATGGTCACATGCACAGGCGTGAAGGATGTATGCTTCAGGGAGTTAGCGATGAGGATGGCTATCGGCCTGCCATAGTCAGATAAATCAAGAAACTTATGCTCTTTAGGTAATTTAGACATCTAATGGTGTAGCAACGGAACTGTGGAGTATTCCACCCTAAAAAGCTGCAAAGATAAGCTTAAAAGAAACTTTAAGATTGGTTTTCGCTTGCTTTTATCCTAATGGAGGTATCTGAGGCTCTCTCAGTCTGCACGGGTATAGACACTTATTAGATAAATCTGCATTATTCTATCCACTTACTTTTGGAAGGAATATATGAAACGTGCTGCCTTCACCTATGACAGAGTGTACCTCGATCTTGCCATGATGCTTCTCTATGATACTGCGGCAAATTGACAATCCCAGCCCCGTAGCATTGGTGCTGAAACTAGCCTTAATGTGCTCCAATATATTAAAGATTTCATCCTGCTTACTCTGCATCATCCCCCTTCCATTATCCTTCACTGATATGACTTGATAGCTCTCCGCTACATCGCTTACGATGCTAATGTGCGGGACGGTATCCTCATCACAGTAATTTATAGCATTAGAAATAAGATTCTGCATGACATTCATCATGAGAATAGTATCAATCTCCACCGCTGGCATCTCGTCCAGTTCTATGACGGCACCTGATTCGGCAATCAAGAGCGACAGATTTTTCATCGCTCCATGGATGATGTTTTCAAAGCCGATGCGCTCCAGCTTTAATGTGCTACTACGAGCTTCCGTAAATTCCATCAATCGATCAATCATATGACAGACTGATTGAGCACTACTCAAAGCATCATTGGCTTGTTCTAACTGCTCAGCCTTGAGATTCTTAGATTCACTCAGCTGGCCCAGGTGGCTCTTCATGGTTCTGATTGGCTCTTTTATATCATGCGCTATGAAGTGTATGAATTTTTCTAAATCAATGGTCCTCTCTTTCACTCGCCGTTCTAGTTGATTCTTGAGTGATTTCAATTTTACTTCGTTCAGTTTTTTCTCCGTGGTCTCTCGCTGGATGGCTATCCAATGAGTGTAGACTCCTTCTTCATTTGCAACTGGCACAATATCCAGATCCACCCAAAATTCTCTTCCATCCTTGGCATAATTCAAGAGCTCTCTATTGATAGGCCTCCAGTTTTTTAGAGCATTTACGATTTCTGATTTATCCGCTTTATCAGTCTTCTCGCCTTGAAGTATGCGTGGTGTACGTCCCAGCATCTCCTTCTCGCTGTATCCCGTCATTTTAGTGAAAGCAGGATTGACGTATATGATGTTTCGTTTAGTGGGTTGATCAGTCGGTCCGGCCTTAGTCACTAAGATGGCATCATTGGTGTTGACTATGACTGATTTTAGCAGATTCAAGTAATCTCTTTCCGCCTGATCAAAGGATGGTAGCTGACGCCAGATACCCATCATTCCCCCATTATCAGTCTGAAAATATTTAGCTTTAAGGTAAGTTTTAGATTTACTCTTGGGTGTCAGAAATTCTTGCAGCTGAATCTCGATGGTTCGATTTTCTCGCAGTACTGCCTGCCTAAAATAGTATTCGCACTCTGCCTCCAGGGAGGGTATGACTTCAAAAATGTCTTTGCCTAAGACTTCAGATTTAGTAAGGCCAATCAGATAGGTCATCGAAAGATTCCAATCCGTAATCTTCAGATCATGGTCCAGTACAAATATTGTATCAAATGAATTCAACAGAACTTGCTCTATAAGCTCCATAAGATAATTAGGCTGTTTCCTTAATGATAACACTTTTCTTATGAGTGAAGAGCTTCTGCCATCTCATAATGGCAATAAATATTCAATTGTCATGATTTGCCATATTTTATACTGTATCGGGCAAGATAAGAGCCGTTCTTCAAAACTATATACTATACAAGATCACACAATTTCAGTTCCTATTGAAAAATAATTCAATAAAAAACGTTCATAATATAACATTTCTACGGTAATAGGTTTATCTATTAGAAATAATCAAGATGCGTGGTTTCGGGGCTATCTTGGCGCCTCAGCGCAATATTAGTATAGAATATACTTAGCTCAAAACCTGAAATCAAGACCCACCAGGTAATGTCTCCCCGCCTGAGGATACAGGTAATTCTCCGTGACCTTACTGCCGAAAATATAACTGAACGTATAACCATTTGAGGCGTATCTCTCTGACAGGACATTATTCACCATGAGCTTGATACTGACGTGTTTCAAAAAGCCTCGGTCAGCCAGTCCATAAGCTAAGATGAGATCATTCACCCAGTAGGCGTCCAAAGTCCGGCTCTCATTGGACGTGTTATCGAGAAACTGCTGCCCTACATATTTACTTTGCCATGTGACACCCGCACCAGCAATCGGAGTATAAGTCAATCTCTGACCTGCCACGATATTGGGGCTGAAGGCAATGTCAGTGTTCTGCATTGTCGTCTCCACCAGTGAGAAGTCCGCAAAGTCAACCACCACATCATTAAATTCACTGATTCTGTTTTGACTGAAAGTGATATTAGGAGACCACATCAACCGCTCATTCAGCTGCCAGTCCAAGGACAACTCTAGCCCCAGACGGTAGCTATCTGCCACATTCGTCCTGACGGCTCCTCCCACATCATTCACCGCACCGGTGACGACCAGCTGGTCTTTATAATCCATGAAATAAAGGTTCGCATGGAAAGCATAGCTGGTAGAGGCTCTCCGGTATCCTAATTCAAAATCAAACAATCGCTCGGGATTCGGAATGGCGGTACCTACGGCATCAATGAAATCAGACCTGACTGGCTCCCGGTGCGCTACAGCAAATGAACCATAGATGCGGTCCTGCGCTGAAAGCTGGTAGTGCATACCCAACTTGGGATTAAAAAAGCTATAATCTTCGTCTACATCGATCGGAGTGCCATCATTATCAATACCCTCGGACTGGTAGCCAATAGTCCTGAGCTGAAGATCCGCATACAAGCCCAGAGATTCGCTTAACTGAGTCTCCAGTTTGGTATAGACATTGAAGTCCTGCTTATTCCCCACGCTCTCATAATAAGGCTGCTGCTCGGCCAAAGATGGCAGTGCCACAGCGGAGATCAGCTCACCAAAATGATCACCAATGTAGCGATTGTAACCGGCTCCAAAGAGCAGGGTGCTGGATGCTGCGAGTCGGTATTCGGCATTGACGATGGCGCCATAAAAATCATTGTCCAGCCATCGACGCCTGACCAGATCAGAGCTGCTGACAGCAGCATCTGTAATGCCATAGTCCTGCAGGTCATCATCCACTCTAAACTCTTCGAAGAAGCCTCGGCCCTTCGTGTAGTGCGCGGTCGCATTCAGCGTCAGATCTTCACTCGCCTGCAGATGGTAAATCAGCTGGAAATGATCTTGGCCATAGTCATCGACTTGGTCATCGTAGAGGTAGTAGTTATAGCGCCGATCACTCGAAAAGAGGTTGATCGAGTCCGCTGGCGTCTGATAGGTGCTGCCCAGATTCGTAAAATAATGATCGATTAAAGCCTCTTGGTCGCCAGTGACCCTCGCTTCTGGAGCACCAAACCAAGACTGATAGGTCCGCTCATCGCCAGAGATGACATTGAGCCGGAGCGAGTGGTTCTCGCCCAGCTTAGCAGCACTGATGTAAAAAGACTGCAAATCAGAGCTGGCCCGATCAATGTATCCGTCAGAAAGGAGCTTAGAAAAGCGACCCTCCACACTGTACTGTCCGCCCAACAGTCCTGAGCTGGCCTCGACGGCGTATTTTTGTGTGCCATATGAGCCATTCGTCAGGCCCAAGTTAATGTATGGATCGGCAGAAATACCACTGGTATTAAGCGCGATGGTACCGCCAAATGATCCAGAACCATTAGTCGATGATCCCACGCCGCGCTGGACTTGCAGGTCCTTCACGGAGCTGGCAAAGTCAGGTAAATTAACCCAAAACACACCATGGCTTTCTGAGTCATTCAGTGGCACGCCATTGATGGTCACATTCACTCGGGTCGCGTCAGAGCCCCTGATCCGCAGTCCAGAGTAGCCCACTCCGGCACCAGCGTCAGAGGTCACTACCATAGAGGGTGTATGCTCCAGCAAGAAGGGGATATCTTGGCCCAGGTTCTTCAGATTCAGCTCCTCTTCTTCGACCTGAGTGTAAGAGAATGGAGACTCTACATCCAGCTGATTCGCACTGATGTATATCTCATCCAGCTGGTAGTCATCCTGCGCTAAGGCAATCTGCAGGTACTTACTGCTGCGCAGATCAACGCGCTGCTCCTGATCCTCTAAGCCTACATAGCTGACCTGAATGGTGTATTGTCCCTCTTCTACATTATTAAACATGAAGACACCATCCAAGTCCGAGATGGTGATGAGTTCTGCATCGGATAAACGAATCGTCGCACCCTGGAGCGGCTGCCCTTTAGCATCTGTGATGGTGCCATTCAGCGTATGCTGAGCATAGCCAGCAGCCAGACATATAAATGACAGCAGTATCGTAACCAATGACTTCATAGTCATACGGATTGGGCCATACTTATCAGGGATCGTATAAGTGTGACGGTTATTAATCATAATAAACCATCAACCTGGTGGAGTCATTTTCCTTACCAGAATTACCTGGCCAGGTTCGATGGGTCTAATCTCAGCCTTGCGGCACCCCAAATGAGAATGCAATATTAGTCTTAATTTTTCACATAGTGATCTAGGTCAAACACATTTCATATGTTTAAATTTCAGGGCGAAATGCCAATCAGCAAACAACTAAGTTTACTCATCCACTTGGGTGTCTTAGTTATCTACGTCATAGACGTTTCATATGTTTAAATTTCAGGGCGAAATGCCTGTCAGCAAATAACTAAGTTTACTCATCCACTTGGGTATCTTAGTTATCTACGTCATAGACGTTTCATATGTTTAAATTTCAGGGCGAAATGCCAATCAGCAAACAAGTAAGTTCAATCATCCACTTGGGTGTCTTAATTATCTACGTCATAGACGTTTCATATGCATGGACCGAGCCTCATTTATTTTATAAGGCTTAATTTCGTCATCTTTAATCGATCAATCGTAATATCCCTTATGGACATATCAGTAGAACTCACCCTGACCCCGCTGGCGGATGACTATGAGCCACCCATCATAGCCCTGATCAAGGCCTTACGCGCCTCTGGACTGAAGATACTCGAGACACCGCTGAGCACTCAGGTCTTTGGCCCGTATGATCAAGTGATGAAAGTGCTGGTGGAAGAAATCAAGCCTGCCCTGGAACAATCAGGCAAGGCGCTACTCTATATGAAAATCGTCACGACAGACCGATCAGACTATGAGCCCCATTTTTGATTGGCTCTTTGCCCAGTATGCAGATGTACCCCAGCACCTCATCATCTTAGAGATGGTAGCTGTGGTCTTCGGATTCATGAGTGTGTGGTACTCTAAGCAAGAGAATATCCTGGTCTACCCCACAGGTATCATCAGCACCTCCATATTCGTGTACATCCTCTTAGTCTACGGCTTGCTGGGTGATATGTTGATCAATGCCTACTACTTCACGATGAGCATCTACGGCTGGTACATCTGGACGCGTAAGCTAGATGGCGAGCACTACACGCCGATTACCAAGACTAATGCGCGAGAAAAAAAACAATCGGTCTGGATCTTTGTGGGGACGCTCATTTTTATCGGTATTGTCTATCTGCTATTTAATAAGTGGGACAGCTGGACGGCCTATATCGACACCCTGACGACGGCAATCTTTTTTGTGGGCATGTGGCTGATGGCGAGGAAGAAAATCGAAAATTGGATCTATTGGATCATTGGAGACATCATCTCTGTCCCACTGTATTTATACAAAGGATTAGTCTTCAGCAGTCTGCAATATATCGTCTTTACCATCGTAGCCATCTATGGATACCGCAGCTGGAAACGTAAGCTGTATCAGGCCAAAACAACACTGACCTAATCATAATTTAAAATAACAATCATCAAACATGAGACTACTCATCACCGGACCAGAATCAACGGGGAAGACCACACTAGCGCAAGAGCTAAGCACACGACTGAGTATCGGCCTGCTGCCAGAATATGGCCGAATCTATTTAGAAAAATATGGGCCTGACTATGCCTATGATGACATCAGCATCATGGCTCGACATCATCATCAGATGTACCACGCCATAGATGAGGGAGATGACCTGATCTTAGACACTTACTTATTGAATTATCAGATCTGGTCAGAGGTAAAATATGGAAGATGTGATCCATGGATACAAGATCAAGTCCAGCTCATGAAGGTGGATCTGGCACTCTTACTTTATCCTGATATCGACTGGAAGCCTGATCCGCTCCGAGAGTCAGAGGGCGAGCGAATGAATCTATTTCGTAGATATGAAAGTGGACTGTCGACCTTAGGCATGAGCTATGCTGTGGTCAAGGGTCTTGGGGAGGATCGGGTAGCTAAAGCGATGGATGTGATTAACTCAAAGCCATGAATCTGTTTTATTCTGAATAGCTCATTCGTCTCTAAAGTATTGTGTCTGAAGTGTTCCATAAATGAATGCACTTTTCTGCAAATTTGATTCGCAAGCTATCTGAATATTTGGACTATAGCTCTGTCTGTCTGAATCCAGGAATATAAATGCAGCAGCTAAAAAACTGGCGGCGATTCATACGCGGGAAGAACTTCATACTCCGACGGCATTATCTTAACCATCAGATTATAGAAAATAAAACTGCTCGGCCCTTAACCCTCATTTTGACACTTGGCCATGACGTATAGGCAAAACCAATAAATCCATCCTATCTTTGCGCCTTCATGCATCACACGCTCATTTCTTCGCCTCTGCAAGGTTATACGGACTTCCATTTTCGGAATGCCTTTCAGCAGTTCTTTAGTGGTATCGATGTCTTCTATGCGCCCTACATTCGCTTCAATGGGAAGATGGTCATCAAGCCGATCTATCAGCGTGATCTGCAGCTGAAACATAACACTACCCTCACTGTCATACCCCAAGTGATGACCTGTAGCGCTGAGGAATTCATCTTCGCCGCCAAGTATGTGCAGTCACTGGGCTATAAAGAGCTCAACTGGAATCTGGGCTGCCCCTACCCCATGGTCACCAATAAGGGCATGGGATCAGGCCTGATCAAAGATCCCGATAAAATAGATCGAATACTGGATCGAATACACAGCGAAACAGACATCATCGTCTCCATGAAAATGAGGATGGGCTATGAGCACAGCGGAGAGATATTGGATGTCTTTCCGGTATTAGCTAAGTATCCCATTAAGAGCATCGGCATCCATGCCAGGATCGGTGCTCAGCTGTATAAAGGAGGGGTGGATCTGGAGAGCTTTCAGAGATGCATCGATCACTGCGGTCAGAAGCTGTACTACAATGGAGACATCACCTCCGTCGCTGTCTTCGCAGAATTAGCAGATCGATTCCCGAGCATCGATCACTGGATGCTGGGTCGTGGACTGATCGCTGATCCCTTTCTGCCGAGTATGATCAAGGAACAGACACCTCTCTACCCTGATGATAAAATAGAGACCTTTAGCAAATACCTCGATACACTCTTCACTGCCGCCGAGCAAAAACTGACCGGCGAAAAAGCCGTCATCCGAAAGATGCTGAGCTACTGGGAATACTTCTCCACCCTCTTCCCGAATCCCACTAAAGTCGTCAAGAAAATTAAAAAGGCGAAGACCTATGAGGTGTATGATGCTGCGGTCAGAGAGATCTTGGATAGTGAATTAATTCCCCATTGAAGATAGACACAGCTAAAGACAGCTCTCAATCAGCGCTGCAAAGTCAGCTCCCATCGCTACATTAAATCCGGGGTCTAGACAAATACTTCCTCCTGCTTTCATCGTGACCATTCCACTCATCGGAACAGCTCCCGAAGAGATTATACTCACACCCGCCTGGTAGACCCCATCTGTAATAGGTACCTGCACTACAGTGAGCTGAGGAGGGCAGGCCACTACTGGAGGACATGTAACATTGGTCAGTCTTTGACTTGTGGCAGCGCTCGGCTCTACGGTCAGTGGGCAATAGCATTGATCATCTTCCAGAAAATAGCGCAGCCAAGCGAGACCATATCGCCCAATATCTCCCTGCGCATTCGCAGGATCATTCGCGATAGAATGATTACCTGACTCTACTTCAAACAGCATCTTATCTGTGGTAGATGGCGTCAGTGCATAGTGGATATCTGCGTGTACGGCTGGTGCTGCCACTGGATCATTCTCCCCACTCAGGATCAAGGTGGGCACACTGTGATCCAGATCACTGCTACTGGGGACACTCAGCCACGGACACAGAGCGACGACAGCCTTGATGCTGGGATCAAGCGAAGCTGCCAGCTG
>CALFUK010000085.1 GCA_937929945.1 uncultured Saprospiraceae bacterium
GTAGCGTGAGAGTGACTTGAACACTCGACCTCAGCATTATGAATGCTGCGCTCTAACCAGCTGAGCTACCACGCCATTTTCTAACGGACCGCAAATATAATCTAAAATCCTATTCGGTTCAGCTATTTTTCTGATAGTTGAGGCAGTTTTTAGCAAAAAATGAGGTCGAACGATCGAAAATTGAGAATGGCTGATCCTAAAACGGTGCGCTGGAGATTCGGTCCAGTCCTGCCTGTGCTTTTTTATGGAGCTGATTTCTGTATTTTTTTGATTTTATAGACTTACATCGATGGTACATCTCGACGGCTTTGTCTTTTTGATGCTGGGTCTCGTAGATGATTCCGCTTTGTAGTGCTGCATGACAGCCAAAGAAACTCCTTCTGGAGCTCCTGTCGAGGCATTCTTGATAATACTGATGGGAGAGAGCATAGCTGCCTTGCATTTGATGGATTCTACCCATCCGATAGTGATATTCTACTCTGGTGGCTTTTTGGTTCTTGAGCGTCTCTTGTTGGCTTTGTAATAGATCCAATGCCTCAGTATAATAGCCTCCGTCAAAGTAGAGCCGAGCCTGCAGTAATTGGGTATTAGGAATTTGCTTCGATTTAGCATCGATGAGTGCTTGTTGGTCATCTTCTAAGTCGTCGGCTCCGTGTTGTTTGACTTGAGCCATGCGGTGGATGTATTCATCAGAATCATGGTCTCTGATGAGAGCATTCCACGCCAGCTTCTGATAGGCATCTTTGATAAAGTGCTTTCCCTTAAAATGATGCACGAAGCGCTCTAGTTTTTCGGCAGCTAGTGTGTGATTGCCTTTATGGAGGGCGGCTTTACCTTCTAAGTAGTCCAAAAAGTAAAATGGGAGAGATCCAGGATCACTTGACCTGGAGGCTAATAATTCCAAAACCTCTTCATTCTTACCGAGCTTCAGAGCAATGGTGCTGCGTAAGAAGAGTGACAATGGGCTATCCGAGCCCGTCAGTTCAGGATGATTGATGACGTCCCAAGCTTGCTGAGGAGCGTTAAAAAGGTGCAGCAGCATGTACGCATGTATCGCGTGGACTTCTTTGGAGAATAAGTTTCTAGCGCTGGTCTGCTTGACCAGTGACTGAATCTCTCGTTGGCCTAATGACAGCGAGCCTTTCACGCGAAAGAGCTTCTGGAGGACCTGTGGTATGTAGGAGATTAGGGAGTGGAGCAGGCTGAGGCTCTTCTTATTATAAATGAAAGCTGGAAAGAGCTGGTCATTTCTCTCCAGTAGTCGATAGGCAGTATTGATCTCATTAATCATGGTAATATCCGGTACGAAGCTTCCAGAGTTTAGCTTTGCGCGGATCAGTGCCCACTGTAAGTGTACCTCTGCCTGACAGAAGCGGTGATAGGGTGAGTCTGCGGGTCCAGAGCGAATCTCGGCCATGCGGCTGAGCTTATTAGTTTTAAGCGCGTGGAAAAGGGAGTCGTCCTCGGTGATGAATAGTGTCAGGAAGTCGATGTAGTTTTCGACGTGATGCACCAGCTTATTATGCGGGTCTTCTTTTTTGATTCGCTCGATGATGGTGGCAGCTGAATCCATCTTTAACTCAAAGATCAGATCATAAGCTATCTTGATATCGCTGGATTCAAAGTAGTAGGGGGCATCTTGGCTGATTCCCAGCGTAGTCACACAGCAGATGAAGCATAGAGCGCAGATGACGCGATGGATCATTATGAAATATAAAAAAAGCCTCGAAGGAAAACGATTCTTCGAGGCTGGTATAATTTGTCCTGTGTTCGGTTAGCTTATTTTTTCTTGACTCCTGCTACTTCATCAGCTAGCTCATCATCGATCAGGACTCTGCCACAGTGCTCACACGCGACTAATTGTTTTCTCTGCCCGATTTCGATTTGGAGCTGGGGTGGTATTCTGGCAAAACAGCCTCCACAGGCCTCTCTTTTCACCGTTACCACAGATAAGCCATTTCGATACCTGTTCCTGATTCTCTTATAGGAGGCTAAGAGTCTGTCATCAATATTTTTCTGAGCCTTGTCAGATTTTTTCTTGAGTGTGGCTTCTTCTTTATTTGTCTTGGATAAAATTTTATCCAGCTCTACTTTTTTCTCTACCAGATCATTTTTCTTGGAGTCTAATCTGTCTTGGGAGTTTTTCAGCGCCTCTTCTTTCACTTCTTTGATGCGATCCGTCTCTCTGATCTTCTTTTCGGAGAGTTGTATCTCTAATTTTTGTAGTTCGATCTCCTTTGACAGGGCATCGTACTCTCTGTTGTTCTTTACTTCTTCGAGCTGCTTCTCATATCTTTCGATGAGTGCTTCAGCTTCTTTGATGTTCGCCTTATGCTGTGAGCCAGTGGACTTCACATCATCGAGATTCTCTTTTACCTTCACGAGGCGGGTCTCTAATCCTTCGATTTCATCTTCCAGATCCTTTACTTCTATTGGTAAAGCGCCTTTTAGGATCTCAATCTGATCAATCTTAGAGTCTATCAGCTGCAGACTGTAAAGCTCGGTCAGGGTTTCTTCTATACTTTTAACAGTAGTTGACATATAAAAAAATTAGAAATATTTAACTGGATTTGTATTTATTTTCGTACAAAGGACTGCAAAATTACGAAAATTATTCCTTATCCGCTCATATAATAAGTCAATAGTAAACCTTTCGCTCTCGTAGTGGCCAATATCAACAATCATCAAGTGGTCTTCAGCATCAAAAAACTCGTGATACTTAAAGTCAGCACTGATGTATACATCGGCTTTGGCGCTGATCGCCTGTGAGAGCAGGAAGGAGCCAGACCCACCACAGACAGCTACCTTGGCGACAGTTCGATCCAGTACTCTTGTGTGTTTTAGGGTAGTGACCTGCATTTTATCTTTGATATACTGCCTGAACTGTGCCATAGGCATGCTGATCTTCATATCGCCGATCATCCCTGATCCGACGATACCTGTAGGATCTTGTTTGAGATTTGGTGATAGGATACTGGTATTCTCTAGCTCTAATCTGGCACATATTTCGCCGCTTACACCGTACTCGTAGACATTATCCAGATTGGTATGGATGGCATACAGTGCTACATCATGCTTAATGGCTTTGATGATGGCTCTCTCTACATAGGAGTGGCCGTTGATTTTCTTGAGCCCCTTGAATACGATGGGGTGGTGAGACACTACGACATTGCATCCCAGGGAGATGGCCTCATCGATGACAGCCTCTGTGGCGTCTAGCGAGATCAATACGCCTGAGATGTCCCAGTCTGGATGGCCTGTGATCAGACCAGCATTATCATACGATTCCTGATATTGCAAAGGTGCTATGGATTCTAAGTATTTGGTTAGACTGGCTATTTTCATGCTGCTGCGATAGGTCTTTAGTAAGAACGCATTCTATACTGATCTTTGTATTTTTTTTATGATTTCAGTGGTGCTGATGCCCTCTGTGAATGACAGGATCTGGACCTTGCCGCTGTGCTCTAAGACGATATCTCCACCGATCATCTCATTTTTTTGGTAGTCTCCGCCTTTCACAAGGTATTGAGGTTTAATGGCTTTGATAAGTTCTATGGGTGTATCATCACCGAATAGGACTACCATATCGACACAGGCTAATGCGGCCAGGACCTGAGCCCGATGCTGTTCGCTGATGATAGGTCTGGTCTGGCCTTTGATGCGGCTGACCGAGGCATCTGTATTGAGCCCCACGATGAGTCGATCTCCTAAGGCTTTAGCTTCTTCGAGGTAGCTGACATGACCAGCGTGGATGATGTCGAAGCACCCGTTAGTGAAGACGATGGTGTCATCCACTGTTTGCCATAGTTTGATTTGGGCTGAGGCCTCACTTATGGATGGATGAATTTTAGCGTGAGATAGTGGCATGTCGTCCCTGATTATATATGGAGATGAATATCAATGAAAAGATACCAAAAAGGACGTTGCAAAAAATCTGAATCGAGAAATAAAGAATATTGGCAAATGAAAAGCCCTCTATGCTGCTGATGGAATAAATCTTAAGTGCTTCCATGAGCATGAGGTGATAGGTGCCCATGCCGCCTGGTGACGGAAACAGGATGCCTAAGGTCCCGAAAATAAAGGTGATCAGCCCTTCTTGGGGCCCAAGATGTGAGGTAGGCTCAAAGGAGTAGAAGGTCAGATAAGTCATCAGATAATAGCAGATCCAGATGCCGATGGTGTAAGCTATAAATAATCCAGGACGCTCTAAAGAAAAGACGGATAGAGCTCCATCTTTAAATCCAGTGAATAGACCATAGACTTTTTTGAAAATGATGCTCTCACGAAATGCCTTAGATCGAAGCACCATGGTCAAGGCTGCGATCACTCCTGTAGCTATGAGGATGAGGTAAATCCACCAGCTACCTGTCAGGTATTGGCCCAGAGATAGATTCTCCCGCAAATATGTTGATACCGGACCATAGGCGAATGGAGACGTGACAACTAAGAACACGGCCAAACTCAATACATCAATGATCCGATCAGTTACAACGGTACCCATGACCTTCTCTACGCCGATGCGCTCGTATTTAGCAAAGATTCCAGCTCGCATGATTTCCCCTAAGCGCGGGATTCCGAGATTAGCGAAGTAGCCTATCATGAGTGCCATCAGAGCATTCCAGAAGTTAGCTTTGTGTCCCAGTGGCTCTAAGAGCATCTGCCAGCGCCAGGCCCGAAAAACATTGCTCATCATATAGATGCCGAGGATGAGTATGATCCAAGACCAGTTAGCTGATCTGAAATCTTCGAATATTTTATCTAATAAGCTGCAGTCCTCCTGCGCATTGCCGAGGCTCAGACACTCTTCTACATATTTAGTGGACTGACTCTGATAGAGCAGGTAGAGGATGATGGCTCCTACCGAGGCGAATATGATAAACTGGATTACCTGCTTGAGCCTTGGATTCAAAATTTACAGCTGATTATGTTCATCGGGGAAGATAGCCAATGGCTTGAATGTCTTAGCTTCTTCTGGTGTCATGAAGCCATATGAGATGATAATCACGATATCTCCTACTTCTACCTTACGTGCTGCGGCTCCATTCAGGCAGATGACTCCTGATCCGCGTTTGCCTGGGATGACGTAGGTTTCGAGTCTTTCGCCATTATTATTATTGACGATCTGCACTTGCTCTCCTTCGTATAGTTGCGCAGCATCCATCAGGTCTTGGTCGATGGTGATGCTTCCGACATAGTTGAGATTAGCCTCTGTGACTTTGACTCGGTGTATCTTTGATTTAAATGTCTTTATTAGCATGTGGTCAGTTCCATATTAGTACAAGGATATAACGCGACAAAAGTGATATTAATTCACCGAAAGAAAGAATAACTGATCTCAGAATTACTTTCCGATTGACGTGGAATCTGCGATTAGTTTTCCTCTTCGTAGAACAGTTTGTAGAATTTTCGGCCCATATCATCGGTTCCTTTTTCGATCATGTTCCGATTGCCATGGATATACACATGAAAGTTTTTGTCAAGCTTGAGGATGCTTTTGAAGACTTTCGATTGGCTTTTCACGGCAGCCTGGCTGACGGTGAATTTATCTTCCAGATCCACCTGCTGCTCCGCTTGAAAGTCCTTTTTGTATTCTTGAAATTCTTCGATTAGATTTTCGTCTTTGAAGATGCGCTTTTCATATTCATGCGCCTCGAAGTCTTCACCTTTATTTAGAAAATTCAGCGATCGATTTAGTAGTTCGGCTTCTTCGGTCTTATCGATCTCGTAGATGGGCTTCACTCGGTCGTCGATGAATTGCTTGGTGGCTTGGATATAATTCTTTGTGTGATAGTAATCATCTTTTCTGGCAGTGAGGCCGAGGAAGTCTTGCAGCCAGTACTGGGATTCGGCACCTGGATTCGACTTGTCCACTGCGCAAATCTTATAGCCCAGGTCAGCCTCTGTATTGAATACGATGCAGGCTTTGTCCACTTTATTCACGGCTATGCCCTCGGACAGGCTCATCTCAAACGTATCTGGCTGATTCATCAATTGGAGGAAGACAGCTTTATTTTCTATTTTGAATATACACAAAGCGTCCACCAGCTCATCTTCGATCAGGACATCATTGATGTGAGCGAGTACGAAGTGGCCTGACTTGATGTTAGGATGTTGCGATGCCTGGTACAGATCCTTAGCTAGCGAAATGCTGATGGGTAAAAACTGATCCTGATGCTCGAATAGTGTATCAGCTTTCTTATAGGCATTGTCAGTGTCGCTCTTCATGCTGTATTCTGAGAAGCAGTAGAACTTAGGTTCGGCAAAGTTTTCGAGAAAATAAGACAATAAAAATGATTCAATTTCTGGATTCTGTATGTGGATCAGTTGTGGCTTGGCACTGACGCCATCTATGTCATTGACATCATGGATGGCAAGCTGTGATATGGAGGCGTCAATATGATTGATCATGAGTCTATTATTATGAGGCGCAAATATATGATCTAATCTGGTATGGGCTGTGAATACGCTGTGATTATCGATCAGGATCTGAAGTGTCGACAATAGGAGCACTTGTCCATGAGATGTATGGTGAGAGTGCTAGCCACTGTAGCTTTAGGAGTGATTATAGTCCATCTTTTCTACATGCTTTGCTTATTCATAAAATCTAAGGATCAGTATCACTATAAGATACATACCATTCAAGATAGTGATGAACTATATAGTTTATCCTTTATTTATAGCTTTGCACAGCGGTTAATTGTATGGTCATGATGAATCTTAAAACTTGTTTCAATTTTTCTATCACCTTCAGTCTAATCATAATATTGGTGTCTGGGGCGGTATCTCTTTCTGCTCAGGAAGGGATCATCAATCAGACGACTCATAAGATCTTGCTGCAGTCCACGACAGAAGACATCAAAGTGGATGGCCTCCTGGACGAAGAAGTGTGGGCTCAGACGGAGTACATTGGAGATTTTTGGTACAGCTTTCCTGTGGATGATCAGCCAGTCGAAGATGAGTGGCAGACTCATGTGAAAATGACTTACGACCAGACCAATATCTACATCGCGATCACTTGTTTTGGAGAAGGCCCTTTTCTGATGCCCTCTCTGAAGCGGGACAACGATCAGTTCTGGGATGGAGATGTCGTCGGTGTGGTGATAGACCCGATTAATGAGAAAACGAATGCCATGGGATTCAATACCAATCCGGCCGGGGTACAATTCGAGACCTTGGTAAGTGGTAATACGGGGACTCGTTCTGGTGGATCGGGTGGAGGATTTAATGTAGCCTGGGATAATAAGTGGCTTGCGAATTCAAAAAGCTATACCGACCGATGGGTCACTGAGATCGCCATACCATTTAAGACGCTAAAGTATGGCAGCAACAAAGAGTGGGGCATTAATTTTATCAGGGGTGCTGCCAGGACAAATAGCTGGCACACCTGGGCTCCCGTACCTGTGCAGCTTACAGGAGTGGATCTGGGCTTCACAGGTCTCCTGGAGTGGGATAAGGCACCACCGACATCCAAAAGTAATATCTCGCTGATTCCCTATGTCTTAGGGTCTACCTACCATGAGAGCGAGACGGGCGAACGGAGTCATGTATTCGAAGCAGGAGCGGATGCCAAGATCGCCATCGGATCCAACTTAAATCTTGATCTGACCTTGAATCCCGATTTTTCACAAGTTGATGTGGATGAGCAAGTGACTAATCTGACGACAGTCAATATCCGATTCCCCGAGAGACGATTGTTCTTTTTGGAGAACAGTGATATTTTCAATGATTTTGGGATACCACCGATGAGGCCCTTTTTTAGTCGTAAGATAGGACTGGATGAAGATGGCAATGCGATACCGATACTCTATGGAGCGAGGCTAAGTGGTAATTTGACAGGAGATCTTAGAATAGGCCTGATGAATCTTCAGACACTTGCTAAAGATGACTTCGCGGCGCAGAATTATACCTCTTTTGCCTTTAATCAGCGACTCTTCGGCAGAACCAGCATCAAGGGTTATCTGCATAACAGACAAGCCTACATTGACGGAGATTTTTCTGATTCTGACTATACCAGAGTCCTGGGAGGCGAGATCGACTATCGATCTATTGATGGTAGGTGGCGAGCTAATCTAGGTGGCGGACTATCGCTTTCAGATGGAGTCTCAGAGCAGAATGGTACCTATCATGCCATACTCTCTTATAATGATCGAAATATATCATTCTACACGAATGTCATGGCTGTCGGGACAGAGTATATGCCTGATGTGGGTTTCATGTCATGGCTGTTTCATCGTGATGCGGTCAGAGATACTTCTGTACAGATAGGCTACACACATAGCTTCACCAGGCTTTCATATACGATTTATCCTGAGGCCAGCCAGATCAATTCACACAGATTTGGTGTCAATTCAGTATTTGATTTTACAAATGAGGGCGCAGACTTTTTTATACTGAGTAATCGCTTGAGTTACGATTTAAATTTTGCGAATACCAGCTCCATATCTTTAGAGCTACGTGCTAACAGCAATGAGTTATTTTTTCCTTTTGACTTTACAAGCGCGGAACCTCTGCCTGCTGGTAACTATGACTGGGTGACTTATTCAGCTTCGTATGAGTCAGATGGCCGTAAGCAGCTGTCCTATGAGATCGGAGTGGAGAGGGGTGGCTTTTTCAGCGGTACCAGATCACAGTATTCACTTTCGCTGAACTACAGGCAGCAGCCCTGGGGTAATTTTGCACTGAATTTTGTACAGAATTACCTGGATTTTGACGAGCCATACGGATCAGAATCCTTGACCCTTATTGGCCCTAAGTTAGAATTTAATTTTTCCAGAGACCTTTTCTGGACCACCTTCTTGCAGTACAATACGCAGCGAGATAACTTTAATATCAACAGTCGATTCCAATGGCAATTTCAGCCGCTGTCCAACTTATTTTTGGTCTATTCTGATAATTATGCCATTGAGAACTGGGGCCCGAAGAATCGAGCTCTTGTATTGAAGTTGAATTATTGGCTGAACCTGTAATCGCTAATTGGATATAAGTGTGGTCAACTGAATAGTCGATACCAACGCTTTTGGGTCTCTATATCTGTGGAAAGAAAAAAGGGTTTAATGACCGAAAGATCATTAAACCCTTATATATGAAAAACAGAGGTTTCTTCTATGATTAGTTAGTACATCCTTGTATATAGGCATGGAATGTGGCTCCGCTCTTCACTTCAAAGTTAGCTTGAAGTTCGATCTCTTTACCCGCAGAGAAATTCATGTTAGATCCACCATTCAGAATGGCGTCTGAGCTAATAGTCTCTATGACTTCATAGGTCGTATCAGTCGAGCTGAATGGATTCACGTGTATCAGCAGGACGCAATCATCGACATCATCACAGATTCCATCGTTATCAGAATCAACGAAGGAGCTTCCGCACCCACATGCATCTGCAATGGTTCTTGTCGGGTCGGTGGGGCATTCATCAAAACAATCGATAGTGCCATCATTATCGGAATCAGCTGCATTTTCGATGACTCCACATCCACACACTCCTGGTGCGGTTTTATTAGGATCGTTAGGGCACTCATCCATACAGTTTATCACATTGTCTCCATCATTGTCACCAGTATCTTCGACGATACCACAGCCACAAGATCCAGGACTTATTTTCAGAGGATCATTAGGACAGGCGTCCAGACAGTCTGCTGTATTGTCGCCGTCAGTGTCAGTATCAGCTACTCCACATCCACAGGCGCCAGGTGCCGTTTTAAATTTATCTGATGGGCATCCATCATTGCAGTCTGCTGTCCCATCGAGATCTGTGTCAGTATCAGGCACACCACAGCCGCATATCCCAGGATTGGTCTTTAATACATCCGTCGGACAGCCGTCCATGCAGTCCTTCGTCCCGTCCATATCCGAATCTGTTTCGGCTACACCACATCCACAAGTGCCTGGCAATATTTTATTCGGATCATTAGGGCAGGCATCATTACAGTCAGAGGTATTATCTCCATCTGTATCAACCTCAGTACCAGCACAACCACAGTTCGCATCATACACATCATCTGCTGTGCAGCTTAGGCCATCATCGCATGGAGCCCCAGCCACGATGTCTGATTTAAGTATAGTGAAGTAGTCATCTATCGCATTATTATTGCGGACGAATTTCACATTGAGCGTATCGCCGTGTACTTCTAATACTGTGGAGCCTAGGTCTTTTTTGGAGTAATACATGGCAGGGTGATTCAGAGATCCGGTTCCTGTAACCTTGCCTGCGCTGCCGGTGGTGATATAGACAGCTCCTTCTCCCATTGGAGATGAGCAGGCTGCTTTAGTATATGCACCATCACCATCAGCTTTTCCGCTGCCACTTCCATTACCTACGAAGTGAGTATTAGGGTCAAAGGTGAGTGATTTGCCATAGTGGCCATTGATCAGAAAAGATCTCTCGTAGGAGTGGCTGTGACCTGACAGAACAAGATCTACACCATTGTCCTCCAGCATTGGTACAAAAATCTCTCTCATGTCCTTCAGACGCCCATTAGAGTCGCTATCTTGATCAGAGTTATGCGATCCTTTGGTATATGGAGGGTGATGAAACATGGCTACGATCCAGCGCCGTGTCGTAGCCTGGATGTCCATGAGTGCCCAGTTATACATGTCTCCAGTGACATCTCTTGGACTATCATTAGAGTCTAATATGATATAGTGCACATTACCGTAATCGAAGGAGTAATAAGCTTCCGTACCAGAGGCTTCACCGCCACTTTCGCCAGCCTTAGGGAATGCGAATACATCATAATAGACACCCGACTGCGAACTAGTGTTGACACTGCGGGCATCATGATTTCCTAAGGTGGACCATGCAATGGTGTTTTTCATCTTGTCTTCGTACATATTCTCAAACATCGCATTTTGATATTGGTCGTCAGTTCCATTTGGATAGGCATTGTCACCTAAAAAGAGCATCATATCAGTATGCTCGGTTCCAGTATAACTATAGTACGCATTTCTGACATTGCGCTGGTCATTATTAGCCGTACCAGGATCACCCAGTATCCAAGCCCTAGTTGGCACTACAGTGCCTGGTATGGGGTGTGTTTTAAAATAGAGATCTGCTGCTCCTGGTACGATGTTACCATTCTGATCATTTACAGAATAGTAATACTTTGTCGCATCTGTCAGCCCAGTTATCTCGACTTCATGCTCAGTCGTCGGTGTATTATTGGAAGCTACTGAACTAAGGTTGGCAGGGCTTGGGCCATATTTGACTACTGATTCTACTGGTACATCTGTACGCCACTTCACCACTACGCTGCTGTGTGACCCTTTTTGCAAGTATGGGCCTCTCGTGATTTCTGCAGGATATGGCTGGCCCGCAGTCATTTCCAAATCAAACGATAAATCTAAGAATTGACCATCATGAATCTCCACTGCGATGGTATTGAGCCCATCGACAAAGTAGGATGCATCAATGGTGTCGATATTAGTTGCATTTTCTCCAATATGAGTAGCAGCAGCGGTGGAATAGAGCAATGGGCAGCAAGTATGTAAATTTTCCCTTTTTACTTCCGTACCATTGACATATAGAGCATAGGCATCATCATATTTTATGTTGAAAAAATAATTTTGCAGGCTGGATGCGTCAAAAATAAAGGCTTCTGAACGGAAATAAACCGTATTCACCGTTGATACTTCAGTCGTTTCGTCACCGTCTCCCCAGCCAAATTCAGCAGTTCCAGCAGTCCAGCTACTATCATCAAACTGAACGTCCGCCCAACTGTTGCCTGCTGCATCATCCGCTGGTTTGTCTCCTGAGTCATAATAGTCCCATCCGCTTCCGAAATCTAAATATTCGTTCACATCAGCGCTGAGCTTAAAATCAAAACTAATATCAGAACTGTTATTAGAATGTTGGTGCACTTCCACCGATATGACATTAGTCCCAGTCATAAAAGAAGCCGCAGTAGGGGTAAATGTATAAAGTTCATTCTCAATGGATTGCGACTGTGAATAGGTGCCATAGTTCACGTTCCCTTGTTTCATTCTTAGTCTTACGGCTTCTATACCGTTGATATACACTATTGCACCATCATCAAATATGAGGTCTATTGAAAAGTTAGTGAGGTCATTGACATCTTGAATAGTGAATTCATGTCGAAAATAAGCGGCAGATAAATTTCCACCAGATGCATCAGTACTATTGATCAGTGTCGCTTGATCGTTATCTCCATAGCCTAACTGGCCATTTCCTGCGTCCCAGCTGCTATCGTCATATCCAAAATCTTCCCAGCTGCCGTTTGGTTCATCGCCATCATCATAATACTTCCATGAGGAACCGAATGGGATGATGTCTACCTGCGCCGTGAGGCCGCTGAAAATCAGCATCGCAAGCAGTAGTATTCTAAATTTTAAATTAGGGTAAATCATAGTGTGTTAATTCTGCAGTTTTTCTATTTCAGCTTTGAGTTCATTCATTTTCTTGGATTGCCGTATCCTGATTGGTAGTGTCTCTATGCTTACTAATGAGTTTATAAGGTCTTTTTGGGCTAACTCTATTTTATTGAGTTTCTGGTACAGCTTTGCTCGTCTGAGATAATGTCTTTCTTTTCGATTGGCTGCTGATATCACCTCTGTAAGCTGAGCGATTGCAGCATCGAATTGCTGCGTATCTATCAGGAGGTCAATCAATTTTTGCTCCATGGTTATGAGCGATCCTAATTCGCTTAATGCTTCTCGCACGATATCTATGCTAGCGGTCTTAGCCTCATGAGTACCGATGGAATCGTAGGCAGCTATCAGATCATGATAGAGAGGTGTGTGCTTTTCTATAGTCATGTCCAGAGTCTTTCTATAGGCAGCTATGGCTTTGTGATACTCCCGTTGTGACATATACAGTTGAGCTTGTATTTGATAGGCTTTGTTATAGTCTGGAGCCAGAGTGATCAATTGACTGATGCTTTCCAAGCCAAATTCTGGCTGCCCTAACTTCAGCCAAGCTTCTGCATAACCCTGCAATATGATTCCTTGAGGTCCGCCGAGCGTTTCAGCTTTTTCATAGTCTCTGATTGACTTCATGTGGTCACCATGCTGAAAGTACAGCTTGGCTCTTTTCAAAAGTAAATCCGTATTATCTGGTTGTTGTTCTAATTCTTGTGTGACTGCCTCGATTCGCTCATCTAATTCTCCGTGCGCCATTCCTGCAAATGGAAGTGCGAATATGAGAATGTAGAAGATGACCTGAAAAGGTATCATAACTATCAAGCTTTAAGTGCGGGTAAGAAAATTACTATAAAATTATAATTTTTACAGCAAATATGTGCTGTTTCGTATCATGATTGGGACGCTAATTCTAAGCTAAAGCCACAATAATCAGCCATTTAAACCAGAATTTTAACAATAACAATTTTACCCTTTACTAGCAAACTGCCCTTAAGGAGTAGCTGAAAGAGACCTTCAATCTGCATCATTTCCCACTCATAAGCGGATTATATAGTAATTAACACAGTGTGCGTCTCTAAATACTAAGACACAAAAACGACAGTGATTTATATCAAATTGACCGGAATTTTCTTAGAGGCTGGGGTCTTACTTCGCTTATCTCTGTGTTGTAAAGGTACGAGTACGTTCGTTTCCGGAAAGTAGGTCGCCACGCATCCTAAAGGTATATCATAAGGGACCACGATGAACTCTGGGGCTTTACGCAGTTCGATTCCATCATCATGAGTGATATCGACCACATCGCCTTTGACCAGGTCTTTCGCCACCATATCTCGCTCATTCATCAGGATCACCCTTCTTTCATTGTAGATGCCACGGTATCGATCATCGAGGCCATAGATAGTCGTGTTGTACTGATCATGGCTTCTGATCGTCATCATGAGGTATTCGTGCCCTGCCAGCTCATCGCCTGGTATCGGATGCACGGTGAATTTAGCTTTGCCCGTATCAGTCGAAAATGTGCCTTCGCGTGCATTATTAGGCAGATAGAAGCCAGCACCTTCCCTCACTCTGGCATTATAGTTTTCGAATCCAGGTATGACCTTTTCCACATCATCTCTGATAAGATCATAGTTGTCTCGGTATGCCATCCACTTGATGTCAGTATCAGGCAGGCAGTGCTGAGCTACGGAGGCCACGATATCCACTTCACTGCGGAGCAGCTCCGAGGGTGGCTCTATGACTCCCTGCGATGAGTGGACCACACCCATGGAGTTCTCCACACTGACGAACTGCTCTCCAGACGCTTGAAGGTCTATGTCAGTGCGCCCAAGGCATGGCAAGATCAGGGCTTGCTCCCCATGTATCAGGTGAGAGCGATTCAGCTTAGTGGATACATGTATGGTCAGACGGCAAGTGCGCATCCCTTTTGCTACATTGAGCGTATCAGGTGTCGCAGAAATGAAGTTGCCTCCTAATCCCATAAATATCTTGACCTGACCCGCCTGCATGGCTTCTATTGCTTCTACCACAGAGTAGCCATGCTCTCTGGGAGATTTGATCTGGAAAACCTCGTCAAGTTTATCCAAGAATGCGGCTTTGGGTGCATCCCATACCCCCATGGTTCTGTCGCCCTGTACATTGCTGTGGCCTCTCACGGGGCAGGTGCCAGCTCCAGGTTTGCCAATGGCGCCTTTCAGCAGTAGCAGGTTCACGATCTCTTGGATATTAGCTACGCCATTGACGTGCTGAGTGAGGCCCATGGCCCAGCAGATGATCAGCTTGCTCTTATCTTTAATCATTTTTACTGCTGTCCTGATGTCAGCCAGTGCGACACCTGAGGCCTCTACGGCTTCTGCTAATTCCAGCTGATCCAGATGTTTAATCAGTTGCTCATAGCCTTCCGTCTGCTGCTGGATGAATGCCTGATCGAATACCTTTCCAGGCGTCTTTCTTTCTTCTATGAGGAGTAGCTTCATCATGGCTTGCAGCAGTGCTACATCACCGTTTATTTTGACTTGGAGGAAGAGGTCTGTCAGCTTGGTGCCTCGCAGAAGCATCTGTGCGGGTTTCTGCGGATGAGCGAAGCGCATCAGACCCGCCTCGGGCAGCGGATTGACGGAGATGATTTTTCCTCCATTTTGCTTGCACTTCTGCAGCGCCGTGAGCATGCGCGGATGATTAGTCCCAGGATTCTGCCCCATGACCATGATGACTTCTGCCTCATGTAGATCTTGCAGCGTCACTGAGCCTTTGCCGATGCCCAATGTCTCAGAGAGGCCCACACCAGAAGCTTCGTGGCACATATTGGAGCAGTCTGGCATGTTATTAGTGCCGAGTGCCCGAGAGAATAGCTGGTACAAGAAAGCTGCTTCGTTGGAGGTCCTGCCGCTGGTGTAGAACACGGCTTCGTCTGGATGGTCCAGTTTTTTGACTTCTTTGGCTATGACTTCAAATGCCTTCTCCCAGCTGATGGCTTCATAGTGTGTGCCACCTTTCTTAAGCAGCATTGGCTCCGCCAGTCTGCCCTTTTTACCGATCTCAAAATCTGATAATTCAGATAGCTCGTACACAGAATGCTCAGCAAAGAACGCTGCACCAATGGTTTTACTTTGTAATTCTTCTGCGATCGCTTTTGCCCCATTCTCACAATACTCTCCGAGTGAAGATCGCTCATCATCAGGATCAGGCCAAGCACAACCTGGACAGTCGAAGCCCCCTTTTTGATTTAGTTTGAACATGGTTTTGAGTGACTTCACGGGATCCGTGTATTCTTTCAGATGCTTTAGACTTGAAATAACAGCAGGCGCTCCTGCTGCCATATCTTTTGTTTCTTCTATCGCAATGCCAGTGAAGCTGATGGGTGTGGTTGCGATTGGGTTTTGCTTTTCAGTATTCTTTTCCTTACTCATTCTCTTAACTGTTTGTATAAACACAGTGGTTGCGTTTAGACGACATTAAATATTTTATGCTTTTTTGGGCGCAGTTTTCTTTTTCAACTCGCTTTCTTCAATAAGTCCTCAATACTATATTTGTGATATTCTTGTTCATTTTCCTCTCTCATCCGCTTCAATTCATTCTTACTTTGGATATGAATCCATAAGCTTGGATCAACCTTAAATATCTTTCCGAGTTTTAATGCCAAGTCGATATTTATTTTACGAGTTCCATTATACAATGCACTTAGATTCGATTCTTTGTAACCTATGTATTCTGCAAATATTTTGTTCTTAATCTCTAATACTTTTACGAAATCTTTTAAAAAAGTGCCTACCTCTTTAATTTCTTCACTATCATCTCTCAGATAAGTCTCCATCTGAAGTCTCAAGGAAAGTAAGTGATTGACAAGTATTTGCTTCTTTGATTGCTTTTTTGATTCTTCAATTATTTTTTTTTGCAAAAACTTAAATTCATTGCTATTAGTATTGACGACCCCGATTCCTAAGCCTTGGATTACTCCTTCATTTATTATTTTCTTCTTTGTCATTCTGCTATTATTTTGAATCAATGTTTAAGTATTTTTTAATAAGTGCTTTTCCTGCTATTGGGTCAATATACATTTTGTGGCCCATTGCTATTTTAGCATTATATTTATTTTGATATAATTCAATCAATTTTGTCTTGCTATCAAAGGAAAGAAATCCATTATAATGACCCTTTCCTCTTTCGAAGCTTTCCTTACAAGAAAAAGCAATTAAACATCCTGCTACTTCTTTATATCTTGCCTTACCCCCATAATTATGCGGGGCAATCTCAACTTTATTCATGAATACCATTTCTTCATTGAAGATGGTGATCGTCAACATTCCTTCTATTAATTTCGGATTTTCATGTGTCGATAGTTTGAATATTTCCGCGCCTTCTATTTTAAATAAATCACGCCACTAAAATTGCCAACCATCTTTCTTTAGGGGTAATTCTTTCTTTTTTATTCTGACAATTGTTGCCTCTTTTTCTAATCCCGTTTTAGCTTCTTTTAGTATGACCTTCATCACAAATTAGTAATAATACTATCGATTAATAATAATCCTATAGGTATAAAATTATCAAAATAAGATAAGAAAATATTTATGTAATAATGATGGTTTTATTTCAATTATGACCAATGGTGAAATATAGCTATAAGTTTTAGCACTTTATGGCCTTTAGTTTCAAATGTGTTGCATCCGATTGATCTGAATCAATAGACAAGAATTAGTTAATTGATAAAATAAAATTCGGTAAAAATATCAGATTCCTTAGTTAAATTGCAGTATGTCACATGCTGAAGAATATGATGTCCTTATCGTGGGCGCGGGCCTTTCTGGGATAGGCGCTGCTTGCCACTTGCGGATGAACTGCCCCAATCACACCTTTGCCATTTTGGAAGCGCGTGATGCCATTGGTGGTACCTGGGATTTATTCAGATATCCAGGCATTCGCTCAGATTCTGACATGTACACTTTGGGCTACTCTTTTAAGCCCTGGGTCTCTGACAATGCCATAGCGAATGGGCCAGCCATCTTAGAATACATCAAGGAAACGGCGGATGAATACAAAGTGACTGACAACATCCAATTCAACCAGCAGGTCTCTACAGCCCAATGGTCCTCTGCCGATAATCGCTGGACCATTACCACAGAGCGTGATGGAAATACAAAAACGTACCACTGCCAGTTTTTACTGATGTGTGCAGGGTACTATGCGTATGATGCTGGCTATACGCCTGACTTTGCAGGCATTGATGACTTCACTGGCGATGTCATTCATCCTCAGAAATGGCCTGATCAATATGATGTGACAGGTAAGCGGGTAGTGGTCATCGGGAGTGGCGCTACCGCAGTGACTCTGGTGCCTGAGCTGAGCAAAGACGCTGCCTTAGTCACCATGCTGCAGCGATCCCCTTCTTACATCATGACCGTACCACAGCAGGACGCTAAGGCCAATGCACTCAGAAAGCTGCTGCCTGCCTCATGGGCTTATAGTCTATCCAGATGGAAGAACATCTCCATGGGCATGCTCTTCTACAATGTCTGTAAGAAGTGGCCCCACGCCATGAAGAAGCTGCTCATCAAGGGCGTCCAAAAAGAATTGGGCGAAGAGCTATTTGATGAAAAGCACTTCACACCTGGCTACAATCCATGGGATCAGCGGCTCTGTGCCGTGCCTGATGCCGATCTCTTCTTAGCGCTTAAAAGCGGTGATGCCAGTATCGTCACGGATCACATCCAAGAATTTAGTTCTGATGGGATTCTACTGAAGTCGGGCGAGTATCTGCCAGCTGACCTGGTCATTACAGCCACGGGCCTGCGCATGCAGTTTTTAGGAGGGATGAAGATCATCGTGGATGATGTGCCTGTCGAGATCCCGAGCCTTTATACCTATCGGGGTATGATGTTTAGCGGTATACCGAATATGGCTTCGATGTTCGGATATACCAATGCCTCTTGGACTTTGAAGTGCGATCTAAGTTGCGAATTTGTCTGCCGGATATTGCAGAATATGCAGCGTAAGAAATACAGCAGTGTGGTCCCTGTACTATCCGATGACATCGAGGAGACGCCGCTCATTGATTTTAGTTCAGGCTATGTGTTAAGGTCTGCTGATATTCTTCCCAAGCAGGGCAGCAAGAGACCTTGGAAGCTATTCCAAAATTATGTCTTGGACATACTTAGCCTGAGGTATAGCAGTCTGGCTGACGGGGTCTTACATTTTAAGTAAGTCGGCCTTAATCAAGTGGTCTATCTTTCAATCAAATTTTAATTCTTTCTGGATAAGTATATACATTCATCCTCACGCCTGATAGAAATCCTACTAAGCTGATGCCAGTATCTGAGGCGAGATCTACCGCCAGACTTGAGGGCGCACCAATGGCTAAGAATAGAGGGATACCTGCCATCCAGCACTTCTGCACCAGCTCGAAGCTGGCTCTGCCGCTGACGATGACACCTCCCGCACGGAGGGGTATCAGTCCTTTACTGAGTAAGTGTCCTACTAATTTATCAAAGGCATTGTGTCTGCCTACATCCTCTGCCAGGTGTATGATCTTGCCAGCAGCATCAAAAGCAGCTGCAGCATGACTGCCTCCCGTCTGGCTGAACAGCGGCTGGGATTCTGAGAAACGGCTCAGTATCAAATGTAGAGTTTCTTTCTGAAGGACTGGCTGGGCTGTATCCATGAGGTAGGGACTCTGCTGCTTCACCATATCTATGGATGTCTTCCCACATACCCCGCAGCTGGAAGAGGTGTAGAAGTGTCTCTGTAAGGTTTCCATTTTAAAATTGACCTGGGGTGTGAGGTGTACCAGCAGGCTATTTCCCTGCTGTCCACTCAGCGTGTCAGTGTAGTTCATCTTAGTGATATCCTGGTCAGAGCTGATGATCCCTTCTGTATACAGGAAGCCCTTGACTAAGTGAAAGTCGTCGCCAGGGGTTCTCATGGTGACGGAGAGTTCATGGATTGTTTTAGTGTTTTCCTGTTTGACTGCGAGTTTGATTTCCAGTGGCTCCTCTGTGATGATCTGATCTTCTTTGTCCTCGGCTAGATCTATGGTCAGGGCTCTTATTTTTTTGTGCTGTATTGACTGAGGGTAGCTGACTCTGGGATCGTCTTTACGGGGTTTCTCCATGGCTTGCGTTTAGCTGGGTGTTTGCTTGACTTAAAGCTAAGCTCTTTTCAGTATAACGAGTGGCTATCACAAGTTGTTTTGAGCTTGTCTGGAGGGACAAGTTTGTTACCTTTGCCCTTCGAAATTTAGACTCATGATGAAAATTACTTTTCCAGATGGTGCAGTGCGAGAATATGAAGTCGGGACTACGCCCATGCAGATAGCCACAACCATCTCAGAAGGACTGGCTCGGAATGTATTGTCAGCCAGTGTAGACGGGGATGTGAGAGATGCTAACCGGCCGGTGTATGAAGATGCTTCCATCCAGTTTCATACTTGGAATGATGACGCGGGTAAAACTACCTTCTGGCATTCATCAGCACACCTTTTAGCGGAGGCGATCGAGGCGCTTTATCCGGGTACAAAGTTTGGCATTGGCCCCGCCATAGAGCAGGGATTTTACTACGACATAGATACAGGAGACGCCATCATCGGCACAGGTGACTTCAAAAAGATAGAGGATAAGATGCTGGAGCTGGCTCGGGAGAAGAATGCATTCAATCGGATAGACGTGAGTAAGGATGAAGCTGTGGCTCACTTCACAGAGAAAGGCGATGAGTATAAATTAGAATTGCTCGAAGGCTTAGACGATGGTACGATCACTTTCTACCAGCAAGGCCAGTTCACGGATCTATGTAGAGGGCCACACATACCCAGTACAGCGCCGATTAAGGCCATCAAGCTTATGAAGGTAGCTGGTGCCTATTGGAGAGGCGATGAGAAGCGTAAGCAGCTCACCAGAATCTATGGCATCACTTTCCCAAAGAAAAAAGAACTGACCCAGTACCTGGAGCTATTAGAAGAAGCAAAAAAGCGGGATCACCGAAAATTGGGGAAAGAGCTCGACTTATTCATGTTCTCTGAAAAAGTGGGTGCTGGCCTGCCCATCTGGCTGCCCAAGGGTACGGCCCTTCGCACGCGCCTCGAAAACTTTCTGAAGAAGGAACAGATCAAGCGAGGCTATCAGCCAGTGATCACCCCACACATAGCCAAGAAGGAACTCTATATCACATCTGGCCACTACGAGAAGTATGGAGAGGATAGCTTTCAGCCCATCACCACGCCAAAAGAAGGGGAGGAATTCTTCCTGAAGCCGATGAATTGCCCTCACCACTGTGAGATATATGGGAATCGACCTAAGTCATATAAGGAGCTACCCGTCAGAATAGCTGAGTTTGGTACTGTGTATCGCTACGAGCAGACGGGTGAGCTGCATGGGCTGACCAGAGTTCGTGGGTTCACTCAGGATGACGCTCATATTTTTTGCACGCCTGATCAGGTGAAAGATGAGTTTTTAGCTGTCTTGGATCTGACCATGCACGTGATTAAGAAGCTGGGCTTCGACAACTTCACAGCACAGATATCGCTGCGAGATCCTGAGAACAAAGAGAAATACATTGGCTCTGATGAGAACTGGGATAAGGCAGAAAGAGCCATCATAGAAGCCACTGCAGAAGTAGGATTAGAGACCACGACAGAGCTGGGAGAGGCTGCCTTCTATGGTCCTAAGCTAGACTTCATGATCAAAGATGCTCTCGGTAGAAGATGGCAGCTGGGCACGATCCAGGTGGACTATAATCTTCCGGAGCGATTCGAATTAGAATACATCGGCTCTGATAATAAGCCACATAGGCCAGTCATGATCCATAGAGCTCCTTTTGGCTCGATGGAGAGATTCATAGGTGTACTTATAGAGCATTGTGCGGGTAAGTTTCCTTTGTGGTTGACTCCAGATCAGTTTGCTATATTACCCATCAGTGATAAATACATTGACTACGCCAAGGAATTAGAGGCCAAGCTTTCTGTAGAGGACATCAGAGGCTTCATCGATGACCGAACAGAGTCAATCGGTAAGAAAATCAGAGACACGGAGCTGATGAAAATTCCGATCATGCTGATCGTTGGGGACAAAGAAGCTGACTCAGGTCAGGTCTCTGTCAGAATCCAAGGTGAGGGGGATAAGGGGAGCATGAAGCTGGAAGACTTCATCAGCCTATTTCGAACTATGGAGGAGACTAACTAAGGCTGACCAATCCCTTGGGACATTTGATTTGAATTGTAATCCTTGGCTCTGGTGACGTATCGATGTCCATGGAAAGCCCAAGATCCTTCAAGGTCTTACGTGCAGCATTTGGGTTAGGATGTGCTAAGCTCAGACTTGCTAAAGCACAAGTTTCTGGTAATTGGTCAGTGGGATGTACATCTGAGTCTTGCCAGTCCGTCGCAAAGGGTATGATGTCGACAGCTGGCTGACTGAGGGGTAGTATCATGCCCCACTGAAGTGTTTGGCCATTCGTCATTTTCCTGCTTCCTTTATCGATGACACCCATGTCATGTTGGTAGGCTATTAGCATTTCAGAGTCAGCTCCTAAATCTGTAGACTTAAGAGACCATCTGGTGATGCGCGGCTCTTTGATCAGATCGACACCCATCCATCGAGGAGCTTTAATCTTCTCATTTGCCTCATCTACGGTGATCAGTTCTAAGTAGCATTGATTCCCTAGATGCAGGAGTGCGTTTTTGGTGCCTTTATGAGTGTGATATCCTCCGAATACAGGCGTGGCTCCTGTGAGTACAGATACATCTTTGATTGCTTGATCCAGGTCATGGACAGCGTATACGATGTGGTCAATTTTTCTTACTTCTTTGAGTGACATAAGCCTTAGTTGAGTTGTGTGATTTGATGAAGTACATGCTTTGCGCTACTGACGGCGCCATCCATATATCCAGGATGATGAGCAGCAGTCTCTGCGCCAGCGATCATCAGCTTGCCATCCCAGTAGGAGTCTCGATAGGCTGCATGTCCGTTATGCTGATGGGGGAGCACATGGCTGTTGTAGTCGCTGTAGGTCATGCTTTCTTCTCGCCAGACTGTCTCATGATAAGCGACTGGAGTGCTGGCTTGTGTACCATAGTATTTTGTCAGCTGCTTCAGGATCATCTCTCGCCTTTCCGTTCTCGTCAGCGTATGATAATTACCGTTCATGAAGCCCATCAGCGCGAAGTATCGCTTGTCAAGGTCACTGTGATCATACATTTCTGGTACAGGGCCTACATTGCTGAATATGGTGCCGCTGCTGTTCTCTGCCTTCCAGAAAGGGCGCTCGTATGCCAGACTGACTTTGATGGATTCGCCCATCCAGGTATGGGTCTGGCTGGCCAGATGTGTTAGCTCTGAGGGAAGCTGAGGCTGCATGTCTATGGTATGGCACAGCAGATATGGTGGAAGGGTACTAATGACCTTATTTGCAGTGTATTGATCAGTACCAGTCGTGACATTCACCTTTCCATCTTTCTGCTTGATGCTCTTGACGACTTGCTGAGTTATGAGCTGAGTTTTGCTGAGTCGATCTGCTAAGCTGTTGATCAATGCTGAGCTACCGCCTTTTATCCGGTAGCTGGGATCTTGATTAGCAGGCAGTACCACCAGCTGTGGTGGATTGATGGACATCGGCTCATAGATGGCCTTGTCACCCAGCTCTTGGGGGAATGTTTCCAAATTCAATTCTTCCAGTAGACTGATTAGATTTTGATGCTTCATGCCCAGCCAAGTGGCTCCCATTTCTTGTGGAGGCTCTCCTTCTGGATAGAGGGTGTGGATACGGCCGCCGATCCTTGGTCGCCCTTCTAGGATGGTGACGGAGAGCTGAGTCTCCTCTAATAGATATGCCAGTGTCAGGCCAGTCAGCCCAGCTCCAATGATGATGATATCTGATTCTTGATGTAGCATAGGGACACAAGATAATCCACTTGCAGATCAGCTGGTGACTATCCTTAGACTAATAGCTAGGCTATTTTGATTTTAGGCCTCGTTCTTCTTTCACCCAGGGCTCCCACACATCGAACATGCGCATGGTGAACTCCAGATCAAAATCGTCGAATATGTTTTGGATTTCGGTTCTGTTTTGCTGTGTGAGTGTTGATGCTTTCTCATCATCCAGATTAGCAAAGCCTAAGGCCAAGGCGCCGATGATAGCAGAGTTAATCTTCAGTTGTCGGAGGTCTACTTTGTCATAGGTGTCGGATGTCGCGTGATAGTTTTGACCATAGACCTGTGGTAGATGGTTCGCCACCAGATTAGGCACCCCTTGGAGCATGAAGTCAAAATTATCAGTGCCCACAATTGGGGCATTGACCTGTGTGAAATCTCCCAGTGCGGCTACGGGCCTCAGTACCTCATTGACAATGGGTACCAGTTCAGCGCGGCCATTCGAGAAGAAGCCATTGATGGCTCCACTGCCGATGTCTACGGAGAGTGCCATCAGGTGTTTGTCTAATGCTGCTTCATGTTCTTTGGTGTAGTCCCATGATCCAAAGTAGCCTTGCTCCTCTCCATTCCATAGTGCGAAGCGGATGGTTCGCTTGGGCTTAATGCCGAGCTGCTGCATTTGTCTGGCTATATCGATCATTAGATTCACATTGCAGCCATTGTCATTAGCTCCTGTGCCCAGGGCCCAAGAATCAATGTGTGCGCCAAGGACGATGATCTCTTCAGGGCGTTCGCTGCCTTTTATCTCTCCTATGACATTGTGCGAAGTGAATGCGGGTCCCGTCTTAGCCGCGATGGTCATGTCTATGCTCAGCTTCTTACCCGACTGGATGGATCTGACACAGCGCATGGCGTCCTCTCTGGCCATGACCAGCTGAGGTATGATGTTGTCAGCCGTGACCATTGCTGTGAGGAAGCGGTAGAGTACTTTATTGGGTCGAGACGACATGAAGATGATGCCTTGTGCGCCACGATGATATGCTTCCATTTCTACAGTTGTGGCATGAGCGTATTCTGCGAAGAGACCATTGATGTCCAGACACAGATCTGACTCTACCAGTAGAAATTGACCAGCTATTGCCTCATTGCCGATGGCATCCAGCTCTGCAGCAGTGCCTTTTCCTACGTACAGCAGCTGTCCCGAATAGCTGCCAGGCTCAGTATTGTATTTAGATACCACGAGTGGCTCAAAGTCGATCTCATTCACGCGGCAGCTGCTGCCTTCTGCCAGCCACAGGATCGGCATCTCGAATGGATCTTTCACTGCACTGACTCCGGCGTCTACAAATTTCTGGTAGGCCCACTCTACGGCTCTCTCATTAGACTTAGATCCTGTGACGCGGCCTCCGATCTCATCACACAGCTCACGCAGGTCTTCTTCTATGGGCGTATCTGCTAAGAGACTTCCAACTAATCTGGTGACGTCGTCCTGTGCAATAGTCAAAGTCGTACAAGAAATGATGGATATAACTGTGAGAAAGATGCGAATCATAAGTCGAATGTTTGAAATAGAGAATGGTAGAAAGATAATGAAAAAG
>CALFUK010000086.1 GCA_937929945.1 uncultured Saprospiraceae bacterium
GTCTATGGGATCAACGATTGGTTATTTTTCATCTTCTTTTCGTTCGTTTTTATCAGATTGAATCAAAAAGCTTAAAGGCGGTATGACAAAAAAAATGCCGTCAATAATTCTGATTTAACCTTTATTTTAGCGATTGTATCATATGACTTCTCCTTGAGAGCCTAAGTGCTTAATCCAGCAGAGCAGCATAATATCCGACTAACTGTTCGCCCATCATCTCAACATCAAAATTAGCTTTAACCCATTCTGCCGCTTGAGTAGACATCCGAGCATAGTCTTCCTCCGGCATATCGATGAATAACTCTATGATATCCACCAGTGCATCCACATCACCCTCAGGAGCCAGATAGCCGCTGAGTCCGTGCTTCACCTGCTCTGGGATGTCACAGTGCTTCGTCGATATCACGGGTAGGCCATTCGCTTGTGCCTGCAGCAGGATGACGGGCGCACCACCTTCGCAGTCGCCGTCAGCAGCATGTTGGCTGGGATGGATGAAGACATCGTGGTCTTGCATCAGACCGCTTAGCTGTTGACTCTCTACCCATTCGATATGTTGGATTCCCTCTTTCAGTTCATCATGCCCCATCAGGTCTTTGACATCCTCGGCGTAGTAGATATCGCGATCATCGCCGACCAAGGTGAGCGTTACTTGATTTGGATATTTGCGCAGGATTTTATGAAAAGCACGAAGTGTCAGCAGCTGGCCTTTTTTCTCTGCGATGGAGGCGATCTGGATGAGTCTGAGTTTGCCGTCAGCTTTGAAGCGACGAGTAGATGTCATCGAGGCATCTATTTTGACCCCCAGGGGTAGTGACTTAATCTGTGCTGGATTAGCGGAGAGCTCCATCAATCTGGTAGCACCAGCATTGCCTTCTGTCAAAAGCAGCGCCGCTTTGTGAAATATGTCTTGATACGCAGATTTATAAGCGGGATTGACATGGAGGGCCTTGGCATAATCCCAGCCATAGAAGGATACGACTAAGGGGAGATCGATGTCTTTGATCGCTTCCCATTGCTCTATGGCTGTGGTGCCGAAGTGGCAGTGGATGATATCGATCTCATGTTTTTCTACGAGTTCTGCGGTACTTTTTTCAGAGAGGACGAGTGGCTGCAGACTGAATAAGTTCCCCAATACATTGCGCGGAAAATCGTACTGCGACTGCTTTGCGCGCTTCATTTTTGCTAGCCCCATGGCTTTATTGAGAATGGTGACTGACTCGCTGAATGCCTCTAAGTGATTGTAATATTGTGCTGCGATGTAGTGATCCGTACCAGTACAGTGAGAGATTAGCTGGTGAGCCCAGGTCTCAGTTTTAGGCAGGTACTCATTGAATAGGTGCAGTACTTTGGTCATGACCCTTGAAGGTAGTCAAAGTCTGACTGTGATCAGTAAAAAATGACTCAAAATCCAAGGTTTTACCGCTGATAGGAATGGATAGATTCATCTGATCAGATGGGCTCAGAGCTAGCTCTATTTATGGCTTTATCTGGATGTCTATCGGTCTTTAAATCTTTCAATAAGGTTCAGTTCTTGGCTTACTGGCAAAATTGCTCTATTTTTGTGGAGGAATCCGCTGGGTCTAGTCACAATTATCCAAATCGCAACTGCTACATGCTAAATAGAATGCAAATAATGCTGGGGGTGTTTATGCTGATTGCCACATGTGGTAGATCAGGGCCAATAGATTCTTTGCTGCAAGAATTAGATATTGCGAAGAATGACAGAGATAAGGCATACATCCTAAATAATCTGTCAAGGTTATATTACCTCGATACTGCTGAAGTGCAGCTGAATTATGCTCTGAAAGCTCATGAGATGTATGTCAATAGTGACACAAAGGATGATAGTCTGCTTATGGAAATACACTACTTGAAGGGCAGTGGATATGAGAGAGTAGGTAAAACCAATCTGTCGGTAGAATCATTTATGAGTAGCTTGGAGATTGCTCAAAGGTACGGATGGAAGTCGATGTTAGCTCGGATACATAATTATTTAGGTATTGTCTATGATTCTTTGGGGAGCATAGATGATGCGGTAAAGCATTATCATAAATCACTCGAATTTGCGAATGAAATAGAGGATAATGGCTTGTATATGGCTGGCCAAAATAATATCGGGCACCTGTATATGAGAATTCGTGAATATGATAAAGCGGAGGAGCGGTTTCTAGAAAATTTGACGAAAGCAAAACAATATAAATATTTTGAGGGAACCTCCATTACACATACTAATCTGGGCATTATTGCTCGTAAAAGAGGGGACATAGATAATGCAATTGTTCATTTTAAAGAGGCGCTGCGTTTGTCAGATTCTCTTGAAATGAATGACGTTCATCCATTGCTGAATCTGGGTGATATTTATGTAGAAAATGAGTATCACGAGTTAGCGTTGAATTATTATCGCGATGCCTATGCCATGGCCCAAGATGCACAGCTAATGGAAAATATTCCTGATGCTGGATTGAGCTTGTCAAAGTGGTATTTCAAGAATGGGGACTTTCAGCTATCGCTGATGTATGGAAAAGAAGCTTTAAAAGCAGCCAAACGGCTTGATACGAGAGAAAAGCTAATGCTCGTAAACGAACAACTGGCGAAGAATTATGAAAAACTAGGTGAATATAAAAAAGCCCTATATTATTTTAAGGAATATAAGAACGAACAAGACTCATTTTATAATCAAGAGAAAATTAAATTCTTTGCTGAATTAGAATTGAAATATGCTGGTAAAAAGAGAGAGGCCGAAAATCTCTTTTTAAAAAAAGAGCAACAAAAAAATAATACGATCATTGAGCAGCAAAGAATTATATTTATCATTGGGAGTATTCTGTTCTTGATGTTAGCAATAGGCCTGCGCGCGCTGTGGCGTAAGAACAAGCAAAAACAAGAATACAATGATCTCTTAGAACGACAGGTACGAGAACGGACATCTAATCTCAAAGAATCCAATGATCAGCTTCTTACGGCTAATCAGGAATTGGAACAGTTTGCGTATATCACCTCACATGACTTGAAAGAGCCACTGCGTAACATAGCGAGTTTTTCCAGTTTGCTTTCTCGAAAAATTGATAAGAGGCAATACAGCGAGCTTCCAGAATACTTGCAGTATATCTATAGCAGCACGCATCAAATGAATAGTCTCATCGAGGATATTTTGGCATATTCTAAATTAGGAATTGACGAAAATGCAGAGGAGGTCTCCTTAGAGAATTTAGTCGAACAAGCTAAGCATGACTTACGTCAAACCATCGAAGAAAAAAATGCCAACATAATTTTATCGATTGATCAAAGCCCTGGAGCTTCGAGTAGTGTATTTTTGCCATCACGGCTATCTATGGTTTTTAAGAATTTGATAGAGAATGGCATCAAATACAATAAAAATGAGTCGCCAAGGGTGGAGATAAATTACGCTAAGCACGAGAGCAATCACGTGATTAGAGTCAAAGACAATGGCTTCGGTATTGAAGAAGAATACCATGATTTAGTTTTTGAAATGTTCAAGCGTCTACATAACAGGACAACCTATCAGGGCTCGGGAATCGGACTGGCGATCTGTCGAAAGATATCGCATTCATTTGGGGGCACGCTGAATATCATTAGTTCTAATGAAAAGGGCACTACTTTTGAACTAAGCCTTCCAATCAGTAATCACCAAGTGAAACAGAATCAATTGGTTTTAGCTGATCAATAGAATAAGTCCTGGCCCCTGAGTCACTTTATATATGCTATGCTGGCATGAAATATAGGTGGATGACCCGTAGGTACAATTTCCATTCTTATCAATCCAATTCCTTAGTTTCTTTAAGACTCTACAAATAGAAGGTTGATCACCGTTTGGCTTTCACAGAGATGGCCCTATTTTTTATATTCATCAATAGTCTATTGAGCGTTATAATATTTTGCATTAAAGTTGATTATTAAAATTATATATCAAAATTGGCATATAAAGCAATCGCATTTCAGAATTTATCATGTATTCCATT
>CALFUK010000087.1 GCA_937929945.1 uncultured Saprospiraceae bacterium
ATATGAAACGTATATGACGTAAATAATTAAGACACCCAAGTGGATGAGTAAACTTAGCTATTTGCTGATCGGCATTTCGCCTTGAATTTTAAACATATGAAACGTCTATGACGTAAATAATTAAGACACCCAAGTGGATGAGTAAACTTAGTTATTTGCTGACAGGCATTCAGTTCCAAAAGTTAAACATATGAAATGAAGATGCTGTATGAAGTACAATTGCTTATGCAGCATCTTTTTCATTCTTTATTTCTACAGGGTTTTGAAGTATATCTATAATAGCATTAAGGATATGTATTACATTTCTAAGTATAGAATTAGTTTAAGCCCTATACCCTTAACTAATATTCTTCCGCAACTCCAAACCCTGAGCTAAAACAATAAAGAACACAAAAATCAAAATGCTGTGAATCTCCACATTATTCAGCCAGCCATATTTGATCACGCCAATCTCATCTATGGTGAACATGCTGTGATCTTTCACAATATTAGGGTAACTATAAGGATAGTATAGTGCAGCTGGCTTATTCAAACTACCGACAATGATGCCCACAATAAAGGCAATGATACCCACACTCATCGGTATCAAAAACCCTTTGAAGCGTAGACTCAAGAAGTACTGAATCCCAATCACACCAAGCATGGCAATTAAAGCATGCAGGTAGTCCGGCAGATAATAAAATAGATGCATGTCATAATGCCTAAACTCGATCTCAGGCAAAAGAAAATCCAAGGCATATGCGCAGAGAATATTGAGAATAATGATCGCCAAAATCACCAGCAGGATGATGCAGAAAATAGCCATCAGCTTCGCATAAAAAATGGTCGACCTGAGCCTCGGTGTACTGTACACATACTTCCATCCCTTAGCATGATTTTCGATAAAGACGGCTGTACTGGTCAGCATCACAGCAAAAGGCACTCCCAAGAAAACGGAGAAGATCGCCACACTCGCTGATAGATGTCTGCGCCAGGGATTTTTCCCAAGCTGACTGATGGAGTCAGTATCCAGATAGCTGGCGGTGAAGATGATAGCCGTGACCATGCCGATGACCAGCAGGCAAAGCCAGATGATGGGGGCATACCTGAGTTTAGTGATTTCGGCTGATATAGAATTGAGAAATCGGCCCATACTAATGATTGGTCACATTTAGGAACATATTTTCTAAATCACTGCTTTGCGGCTTCACTTCGTATATCTCGATGTCACGCTGCACCAAGGCTTTGATGATCGCTGCTATGTCATCCTTATCCTCAGCCCTGAGTGAGAATTGCTGATCATCGATCAGTGTACAGTTTTTCCTAGCTAATGCATTGATAGCCACGTGACTGTCAGACACTTTAAAAACGACGACCATGTTCTTCGTTCTCAGTGCCTGCAGCTCTTTGATGCTCCCTTCGAATACGATAGAGCCATCCTTGATAATGCCCAGTCGACTGACTACTTTTTCTACTTCGGAGAGGATATGACTGGAGAGTAGAATGGTCTTCCCCTCATCATTCAGCTGCTTGATGATTTGCCTGAGCTCGATGATGCCATTAGGGTCAAGACCATTCGTCGGCTCATCCAGGATCAGTACTTCTGGATCATGCAGCAGTGCCATCGCTAGGCCCAGCCGCTGCTTCATCCCAGTAGAGAAATCTTTGGTTTTCTTCTTAGCCGTGTGACCCAATTTGACAAGCTGGAGTGTGGCATTGATTTTGTCAGCTGGCACATTAAAATATCTGCAGGCTATCTTCAGATGATCAGTGGCTGTCAGATGGTCATATAAGGAGGCTGATTCTATCAGAGAGCCGACCTTAGCTAAGTGCGCTGGATAGCTTTCTTTGATATCTTGTCCAAAGAGGCTGATGCGGCCAGCCTGTGGTTTCATCAGTCCTAAGATCAGCCGCAGAGTCGTACTCTTTCCTGCACCGTTCGCTCCTAAGAAGCCGTAGATGGATCCTTGAGGTACATGGATATTCACATCAGTCAGCACGGGCTCCTTCTTCTTGTAAGCGAAATCGATATGGTCTAGCTGAATGATCGACATGTCTTATTGTATTTCCGCTTGATTCACAGCCATGAATAATTTTTTAATCAAGCGATCACTGCCACCTCTGGTAAAATTAATGGCGAGCGTAGTCTTATGCTTCGGCTGATGAATCAGATGAGTGCCCCATAGTCCAGAATGAATGTAAGCCTCATGACCCATGAGCTGTATCTGCCAGAGACCATGCCTGTAGTCCTTATATCTGCGGTCTGCTAAGGTATCATAGCCAGAATCATAGCTGGCTGCTTGCAGCATCAGATCCAAGGTAGCAGTTTGACTGTATACCTGGCCGCTAAAGAGTGCCTTCATAAAGGCATGCAGATCATCCACCGTGGATACGATACCACCACCACCGTAGAGGTCACTGCTGGGGTCATACTGCAGCGCATCTAGTCTACCTAAATAACGACGCACCTGCCGCCTCATGTCCGCTGGTGCCTCCTCCAAGGATTCGAGCCATGTGTGCTGCATACCGATCCGATCATAGCGAAGCAGCGAGCGGAGCCCCAGCGCCAGATCACCTGCATAAAAAGACTCGATGACCTCCCCCAGCAGGATATAGCCCGTATCAGCATAAGCATACTTCTCGCCTGGATAACCCAGCGGATCGCCGTGCTCCACGGCAAATTCCAGCTGCTCCGTCCGCGTCCATCGCTTCTTCGGATTTTCCTTCACCACATTGATGTAGGGGCTGCCGCCCATGGCATAGTCGTACAGGCCACTGGTGTGGTTCAGGCAGTGAGCAATGGTTATTTTGTCTGGGTCATACTTATCTTGCCTAAGTATCTCTTGATGCCGTGCAGAGATATAGTTAGAAATGGGCTCCTGTATATTTAGACTGTCCATCTCGTGCAGTCTGAGGATAGCCGCAGCCACGAATGTCTTTGTGACGCTCGCAATTCTGAAAGGCTGATCTGGCTTTAGCGGCTGAGCTTTATCCTTTCCATCGTATCCGATGACTCCCGTCCAGTCAATGTTTTTTTCAGCACTGCTGATGCTCAGTGCGATGCCGTCGATATTGTTATGGCTGTTGTCCAGAGCTTCTTGCATCAGAGCCGTGATGGTCCCAGCCACACCTCCATCACTGATGGTGACAGGTGTATATTCTGCGCAAGAGAACATCAAAGTGCATAGTACCAAGAGAGTCTGCCTCATTTGATCTGTTTATGATAATTAGACAGCCTATTCTGTCAAGAGATGAGTCAAGGTAATCAATTGCCCTGGAGTCTCTTTGATTCGTATACAAGGACTGTCTGCATTTCGCATCAGCAATGATAATAAAATAAATCTCCCGACAACTGACTCTTATACGAACGCAGGGCTTCTGCTGATGAAGTGCCTGCCTGGTGCTTGTGTCAGCAGCGCTGGCCCTTGATTATGACAAGACCATCAACGATACGGCTTTAGCTCTTCAAAGAAAAAATCATCATTAGGTACGTCAAAATCGAAGCCCGTGACTTTTAAGTTATTGTCAGCATTTATCTGAATGGTGCCAAAGCTAAACCACGCTTGTGGATGATCCCAGTGGATCTCCCATACATCATGATGCCAGTGTGTCAAGCTGGCTGAAAGAAGTGGAGCATCTTGGAAGGCCAAGGTCAGCCGCCCAGCCTGCCGCGCGATCGTGATCTCACCGATCAGGTCAGACTGATAGACGCCACTAAATTGATCTGGCGAAATAGAGGGTGACGTGTTTAGGACTCTCTTCGCTTGGCGGTCTTTTATCCTGGTATCAGCTGCCTGATTCTGGTTGACTCGATCTAAATAATAGCTAGACCAGTCTTTGCCTTCCACTCCAAGAAATTGATCCAGGGCATAATAAGTCGCTGCCATGATGGGGCTTTTTACGCCATTGGTCAAGACGACTATGCCGAGGTCCTCATCAGGGATGAGATTCACTGCAGTGATGAATCCATCATAGCCACCCGTATGACCTACCCGCAGACGCCCATGATAATCACTCAGGCCCCATCCGAGGCCATAGGCACTGAAGTGTCTCTTGAAATCATTCTCACGAGTATGATCCACGCCGTGACTGACATGCGGTCTCCAGATCATATTTCTGGACTCCCTAGTCAGCAAGGTGTCGCCTCCACTGATGCCATGATTCAGATTAAAAATCATCCACTTAGCCATATCCTCCACTGAAGAGATCAAGCCCCCCGTAGCCGCGACATTCTCCCAGTCTACCCAGGGAATCTTATAATTTTCATCCTCTTTTCTGGCATGCGGAGTGGCATAATTACCCTTAGCTTCTAAGGCTGCTAATGACCAGATGCTGCGATCCATTCCCAGTGGATCTAAGATGCGCTTCTGTACGTTCTCTCCCCAGCTCATACCAGTGACCGCTTTGATGACTTCTCCCGCAGTGATGTACATGAGATTAGAGTAGCCATAGCCTGACCTGAACTCATATTTCTGTGGCACGTGCTTGATGTGCTTGATAAATTCTGCTGATGGCTTCTCTGATTTATACCAAATGTTGTCACCGCTGAAAGTACCCAAGCCCACTCGATGACTCAGGATGTCTCTGATGGTGATGTGCTCACTGACCCAGTCATCATACATAGCGAAGTGAGGCAGATGTTTTCTGACCTTATCGTTCCAGCCGAGCTTACCTTCTTGTACCAGCATCCCAATGATAGCCGAAGTGAAGGCCTTAGAATTAGAGGCCATAGCGTACAGGCTCTGATCATTGGCTACAGTCGTAGTGCCCTCCTCCATCACACCATAGTGCCCTGAGAATATCAGCTCCCCGTCTTTGACAATTCCGATGGAGGCACCGGGTAGATCCCAGTCATTCACCATCTTATGATAATACTGATCCAGCGCTTCGAGATCGACGCCAGCCTTACTTTGTCCTGTCGTAAAACCAGGCAAGAATAAAAAGCCAAATAAGAAATAGATGAGCTTCATATATTTAAATTTTAGAGCGACATGCCTATCAATAATTAACTAAGTTAAATCATCCACTTGGGCCTCATAGTCAGTTAAGTCATAGACATCTTCGAGTATCAATGCTTATTATAGATCACGAGATATACGATAGATGACCTACCAATCCTAATTCATCGCTAAGCAAATGATTTGATCTTGGCTGAGCTAAAGATATTTAGATTGCGATGCAATCCACGATTTCTGATCTCTAAATTAGCAGAAAATAGTCTGTCCAGCAATCTGACAATTATAAGTTATCAATAGCGAATATCGGCTGCAGGTCCCTACCTTTATTAGCATGAAATATGCTCTTAGCCTTTGCTTATTCCTTCTCTATTCTTGCGGCGCTCCGAATGCACCTTTCTCCTGGGATGCCATATTAGAATCCGATCATGAGGCTTTTAATACCATCATGGCTGACCTGCCAAAATATGAGCTACAGATAAATTATACGCAGATCGACCGAGACGCAGAGGGCAGCCCTACCCTCACCAGTCATGAATTTTTAGTCGATACCATGCGGTATTTTTATCCCGCCAGCACGGTGAAAATGCCCACAGCCTTCGTCGCCCTGCATCACTTGAATGAGCTACGCGCTGCAGGCCACTCGATCGATCGGAATACCATCATGCATCATGACAGCATCAGGCCACCGCAGCAAGCCGCAGTCAGTGACACGACACATGCATCTGGTCAGCCCAGCATAGCCCATTACATCAATAAATTATTCGTGGTCAGTGACAATGATGCTTATAACAGACTCTACGAATTCTGTGGACAAGAACGACTGAATCAGACCTTACAAGATATAGGTGCATTCGGCAATTCCAGAATCAGAACCCGAGTGGGAATTTCTGGATTCACCACCAAAGACAATAAATATGGCAATCCAGTCAGCTTCCTCCAGCATGATGGCACGGTGGTCTATCACCAAAATGAAAGCTACGCTGGGGATTCGCTCAGCTTCCCCTATCTGACAGGCATGCAGAAAGGACAAGGCTATTATGACGATGTCCTGGACAGCATCATCATGAAGCCCTTCGATATGGAAGCGAAAAATTTTATCAATATCAAAGACTTAGAGTCCAGCCTTCACCGAGTGATTCTGCCTGACATTTTTCCAGCGGCAGAGCGGTTTAATCTGAGCGATGATGACTATCGATTTTTGTACGAGTCCATGTCAAAATATCCGAGCGACTATGACTACCTGGAAGATCAAGAAGAGGACTATGATGGCTATGTGAAATTCTTCCTCTACGGTGATACAAAAGAAGCAATTCCAGATCACATCCACATCTTTAATAAAGTAGGCTTCGCTTATGGGACGCTGACTGACTGCGCTTACATCTTTGACACTGAGTCAGGTGTGGAGTTTTTTCTGACGGCTACCCTTTTGGTCAATGATAATGGTATCTTCAATGATGGCCACTACGAATACGAGGAGCTCGGGATACCCTTTTTAGCTGAGCTGGGACGACTGATCTATCAGCATGAGCTCACGCGAGACCGCAAGCATCGGGCAGACTTTTCGAAATATTTAAAGTAGATTTTTATACTGATCAGCCTTCTTCGATTAGACTAATATCCTCAGTGGTAATAAGACGCCCACATGAGAATAGTGCAGGTTTAACAAGTTAAATTTTCCCACCATCGATTAATATCAGAGCCTACATTCTATCTTACTGATCATGATTCGATTTATACTGACGACGCTCATCATCAGCTCCTACTGGCTATATGCAGCGGCTCTCTCTGTACAGGCTGATGTGACTCAATTCACCTGTCAGACGACGACTGTCAATTTTACCTTTGACTGTGGCTTCACGGGTCAGGTATGGGTCCCAGCAGCTCCTCCAGCAGGCATCAGTTACAGCAATGCGCCATCCACCACTGCTCCCTATTGGGACGTAGTCGAAGGAAAGATCAGCTTAGATATAGATGTGAATGACCTGGGTAACGCAGGTAGCTGGAATATCAATTTTCTAGTCATCTCTTCTGACTCTGTCTGTGCGATGCCGATTACGGACAATGCCATCATATCAATGACCTATGATTGCCTGGGGCCGCCAAATAATGATTGCCCCGCAGCGACACCCGTAGCCGTGGACTTTGGCAGCTGCAGTTATTTGAATTTTGATACGAATAACACCAGCTTTTCTGGTGTGACGACCTCATGTCATAATTTTTCTTGGGTGGATCTGTGGTACTCTTTCACTGCAAACGCTACCAGCATCACATTAGAATATTCCTCTAATCCAGGAATACTAGCCTTCTACACGATATTCTCCGCCTGTCCATCTAATGGAGGCTCAGAGTTAAGCTGTGGTCAAATTCTGAATTTCAGCGGCACACCAGGCTCACTTACCCTGACTGTCCCCGTGGTAGACCAACAGTACTATTTGCAGATGAGCTTCAACCCGACAGAAAACGGGACAGACCAATCTTTCTGTCTGCACAGCGCCACCGTACCTGCCCCATGCCCTGCTCAAATCACGATCTCGGATGCAGGACCAAACATACCGAATGCATCATATACCGTGAGCGATCACATCAAGACGAGCGGGAGTGCTGTCGTGACGACACCAGGCATCGTGTACGACGCAGCAGCATATGTACTGCTCGATGCAGGCTTTGAGTGCTTTGCTGATTTTGAGATCAAACTAGATGGCTGTATGCCATAAAGTAATTCACATTTCATTTTTTTCACAGTCTTCCAATATTTTATCCCACTAGCATCCTTATACTTTCAGGAAAAAATTAAATGCTGAAATCGACATTCACTCCAAAGACGGCTGTATCATAGACCTCAAATCAGCGAATTAAAAATGGTAGTCTGATCACTTACCAATCGACTGCATACTTCTATTACACAGCTTGATATTAGACTGCCTAAACGCTGTGACATTTATACCATTTGTAATCATGGTATGTATTTTGACTCTATATAGTGGATACTCCATTTTTTAAACCCATTAAGAATCACTCTTATGCCATATTTGAAGTTCAGCTTTATTTTGATCCTGCTCTGTGCAGCTTGCACTGTCTATAGCCAAGACTGCATCATCGGCACACCCTGCAATGATTGGGACTCGAGCACTCATAATGATCAGCTCAATGTCAACTGTCAGTGCGTAGGGACACCCATCAATGAGTGTCAGCTGTTAGAAGAAGAAGGCTGGTTCGATGGTTTTGAATCTGGTATCACTGGGTGGCGACAGCGGACGAATGATGACCTTAACTGGTCTGTGAGAAGTGGCTCCACGCCTACAATAGGCACTGGGCCATCCTCTGCAAATGAGGGCAGTCAATACATATACGTCGAAGCTACTGGAGCAACTCAGCAGCGAGCTGTGATCCAAAGTCCATGCATCAGCTTAAGTGAAGGCGAAGAGCTCAAACTCAGCTTTGCTTACCACCTAAATGGTAGCTCTGCAAATCAGCTCCGCGTGGGGATCATCAGAATGATCCTAAACCAAGCCGTGGTCGTATATACGGCGATTGGAGATAAGGGTGATCAGTGGATAGAGCACACCTTGGATCTAACTCATTTTGCTGGAGAGGACATCATCATCACCTTCGAAGGCAGGACTGGCTCGACGGACAGGAGTGATGTCGCCATCGATAGAATCTCTCTGAATCAGTGTCCAGATGAACTGATCGTGTCTGACCCCATCCCTCCTATGCGAGGCACCTATCAGGCTAATATCTCAGTAGTCAGTAATGAGATATTGGAATCAGGATCCGACGTCACCTTCAGAGCAGGTCGATGTATTCTGCTGCTGCCAGACTTCTCTGTGGATCAGAATGCCACCTTCATAGCAGAAATCGGTAGCTGCAAATAAGATGATGTAGAAAAGGGCAGCTTGCTTTAAGGATTGAATTTTGATCTTCTTGACATAATGGCTGGGACCTAATGGTTCGTCATTTGGCGGAGATACAAAAGCTAACCCTCCTGAATTCAAAGCTCAAATAAACGCCATTTCATTTATCTACATGCTATGATGAAAATACTGACCCTCAGTGGTGTCATCTGTTGATGACTTAGTGAATTTAAAAGCCTTGAAAGCGGCCTTTGATTGCGGCAACTAATTAATCTGGCGGAGTCCATGACGCTGCTGCATTCTGTTTGTCGTTTGATCAAAGAGTGAGCATTTAGATTTCATGGTTTTGCACCCTTAACCACTGACCCAAGTCAACTTGACCAAAATTTTTAATAACACGATTCTGCCAGAGTTGTGCCGTTTTAAAACACAAGAGCACACTAAGTATGACCTGTCGACCTGCCGCCAGAAAATCATTCATCAGTCGAATGATTATCCTTGCCCATTAAGAACTATATTTACTTATCTGGAAGACAGGCAAAAATTAAGTATATAAAAGGTCGATAAGGAAGACAACTCAGTGGATGATCGCACGGAGTTATTCGCATATAGGCCTTTGGATTTAAAAAAAGTAAAATAAATGAAAGGATCAATAGCTGCAATAACTGGTGGAAGTGGAGTCCTTGGCAAAGCCTTTGCTAAAGGCCTAGCGGAGCAAGGAGTGCATGTGTATGTCCTGAATCGGAATGAACAAGATGCACAGCTGATGCAGGAAGATTTTGCTAAGTTGGGTCATGAGATATCGACCATCACCTGCGATGTCCTCCAAGAAGCTTCCGTAAAACAGGCTGTAGAGCAAATCATCAGCCAGTCAGGTAAAATAGACATCCTAGTGAATGGTGCTGGAGGTAATATGCCAGGTGCTACCGTGATGCCTGAACAGTCGATCACTGATATCTCGATAGAAGACTTTAAAAGAGTGAATGATCTCAATCTCTTAGGTACTGTAATACCTACGGCGGCCTTCGCTAAGCCGATGCTGAAGCAAGGCAAGGGATGCATCGTCAATATATCGTCGATGGCATCCTACTCACCTCTCACCAGAGTCGTCGCGTACTCAGCATCTAAGGCCGCTATCAACAACTTCACTCAGTGGATGGCCGTGGAGCTGGCTAATAAGTCGGGGAAGGGTATCAGAGTCAATGCGATAGCTCCAGGATTCTTCGTCGCCAAACAGAATAAAGCCCTACTACTGCATGAAGATGGCACACTCACGGCGAGAGGTGAGACCATCATCAGTCAGACACCGCAAAAAAGATTCGGCGACCCTGAAGATCTGGTGAGCACCTTACTCTGGCTCTGTGATGATCGGTCCTCCTTCGTCACAGGGATCATCGTGCCTGTGGATGGTGGCTTTAGTGCATTCAGCGGAGTATAGATTTTTTGATTAAAATGGTATGATAGCTTGAAAAAATTAGAACAAACATGGAGGTGGTACGGACCAGAAGACAGTGTCAGTCTGGCCGATATTAAACAAGCTGGGGCTACGGGTGTCGTCCATGCACTGCATCATGTGGAGAATGGAGCCGTGTGGTCCAAAGCAGAAATAAAGAAAAGATTAGCGATCATAGAAGCTGCGGACCTCAGCTGGTCAGTGGTAGAGAGCATCCCCGTACACGAAGACATCAAGAGGGCGTCTGGCCGGTATCAGGAGTACATCGCTAACTATAAAGAGAGCATCATCAATCTCTCAGACTGCGGTATCCGGATCGTCACTTATAACTTTATGCCCATCCTGGACTGGTCTCGTACAGACTTGGACTTTCTCATGCCCGATGGATCCACCGCCTTATACTTTGAGCGCGATGCATTCGCAGCATTCGATCTCTACCTGTTACAGCGACCAGCCGCTGCCAGCGACTACACGCTCGCTGAGCAGCAGCAAGCCAAAGCATACTTTTCTCAGCTGTCGGAAGAGGCTAAGAAGAAGCTAATCCACAATATCATCGCAGGACTCCCAGGCGGCACCACTGAGAGTACGGCTGACCTGTCAGACCTTCAGTCCAGACTAGACTCATACCAAGGGATCACGGCAGAAGTGCTCAGACAAAACCTGATCTCATTTCTGAAGGAGATCACACCCATCGCCGAAGCGGCCGATGTCAAATTAGCCATCCATCCTGATGATCCGCCTTTACCCTTATTAGGCTTACCACGTGTGGTCAGTACAGCATCAGATGTAGAGGCCATACTAAATGCTGTACCTTCTCGGTATAATGGCCTATGCTTCTGTACTGGATCCTTCGGGGTACGTCCAGACAATGATCTTCCTGAGATGATTAATGCATTCGCAGAGCGCATACACTTCATCCACCTGCGTGCGACTAAACGCGATGCACGAGGCAATTTTTATGAAGCCAATCATCTAGAAGGAGACGTCGATATGTACGCAGTCATGAAGGCCTTATTACAAGCAGGAGAAAACCAAAACGTCCACATCCCCATGAGGCCTGATCATGGCCACAAGATGCTAGACGATCTCCAAAAGCGAACGAATCCTGGCTACTCTGCCATCGGCCGATTGAGAGGTTTAGCCGAACTGCGAGGTTTAGAAATGGGAATTATTAGATCCACGACAGAAAAAGAGGAAGCCATATGAAACGTCTATGACGTAAATAATTAGGTCACCCAAGTGGATGAGTAAACTTAGCTATATGCTAATTGGCATTTCGCCCTGAAATTTTAAACATATGAAATGTCTATCACCTAAATAATTAAGAATCCCAAGTGGATGATTAAGCCTTAGTTATTTACTGATTAGCATTTCGCCCTGAAATTTAAAGACATGAAGAGAAGACAATTCCTAAAATCATCCGCAATAACAGCAGCCATATACCCTCTTACATCTTGCTCAGATCCAGTCAGTAAAAAGTCCACAGCTCCCAAAGAGAAAAGCCACATCATATCTCTCAGCTTTGACGACGGCTTTAAGAAGTCTTTCCACCGAGTCGCAGAGATCCACGAAAATTATGGATCACAGGCCTGCCTGAATGTGATCGCCAGTGGTCATCTACCTTCTTTCCAAGCCATCGATCCCTGGATACTGCCTGAGCTCATGGGTGACTTCAGTGATTGGAATGACTTAGTGGGCCGTGGTCACGAAGTCATGCCGCATACTTGGGAACATAAGAATCTAACTAAAGTGAGTCTCTCCGAGGCTAAGGAAAGACTCGACAAATGCTTTGATTATTTCAATGCCAACTTAGATGGCTACAGCCATGATACAGCGGTATATAAT
>CALFUK010000088.1 GCA_937929945.1 uncultured Saprospiraceae bacterium
ATTCACTATTTACATATTCATTTGGACGTCAACATCTGCCATCTCCGCTCTCTATTCATCCATTCCCTTGAGGATGATGATTGCCTCCTTTCGCTTAGGGTGATATTCGGCCTGGATTATTTCTTCAAGCTTATCCTTCGCCTGACCATATTTCTTTTGCTGCATATAATTGATCACGGAGTACCATAGAGCTTGATTATGGTACGCGCCAGCTGACTGAAGGTTATTCAATAATCCTTCGGCTTTCTGATGCTGCCCTGTCCGTAGATAGGCGACACCCTTCATCAGACGGTATTTACCATTGTGGACAGCCATAAAATCCTTATCACCCTCCAGCTCATCCATCAGGCTGAGCGACTTCTGATAATCCTTCATCATAAATGTCATCGTAGCCTGTGTCCAGGTATCATCTAAGGAGCTGCTCTCTACTTGGAGTAGACTGTAGTCAGGATCTCGATATTCGGCTACCAGGTTCTTGTCTTCTCGACTTTGATCGTACTTAGTGAATAAGTAAAATGAAAACACAGTGAATAAAAGCAGCGCCACTAAAGCAAGATATTTTGCAGAAGCACTCATTGTCTCTTGCAGATGAGGATTGATGATGTGGGGCTGAGGACTCATGGGCAGACATCTCTATTTTTATTCAGAAAGTGGAGCACCTACGAATAGTGCGGCTGTAAAAGTAAGAAAGGCCAGCCCAATAGTATTGGACTGACCTTATCTTTATCTCTAATGTGTTTCTCTTAGTACCTCACTGTCACTGTCTCTCCGATCCAACATCCTACTTTTTGCTTCGAGCCCGCTTTGACACCTCGTAAGAATCCTTCTTCTTTATTCGGCATAGAGCTTCTGTACTTTGATATTTTATCATTCGCCTCATCTGCAACAGTAGGATCAAGTGATGCTGCTCTTCTATACTTTTCTGAAGCAGCTAATACCGCAAGTCTCTGATTCCAGCTGTCACCACATGACCTCGCAGTGGTAGCATACATATCACCGATCAGCATGATCGCTCTGCCATAATTAGGATTAGAAGAGATGGCTTTTCTAGCTTCTGTTCTGGCTTCGCCATACTTCTTCATTTTTCTGAATAAGGTAGATGCAATGTAGAAATGGTAGCTGGCTTTCTTCGCAGGATCAGCCTCTCCGTTAATTGCTTCATTATACTTATTGATCGCTCCCTGATAATCACCAGAATCATACGCTCTCTTAGCCAGCAGAGCTGGATTATTAGCTTCGAATTCTGCTTTCTTCTGAGCATTGACCTGTGTTGCCCATTTCTCATATTTCTTTTCTAACTCTTGGACTAATGGATCAGTCTTGTCACATCCTCTTCTGATAAGCTGACCATATAGTTCTTTTGCTAATTGAGGATCATCTGGATTAGCATCATACTGTGGTCTGAGCTTCGCTTTGAAGTATTCGCAGTCGTAGATGTCTCTTTCGATTTTTAACTTCTCGGAGTTGATGTTAGCTAAGGCATTCTCATAGTATGCAGCATATTTTCCACCTTCTTCGATTTTTCTTTCCGCTATACCGACTATATTATCAAATATGCTTCTTGCTTTCTCCTTATCGATTTTCTCCTTCTGAAATTGGTAGGTCGCGATCGTCGCATATGGGATCAACACATTATACATGGTCTCATCTCCTGTGATAGCTACCGCCTGGTCCAGTTCCTCCAGATTAGCAGAATAGTTACTATTGAGCTCGTAGTACATGTCGTAAGCCTTCTGGCCTTTGAGATACCCTACTCTCTGCTTGATTGCTTCATCCCCACCTTTGAAGGCTATCTTACCAGCTTCGTAGCAGGCGATACAGCCATCATACAGTTCGATGATCTTAGCTTTTATAGCTGCTTTGTCAGCTTCTGCAGCAGATTTTAGTTTATGCTTGTATATTTTAATGCCATCCGTGAAGTGAAAATCTCTTTGTCCATCAGCGACTGGTGCTACTTCATATACTTTCTCCCAGTGCTTAAATGCAGTCTCATACTCCTCTGCTTTTACGTGAGACCTGTATACAGAATGCTCACCTTCGAGTTCGTCTTTGTTAGGTAGCTCATTCCAAGACGCACAATTTTGTGAAATCGCAAATCCTGCAATAAATAATAATGTAAATGTGAAAATGGCTTTAAAATTCATAGCTCTGCAATTTTGTTAGATCAATTATATTTTCTCTTAATAAACCACTCATCATCATTGAAAGTTAGGCCGACTCCGAGTTTAACAAAAGTTTCACGAAGGATGGTACCTACCGATCTGCGCCCCACTTCGAAGCCAAGATTGATGTGAGATATTTTTCTCTGGTAGACAAATGGGAGTCCGAATCCCATAGTAGCGCCATATGTAGACAGCTGATTATTGTCAATCGATATTGGATCTTTTCCAATATAGCCTCCAAATCTATAGAAAACTCTATTCCTGTATTTGAAGGACTTTACATTAGGACGGTAGAATCCGCCAAAAGATAGCTTATAAGTATCAGAAAGTGTCTCGGGATTAGCCTCATTCTCATATTGGCTCCATCTTGTTAAGACATAATTAAGACTCAAGCTAAGCGAACTGCCCTTAAAGTAAGTCATACCTATACCGAGCTGACCTGGCAGCATCCCTGATCGCTGTATTCCTGATTCAAAACTTAAGGTATCGGTAACACTACCTGTGAATGATGCGCCAAACTCATTGATGAATAATTCTTCATAATCTATAGAGAGCGAGGTAGCACTATTACCGTAAACTCCAAAATTAATGGCTTGAATCGACACATTAGAATCATCAGTGGCTTTCTCTTCGTTTAATACTAATTGGTATATCAATCCGATATTATATTGAAATCCCCTCATGCTGTAATTATTAGAGAATCGAATATCAAAGGTATTGAGGTCTTCAAATTCTAAGTTTCTCTCATAATTAATCTTCCCAAAGACATATCCCAGATTGATACCTCCATAGAAATGTTTATACTTCACTCCATTACCCCACTGCACCTTGTAGGTTCCTCCTGAGCCTCTAAAGTCACGAGAGAACTCGCCCAGCTCTTCGTCAGAGGCATCATTAGAGATCAAGTAAGATACTCTGGACACTGGCAGCAGACTGAAGCTCATGCCAAATCGCAGATCTCGCACTTCTCGATCAAAGACCTCATTGAGTGGATTGCGAAGAGGAAACGCAAGTGACAGATATTCTAATTTTCCACTCCAGCCCTTTGTCGTATTAGCATCGTCAGATAAGGTCCTGTATTTAGCCGCCAGTCCGATGTCAAATGAGGTAGCTCTTAAAAAGGGAAGCGAGGCAGGGTTCACATGATTGATGTGATAGTTATCTGCATAAGAAGCATTAGTCCCTCCCATTTGCCTGAGATAGATGGGATTAACATCGACCAAATCACCGATGCCAAATCGAGAAAAAGGTGAGTTAATGCCTCCAGACTGCCCAGACAAAGTACAGCACATAATGCCACATATCGTAACTGCGTATAAGTATTTAAGCATTATGTTTTAGTATTTTGTATAATCCTTCCAACACGAGGTAAGGGTTCGCTAATATCTTAGTTTTCAGCTTATTAGCCAAAAATTCTGCGTCTCCGCCGGTTAAAATTGTGTTAATCCCTCGATAACGAGATTTCACATGATCTATGAACGCTTCGATTTCGAAGATCGTCCCTCTCACTGCTCCATTTTGTAATGCCATCACCGTATTCTTACCAATGATATCATCGTGATAAGCGATGTCTACCAGTGGTAATTTATCAGTGTGATCGTTCATTGCTTTAATCCTCATGTGTACGCCAGGTGAGATATTACCACCTAAATATCGACCTGACTCATCCACTACATCCAGCGTCATGCAGGAACCAGCATCAATGATAAGATGTGCTCGACCAGGCTCTTTGGTGTATGCTCCCACAGCTGCGGCGATCCTGTCCATGCCTAAGGTCTCAGGTGTGCTGTACATATTATTGACGGGGACTGTCGTCTCAAAGCTCAGCTCCGTGAGCGGTACCGCATTCTTGATCGCTTTGACAAATGCCTTATTCTTGAATCTCGTAGACGAAATGATCGCTGAGTCAATATCATACTCAGCTAACAGTCCAAGAATATACCGCTGTGACAATCTGGATCTGAAGTCATGAGTGATCATGCCTTGATCACCAAAGACAGCAATCTTTGCTCTGGTATTACCGATATCAATGCAAAGGCTGTGCCCCACTGAGATTAATGCTTAAAGTGACGAATACCTGTGAATACCATGGCCACATCGTGCGCATCACAATAATCGATACTGAGCTGATCCTTGATCGATCCGCCAGGCTGAATCACGGTCTTGATGCCAGCTTTAGAAGCGATCTCTACACAGTCCGGAAAAGGGAAAAATGCATCTGATGCCATCACCGCCCCTTCTAATACAAAGCCCATCCTGATCGCCTTGTCTATGGCCTGCTTACATGCATCGACGCGCGAGGTCTGACCACAGCCCATGCCTAAGAGCTGATTATCTCTGGCTAAGACAATGGTGTTTGACTTCAGGTTTCTCACACACTTGTTAGCAAAAATAAGATTCTGCAGTTCTGCATCAGTCGGCTGTCTCTTAGTGACAGGCTTGAAGTCATGATCACTCTGCTCTACGATATCACTCTGTTGCCACAGGACACCATTAAGTATGGTCTTCATTCTCTCTGTGGGGATGGAAAAATCTTTGATTTGTAGGAGTATTCTTTTTTTCTTTTTCTGCAATAGTTCGAGTGCCTCTGGAGCATATGCTGGAGCGATGAGCACTTCGTAGAATAATTCATTGATCTTCTCAGCTGTCTCCATATCCAGCTCTGCATTCGTGATCAGGATGCCGCCAAAAGCAGAGACAGGATCACCCGCCAGTGCGGCGTCCCATGCTTCTGACACTGTGTTCCTGGTGGCGACTCCACAAGGATTCGTGTGCTTCAAGACGCAAAAGGTAGGCTGGTCATCTTCAAACTCATGGATGAGGTCTACGGCTGCATCGACATCGACGAGGTTATTATATGATAATTCTTTACCACCTAATTTCTCAAATTTCTGATCGAAGTCCCCGTAAAAGATGGCTTTCTGATGCGGATTCTCTCCATAGCGTAGGCTCTTACCTTCATTATGAGAGATTCTCAGGTTTTGCAGATCAGGATTGAAGTAGTGGTAGATCGCACTATCGTAGTGAGACGATACGGCGAAGGCTTTGCGTGCCAGCGACTTTCGATCTTCCAGTGACGTCATACCACTCTTCTCATTGAGGATTTGTAAGAGCTCGCTGTACTGAGCTGATGAGGGAATGACGACAATGTCTTTGTAATTTTTAGCTGCCGCTCTGATCAGGGATATCCCACCGATGTCAATTTTTTCAATGATCTCCTCCTCGTCCTCGCTCTGCTTCACCGTCTCCTCAAAAGGATATAAATCCACAATCACCAAGTCGATCTGAGGAATATCAAATTCGGCAAGCTCTGTCAGATGCTCCTGCTCCCTTCTGGCTAAGATGCCACCGAATATTTTAGGATGCAGCGTCTTCACTCGTCCACCTAAAATGGATGGATAAGAAGTCAGATTCTCTACTGTCTCTACGGCTACTCCGAGATTCTCAATGTATTTCTGAGTCCCTCCAGTGGAGTATATGGTAATATTGAGATCATCAAGCCGCTTGACGATATCTTCCAGACCCGTCTTGTGATAGACTGAGATCAAGGCCGAATTAATAAATTTTTGGCTCATCCTCTAAATTAGTGCCTGGTGGCGATTGGTGGATTAATATGGATCATATTAAAAGAACGCTAATGTAGCAATCATTCATTATTAATTACCAGTAATCTAAGGCTAATCTGAGGCTAAATATGCACTCTGTGTTATTACCGACGGTACTACAGCCCGAACTCGATGGCCGTCGATGATGCCATGAAAGCTCATGCCTAATTGGCATACCGTCACTATTTAAAATCTAAAATATTACCCATCTGGTAGCAGATTCTGCATCGAGGCTCATACTTATCCTTCTCGCCAAGGACAATGGTCTCCGTCTCAGCCGTCAATCTGTAAGAATGAGTCGCCAGATTACCACAGTGAGGGCAGATCGCATGAACCTTGGTCACGTATTCTGCCATAGCCAGTAAAGCTGGTATCGGGCCAAAGGGGTGACCCTTAAAGTCCATATCCAGGCCAGCTACGATGATCCTCGCCCCCCTCAGCGCTAAGGTCTCACAGACACGTGGTAGCTGATCATCAAAGAATTGGGCCTCGTCTATACCGATCACTTTTATATCAGCTGACTTCTCCAAAATTTCTTCGCTGCGCGATACGGGTATCGACATGATGGCATTTTCATCATGCGAGACGACCTTGGTCATGTCATAGCGGCTGTCCTTAGCAGGCTTAAAGATCTCTACGCGCATGTTAGCGATCCTGGCCCTCTTCAGACGGCGGATGAGCTCTTCTGTCTTTCCAGAGAACATAGACCCGCAGATCACTTCTATCCATCCACTTCGCTGACCTTTAAAATTGGGTTCTAAGAACATATATCTCGTTGCTAAAAAATAATTGGAATGACAATTGCACTCTTCATATTAAGAATATTTTGAATGCGAGCCACAAAATATTCAATTTTGGACGAATAATAAATATTCATCCAATTCTGTTTTTATCACTATACAATACCGACCGATGGATTATAAAAAATCAAGCCTACTTCTTAAGAAAATAACTTCTCTCTACACGACTCTGCAAGAAAATGAAGCTCACGCCTCTTCGATGGAGATGCAGCTGATGAAGAGTTACCTCACTGACTTCTACGATGCCTTCGTATCTGGTAATGGTGACACAGACCTTTTTCATGACACTAGCCGTCAGCAAGTGCAGGCGCAAGCTATCAGTACAAGCCCGCAGCACAGCCAAGAACAAGTAATCCAGCCACCCGTCGCGCCACAAGTAATCTCAGCCGCAGCGGCCCCGATTACAGAGAGCGCTCCAGACAGCGTACAGCCAGTGGTCACGGAGCAGCCTCAGACCTTGCAACAGCCTCTCACAGAGGCGGAGATAAGCCCCGTGCCTGCACCAGAAGCACCAATCGTCCAAGAAGAAACACCAGCGCCTGCATCACAAATACTTGCTTCTGATCTTACCGCCCATAAAAACCCAGAGGCCATCACTGACAAAGAGACCATCGTCAGTGCAAAAGAGCTCATCAATCAAACGGTGACTAATGATGTAGATGCCGATCTAATCGCTCTCTTCGAAGATAATCCAGTGAATGATCTATCTGACAAGCTGAGCATGCTACCGATCAGCGATCTGACCAGAGCACTGAGCATCAATGAAAAATTCTTCACCATACAGCAGCTCTTCGGAGGTGACAGCCAGGCATTTGAGCAGACTCTTCAGAAGCTGAATAGCCTATCATCATTTGACGAAGCATCAGAAGCTCTGATCCACTCTGTCGCGAGTCAATATGAATGGGCTGCAGAGGCCAAAAAGAAAAAAGCAGAACAATTCATCAAAATCGTGAAAAGAAGATACACATCATAAGCAAGAGGCATGGTGAACCTATGTCGCAGCTCAGCAGTTATCTTAGAGCAATAATACCTCTCATGTGAAGAAGGAGACCCAAGAATTATTCGAAGCTGCTAGATTTCCGATCTACTTCATCATTCTGATATGGGTCATACACATCTCCAAGATTGCATTGGATCTTCATATCACTGACTACGGTATTTTTCCTAGATCGGTAATGGGTATCAAGGGTATATTCTTAGCGCCTCTGATTCATGGTGACTTCACTCATCTTATCTCTAATACGGTGCCCCTACTCGTCTTGGGACTGATCGTATTCTTATTTTATCGCAAGGTGGCCCTGATCAGTTTCTTGATCATCTACGTCACCACGGGGCTTATGGTCTGGCTGTTTTCTGGCAGTATGGCTTATCACATTGGGGCCAGCGGCGTAGTGTACGGACTACTCTCCTTCGTCTTTTGGAATGGCATCTTCCGGCGTAATATCAAAAGCATCGTCTTAGCCTTAGTCGTGTTAGTACTGTACAGCGGGTATTTTCTGGGTCTCTTGCCAGATCAAGAAGGCATATCTTGGGAGAGCCACTTATTCGGTGCTATCATCGGCATCGTCGTCTCTTTCATTTTTAAAAGCACCATCGAGGAGGATGAGGTCCCACGACCCAGCCCATGGGCTGATGAAGATCCATCAGCACAGCACTACTTCTTGCCAAGAGATGCATTTGTCTACACGAAAGCTCAAAGAGAAGCCCTTCGACAAGCGGAAATCCAAAGACAACTGCAGCTAAAGCTGGAAGCGCAGCGTCGCGCAGCAGCTGACCGTCGGATTGATGAGTTAGGTTTTGATCCTGATCGGGTGGATATAGCTTAGAAAGAAGTATATTATGCTTAGCAAAACCTGAAGCATATACCCATTTGCATGTGTTTATTCAGCTCACTATTTTGACCAAATATGAAGCAGGTGTATCAATGAAAGACAACATGCAGAGCGACCAGAGAAATCGCCAAAGCTACACCCACCCACTTTATATCCTGCGACTCATACACCAATAAATCTTTCCAGCTGCGCCAGCCATGCTGAAAGCCACTCACAGAAATAATCCCAAAGGCTATAATGATCACCCAAAAGGCCCTGACGAAATAATTCATATCTGGGAAGACATTGATGATGATCAGATGCAAAGGAATGGTAGATAAAAAAGCGATCAAGGTCAGTTTCTGATTCGGGCTGACCATCAGCGCTGCCGTACAGATCAGGACGACGATACCACAATTGATATAATAGCGAAGTTCATTTAGTGTATGGGTGAATGCGGCATCAGGGTTTTTGAATTTGAGGTATAATAAGACTAAGCCCATCGTGATGCCAGTGAAAAGGGTAAAGAGGATGACCTTCTTACCTGCGGCGACGACTTGCTGATCTGAGGCTTCTTTGTGCAGGTACTCTTTATATATATCGATGGACCACAGCGTCGCGAGCGAATTGAACGTAGAATCCACCGTACTCATCAGTGATGCAAATAGCGCGCACAGGATGACGCCCTTAGCTCCGACAGGCAGGTAGGTTTTTACCAGATACGGGAATGCCATATCAGGCTCTGCCAGCCCACCCTCTCCTAGTATACCATAGAGTGCAATACCAGGAATAATGATAAGTACTGCCATCACGTACTTCATCAAGCCGCCGACCATGAGGCCTACCTGAGCTTCTCGCAGGCTCTTAGCTGCCAGTGAGCGCTGCATGATGGTCTGATTCGCACACCAGTAATTTATGTTAAGGAAGAATAAGCCAAACATATGAATCCATGGCAAAGTGGGATGATCAGCCGGTAAATGTAAGTGCATCAACTGAGGTGTCTTCACGTAGAGCTCCCTCCATCCTCCCAGGTGATGTATAGCGACGAAGAGTACCACAAAGCCTCCCGTAAGCAGAATCAAAAACTGGATGACATCCGTTTTCACCACCGCATTCAAGCCCCCCAGGTAAGTATACGTAGCTGAGAATGCACCCAGCGCCACGATGATGACTGAGATTCGGGTGATCCGATCCTCACTGATGACTGAGAGATAATCGGCAAATACCAGATCCGCCGCATAAGCACCCCAAAATAATGCCGCTCCTAAAGTGATGGTCGAAAATATAGCGATGTTAGCCAGCGTGTAGCATAGCGCCACGCGACTACCCAGTCGCTTCTTAATGTACTGCGTCACCGTAATCACCCGCTCCTTTAGAAAAAGAGGCACGAATATAAAGGCAGCTAACAGGATACCCTGTACAGCATTAATCTCCAGACTGGCTTGGGCGAGTCCAAATAAATAAGCTGAGCCCATCATACCCAAGAACTGATAGCCATTAATATTAGTGGCGATGGAGGAGAGCGCTATAGAAGGCCAGCGCAGATTTCTGGAACTGAGAAAATACTGCTCTACAGTCACATCTTTCCCTGTCCGACCAGATAAAGCCAGAACAAAGATCAGGGCAAAGTAAGCACAGACTATGAGTAGATCAATCAAGCTTGTCGTGATATTTTAGATTAGAAAGATAAGATTATTCACCTACTTTCTGACACCCATACCCAGTGGTGTATCGGGAGTATGCAGGGGCCTGCGTTGCTGTAGCTCGGGCATCGAGAAGGTCTGGAGGGCTGGGAGCACCAAGCGCGCAAAGTTTTCGCATTCTGCAGCGTGAGGATATCCAGAAAAGATGAATGATCTAATCCCCATGTCTCGATACCGCTCCAGCTTCTGGATGACCTGATCAGGATCTCCGACGATGGCAGCTCCACAGCCTGAGCGAGCTCTGCCGATACCCGTCCATAAGTGTGGCTCTACGAAGCCCTCCATATCAGCCAGCTCCCGCATAGATGCCTGTCTGGAGACGCCGTAGGACTGTGCATCCAGAGCTCTCTCCCTGATCTCCGCACCCTTTTCGTCGTCTACATATTGCATCAGTCGCTGTGCTGCTACACGGGCCTCTGACTCAGTCTCTCTGACGATGACGTGGACACGGAGTCCGTAGTCTATGGTGCGCCCATAGTGGGCAGCCTTCGCACTCATGTTCTGCATCAGACCTGTCAGGTTCTCTTCGGTCTCAGGCCACATGAGATAGACATCACAGTGCTCCGCGCATAGATCCACTGCAGGCGGGGAGTATCCCCCAAAATAAAGCAAGGGCCCACCGCGCTGCTGATAGCTCTTGACGGGCTCTGTGGTATCCAGTTTGATCTGATAGAATTCTCCCTGATGATCGATGTAGTCCTGTGTCCAGCATTGCTTCAATATCTGAATGACTTCTCTCGATCTATCGTAGCGCTGCTCCGAGCTAAGATTTGTTCCTGGCAGATTAGAAGAGATGATGTTGATGGTCAGTCGGCCCTCCAGGATGTGATCCAGAGTAGCTATAGCTCTGGCCAGCATGGGGGGATGCATCTCTCCACACCTGATCGCAGCTAGGAGATTGATCTGTGAGGTCAGGGGCGCTACAGCTGAGGCGAAGGTCATGGTGTCTTGACCTACTTGATAGGAGGAAGGGCACAGGATATTTCGGTAGCCCAGCCTGTCAGCTGTGCGGACTACCTTAGAACTGTTTTCCCAGTTACTCTTGTATGCAGGATCGTGAGCACCCAGATATTCGTCATCACCATTGCATAATGGGGCAAACCATGAGACCTCTGCTCCTGCAGCATCTCGAGACCTGACCTTGATGCCATCATCAGTCATATAATAGATTTAGGTTTTTATGGAGTGCTTCGTCCTTTTTATTCTTGGAATTCGTAGCAGCCTATGTCAGGTGTATTACCATCGCGCGCATTACCTTCTAAATCTAACAGGACAGTGGGAAGCGGACGGCCCTGATCGATCGCGACTGACATGGTATCCAGGTGATAGTCCTGTACATCTTGATCAATAAATAGCAGATCATCTCGAGTCACATTGATGCAATTCTCACAATCATCAAAGAAATTAGGATAAGCATCAGCCTCTAATAATTCATCTACTGAGACGATACAGTGATTAAAATTAAACCTGAACTCAAGGGCTTCTTCTCCATTGAATAAATCTTGTAATTCTATTTCGTCACCTGATGAGCCCATGATGATACAGTTCGTAAAGTTGGCATTGATTTTATTTGGGATTGCACCGAGGTCGCAGTCGTTATTGATACAGCTGAAATTATCTAAGTGGACGGCTGCGTTTTGACTGCCATAGTTAGCGAAAGTGCTGTGCAGGAAGGTGTAGTTACCCCCATATGTGAGCAGTGCACTGTAGGTATTATTATCAGTCACGAGTAGGTTTTCGCCGATGATGGTAGAATGGATCCCGATCAGCCCAGGCCCTGCTGTATTCTGGATTTTAGAATCTTCAATCCTGAGGAATGCCGCAGAATCAACCCGTACGCCTACCAGCGAATTTTTGATGTGCGTATGCTTGATGCGATTACCTCGACTACCTGCCAAGAATCGGATACCTGACCACTGGCCAGAGACATCTGAGAATGCTGACTCTAAGCGATCGCCCTGGATCGTTACAGGTTGATCAAGCGTGCCGCGTGAATTGAGGCTGGAGTGCTCAGTGATGACCACTAACCCGTCATTAAAAATCGCGTCATCATTTCTAGCAATTCCTCCATGGACATATATCTCGGCCCCCGGTGGAAAAACCACCTGACAGCTATCGATAATCAGTATGCCGTATAATACATATGGCTTAGGATCATCAAAGCGTAAGCTATCACCTTGGCAGCTGATGCGGGTAAACTCTCCTCCACTTTCTCGATTCGGTATGTAGTTGGCGTTTTGCCCCCAGGCTTCTAGCGTCACTGATTGCTCATTGCCATTGGTGACAAAATTGACCTCTTCCGTGATTACGAAGGGGCTGATAGAAAGCGGCATGTCTGGATCTACGGTCACCTCTACAAAAATCCATAAGCTATCATTCGGCAGAATCGTCAGCTCGCGGGCAGAATTCGTGGGTGTCCCATCTATGTTAAGTCTAAAATTTGCTGTTTCGTTACCTAATTCGATGGCAGAAATGACAATGGACTCGCTGTGAGGATTAATAGCCCGAAATGACCTGGTTGCAGATCCGATGGAAGTAAATACTGTATCAAAGGTGATGGTGTCAGATGAAAATACTAACTGAGCCGAGGAGTCGCTGATGATGGATTCATCACTGCAGGCATATTGCATCAATATCCCAAGGCTTAGTACTATAAATAGATAAAATCGAGTCACCTGAATCTAACGGCTATATGCTGATAAAATGTGCAAAGATAAGCTTCTATTTATGAAGTCCATCAAATATTCTATCCTCGAGAATAGAGCCTCACAAGGGATAAGTAATCGCATTTGGTGAGAGAATCACGATCCAAGAAAGCTTTATCGTTAAATGTGGAATAATCAATGTGGCTGTCTTTCTTAATACACTTTATTGCGTGCATAATATTCTACCTTAGCGGTGCATTAAATCAACTGATTAATTGAAGGGTCAAGTCATAGTAGATGTCATCATACCGGCATTTAACGAGGAGGGTTCTATAGCGAAGGTCATTCAAGATATACCTAAGTCAATCGTCAGAGACATCATCGTCTGTAACAATGGTAGTAGTGATGCGACAAAAGCGAATGCCTTAGAGCAAGGAGCAACGGTGGTAGATGAGGATAATCCAGGATATGGCAGCGCCTGCTTAAAGGGCATGGATCACATCAAAAGCAAGGACGAAAAGCCAGACATCGTAGTCTTTTTAGATGGAGACTACTCTGATTATCCAGAAGAAATGACGAAACTAATCGCACCCATATCACAGGGAGAAGCAGATCTGGTGATTGGCTCCAGAGCGTTAGGCCAGCTGGAAGCGGGAGCGATGACACCGCAGCAAGTCTTCGGTAACTGGCTGGCGACAAATCTCATCAAACTGATTTATGATGTACGCTTCACTGACCTCGGACCATTCAGAGCCATCAGCTGGGATAAACTATTGTTCCTTAATATGGTTGATAAAGATTATGGCTGGACTGTGGAAATGCAAGTCAAAGCAGCTAAACACGGCTTAAAGTCAATGGAAGTACCCGTCAACTACAGAAAACGAATTGGCCACTCTAAAATCTCGGGTACCATCAAGGGCACCATCTTAGCTGGACACAAAATTCTTTGGACCATATTTAAATTGATATAAGCTCAGTGCAGACCATACAAATCATATCATACATCGTACTCGCCCTTTATGTGCTCCCACTCTGCTACATTACGATATACTGCTTGCTCCAGTTCCAGCTATTAGTCAAATACAGGAGAAATAAAAAATTAGAGGTGGAGACACCGATTCTCAATGGCAAACGGCCGTTCGTGACCATCCAGCTACCGATATACAATGAACAATACGTCGTCAATAGACTGATCGACAATATCACACAGCTAAATTACCCCAAAGAACGCTTCGAGATACACGTGTTAGACGACTCTACGGATGAGACGGTAGAGCTCGTGGCCGCTAAGGTCAGAGAATACGAGAAGAAAGGCTTTAACATCCAGCACATCAGAAGAACTGACAGGACTGGATATAAAGCTGGCGCACTCAAGGACGCCATGCAATATGCCAAGGGAGAATTCATCGCCATCTTCGATGCTGACTTCTTGCCAAAATCATCCTTTCTGATCGATACGATGGCTCACTTCCAGAATCCCGAGGTCGGCGTGGTGCAGACCCGCTGGGAGCATCTGAATCAGGACTATTCTATTCTCACAGAACTACAGGCATTTCAGCTGAATGTGCACTTCACCATAGAGCAGAGAGGTCGCATGGCAGGTAACTATTTACTCCAATTCAACGGTACTGCCGGGGTATGGAGAAGAGACACCATCGACTCTGCAGGCGGATGGGAAGCCGACACACTGACAGAAGATCTAGACCTCTCCTATCGTGCTCAGCTCAAAGGTTGGGAGATCGTCTACCTAGAAGACATCGTATCACCTGCAGAACTGCCAGTAGAAATCAATGGACTGAAATCTCAGCAATTCAGATGGATGAAAGGAGGAGCCGAGACAGCTAAAAAAATGCTGCCTACCATATGGAAGTCTAAGCTGGCGCTCAATCAGAAGATTCACGCCTCTGTGCACTTACTTGGCAGCTCGGTGTTTTTGTGTGTATTCTGTATTGGTGTCTTTAGTGTCCCATTAGCGTTTTTGATCGGTGGTATGGATATCAGCTTGAATTATTTCTGGGTATTCCTCATCAGCCTCTTAGCGATCATACAGGTGTACTATGTAGCTAATGTAGGTAAGGCCTGGCCAAAAGAGTCTCGCTTGAAAATGCTGATTAAATTTATTTTTCTCTTCCCGATATTCTTGTCCTTGTCTATGGGACTCTCTCTGCATAACTCCATCGCAGTGATCCAGGGACTGATCGGCAAGAAGTCTGCCTTCATCAGGACTCCGAAGTTCAATATCAAGAAAATCACTGATAAGCTGAGTACACAATCATACATTCAAAAGAAAATATCTAAAACGACGATCCTCGAAGGTCTCCTTGCTGTGTATTTCATTTTAGGACTCGTCGGATCTATCTATGCAGAGAGTTACTCCTTTGTCCTTTTTCATGCCCTATTAGCTTTAGGCTACAGCACCATTTTCATTCTCTCCATTAAGCATCTATCGATTAAATCTTAATTTAGGGGTCATGCCATTTGCATCCTCTACCGGACGTATTCTCAGCCAGCTGGTCGCTGTAGTCAGTCTTATAGCCAGTATCAGCTACGTCGGGTTTATTCCAGCTCAGGGAGATTTCGTACAGATCTTCATACCATATTGCATTGCTTTTGCAGCATACGCCTATCTACTTAAGCGCCTTAATCATCTCTGGGCAATCATGCTTGTAGCCATCTGCATTAGGCTAAGCCTGGTTTTCTCTTTTCCTAATTTGTCGGATGACATCTATCGATTTGCTTGGGATGGGCGGCTGTCTCATCAGGGGATAAATCCCTATATACATCTGCCTTCTGAACTGATCGACACTGACATGAGTGGCCCGCTGGATCAGCACATCTACGACCAGATGAACTCCAGAGACTACTATACTGTCTATCCTCCCGTGAGCCAGCTCGTCTTCATAGCCTCCACGTGGGGACCTAGCAGCGATATGCAGTCCATCTCCATGCTCATGAAGGCCATCCTATTGCTCTCCGAATGCGCCTGTCTATTCGTCCTGATCGCTTTGCTGAAGCACTACGCCATAGAGACCAAAAGGCTATCTATCTATGCGCTTAACCCCTTGGTAATCGTAGAGGTGATGGGCAATGTCCATTTCGAAGGCATGATGATCATGTTCTTTTTATTGGGCTGGCTGCTTATTGTTCGACGCCAGATTGTACTCGCAGCCATACCTTTAGCTCTATCGGTAGCGACTAAGCTATTCCCCCTGATGTTATTCCCCTTTATCATCAGCTACATCGGTATCCGCAGAGCCTTCATGCTGTTCACGACCATGGGCTTACTGTTAGTAGCTATATTCTACCCAATCATCAAGCACATCGGCTTCTTTTGGCAGAGCGTAGACCTCTATTTCCAAAAATTCGAATTTAATGCCAGCATCTACTATGCTTTGAGGTGGCTGGGTATACAGCTGACTGGCTACAATCAGATCGCCAAGATAGGCCCTCTACTAGCACTCATCACCTTTAGTTCGATTATGTATTTATGGTATCGCTATGCTCGTGATCGGAAAGACCATATAGCGAAGTACTGGCTGCTATCCTTCAGTCTGTATCTGATCCTTGCGACGACAGTCCATCCTTGGTATCTACTATTTCCGATAGCACTCTGTGCGTTTACCAGATTTCGTTATCCGCTGGTGTGGTCAGGGCTCATTCTAATGAGTTACATCAGCTATGCCTATGATCCATTTCAGGAGAACCTGTGGATGGTTTCCTTTGAATATCTGATGGTCTTCTTCGTGATCGCTGTAGAATTCTTAGATAAAAAAAAATAACCCGTAGGCACGTTGCATGCAACGTGCCTACGGGTTATGCAACGTGCCTACGGGTTATGCATGCAACGTGCCAACATATACCCAATAAAAAACCTCCATTGAAATCATTCAACGGAGGCTTTTTTATTATAGATTCAGGAGAATTAATACTCCCAGAGGTCATGCTCAAAATTAAAGAGCTCTGCCTTTATTTTTTCTGATTCTAATAGGGCATCTAAGCCATCGTCATAGATATTCTTAAGTGGTGCATCAAGCGCATTAGATGCTTTGTAGATGTAACTACTGAAGAATCTTGATTCGAATAGATCGTACCATGACATCGGAGCCATGTTATTGAATTCGTTGAAGACTTGGTGCTTTGCGAATGTCTCACGAGCCTCTGGATAGTAGATCCAGAACAGTGCTTGTGTGTACTTAAATGTATTGGTCTCAGGGTCAAAGACATCTTGGATCGGGGCTATTCCGAGGATTCTGACCTTCATCATAGACGCTTCCTCATCAAAATACCAGATCTCTTTGATTCTAAAGCGATTGATGCTTGTGAAATCAAGATCATTCTTAACAATTTTCACCTCTTCTTCATAGGTCTCGTCATTAAAGGCGACTATGGTATCCTGAGATGCGATGATATTAGCCAAATCATCAGGTAAGATTTCTTCTTTGAAATCATCCTCCAGAAAAGCTTTAGCATCTCCTCTTTCTATCATATCTGTCAAAATCTGAAACAAAGGCATTTCAGGGTATTGGAATGCGAGATTCATCTTCTCGCGTACATCTACGATTCTCCAAATTTTACGAGTCCACGCGACATCAGCTTCTCTGACATGCTCCCATGGCAATACACCATTATCCACCATGAGCGTACGCTCTACGACATCATCAATGTAGTAATCGTCCAATGGCTCACTTGATTCAGTGATCAGTTCTGTCTGAGCCTGAACGCAATATGACATGATGAAGCAACAAGCTACAGCACTTATTTTGAGTAAATCTTTCATAGTCAAAAATGAATTTTGCAATATTCTATTTAATGGTAATACCGATGGTACCTAAATCTCTGGCGGCTACATCACCAGGACAGCTACATTTGATATTTTCAAAAAAGTATCTGTCACCGGGCTTGGCTCTGTCTCTGAGGGATATCGTCTTTGAAGTATATTTTCCTCCTACATTAGTCTCTATGAGTGCATCTTGTCTCTTAGCCACGTATACAAATCTAAATCCTTTTATGCTGCATTTCGCATCAAAGTCAAAATTATCCAGTGCTGCTCTAAGACTGCTGTAGGCCTTAAATTCACCATTACCCATCACACTCTTCTTACTCTTACCAAGCATCGGGACTGGATCTGGTATTCGTTTCACTCTGAAGAGCTTAGAATCCTTCAGCCCTGGAGCTGAGACATCTATCTTTGCGAATTGGCCCTTAGGCGTCGGAGACGTCACTCTTACGACGTATCCATCACCTGATTTGTTAATGGTAGCTCCACCGGATCCGCTAGCAGATACCTTCACCTGATTACTCGGTACACCCGCTGCTGATACTTCGATTGGATTATCCACACCGATATAGAATACATTCATCTTACTGGCAGAGACTGAGACTGAGCGCTCACCGACTTCATATTCGAATTCTTTGGTGACTCTCTTCGTCTCATCAGTGGCAGGATTATAGATGGATGCGGTAGCCGTGTAGGTTTTCTTACCCGTAGTGTTAGCTGTCTGGGTGAAAGAGGCTATACCCTCACTATTCACGGGGAGTGCTTTACCATTCACGCTGATGGAGATTTTCGTCTCTGAGTCAGCTCCTGCGAAAGCACCTAAGAATAGGTCAGTGGTATACTTTTCACCTTTGATGATGTATGACTTTGACGGAGCTGATACTACAGCATACTTGTCCAGGACAACTTCCGTCGTCGTACCCACCTTACCTGCCAGATAATTTAAGAATGCTGACTGAGTGCTCTTGACATCATTTTGAAATTTTCTCAGAATCGGCACAGTAGCCTGAACAGGCATCTGCTTAAAGTTAAATTCTGACCAATTCTTCACACTCTTTTTTGCTTTCCACGTCTCATCATCGACGATAGAGGGTATCTCCTTCGAGAAGGTCGCTCTGTCACCTTCATCTGCCAGCTCGATCATCTTCTGCCTGAACTCAGCTAACTTAGCTTTGAGTTCTTCTCCTTTACCACTGTAGACTAAGCTTCTGGTAGTCACATCTTTATTCTTCTCACCCTTCATCTTTCTGACGCCACCACTCGTCGTGATGTAGTCACCCTCACCGACAGAGCCATCCGCGTCACCGGCAGCATCAATTAATTCATCGATCATGGTCTGAATCTCTGAGTTCATTTGAGACGCCAGATCTTTTGATGGTGAGATGAGCTCCGCGTATTTAGCTAGTGAAGCTTTCTTCTTCGCACCAGTCTTAATGATTTCAGGTAGAGGTGCATTAGATTCGTCGATTGCCTTATTGGACTTTACCAGTCCGTTATCTACGATCTTGAAGGCATTAAAGATTTCAGCAGATACATTAAGTGCCAGGAGTGCTGTCAATACCAAGTACATGATATTAATCATCAACTGCCGGGGCTCCTTAGGAATAGACATATAATTTATTTTTTGCTTTTAGGTAAATGATAACTGCTACTTAGCTTGGAATGCATTCAATACATTACCATACACGCCATTAAGCGAAGTCAGATTTCTATTCAGTGATGCCATCTGCTCCTTATACATTTTCGTATCATCTACTGTTGCCTCTAAGTCAGCCATCGCCATATTGAGCTTAGAGTAGAAATTATTCATTGTCTTGATTTGCTCAGATGTCTGTGAGAAGTCGACTTCTTGCAGAGACTTCAGTGAGCCAAGGCTGTTGGACATGGATCTGAGTTCATCCAGCATCCCGCCTAATTGGCCTTCTACGATTTCACCATTGAGCGGCTTGACACTGACAGCCTGTACCGCGTTAGCTGGTCCAGCTGAGAGCGGATTGATCTGTGCTCCGTATTTATCTATGCCGGGATACAGTTTCTCCCAGTAGTAATCCTTATCAGGTCCGATCAGACCCAGCATCAAGAAGATTAATGCCTCTGTGATCAGTCCGATGGTCAAGAAATCTATCTTAGTACCGCCGAGGACAGGCATCTCCCATGATTGTAATTTGTAAAGTGCTCCCAGCATGACAAGCGCTGCTCCGACACCAATAATCAAGTTCTTTAAGTATTTAAATCCTTTTGATTTTAGAAAACTCATTATGTATTATTTATAGACTTTGAAAGTAATGATTGACAAACGTGCTCCAAATCAATTCTATTATTCACATTAGAATTTTACTTCGCAGCATGATAAGATAGTGTCATGAAATATTCAGCATGTAGACGCAATCCTTCCTGCCTTAAAGCCACTGAGGGATCTGCTCTTGGTAATGGATCTATTTGAGATCATTGATCGATCTGCCTAAGAATGTAAGCGCACATCTAAACCCGACATATGACTTAGCAGTATCCTGATACTCCCAGTGTCTTGTCCCAGTCTGTAGAAAATATGATATATCCTTCCATGATCCGCCTCTGATGACCTTGCGCTTCAGTGCTTTCGGATCATCTTCTTTAGCATCATACTTTAGATCAGGATTCAGATCATGCATGTGGTTATAAGCCTGTGGGTAGTAAGCAGTCTCTGTCCACTCAGCCACATTACCTGACATATTATATAGGCCATAGTCATTAGGGAAGTAAGCATTCACTGGTACAGTCAGCATACCGCCATCCTCAGGATAGTTTCCTCTTCCTGGCTTAAAGTTAGCGAGAAGACATCCTTTAGCATTTCTCACGTAGTAGCTTCCCCAAGGATAAGCTGATAGGTCGTGCCCGCCTCTGGCTGCATATTCCCACTCCGTCTCCGTCGGGAGTCTGAATACCTCTGTGTTTGCTTCTTTGCTGCTTCTGGAAGAGTTCCAAAGTCTGGTTCTCCAGTCGCAGAAGGCTTTCGCTTGCTTCCACTCGACGCCGACTACAGGATAGTCGTCAAATGCCGGGTGCCAGAAGTAGTTTCTTGCATATGGCTCGTTATAAGAATAAGAGAAGTCTCTGATCCAAACTAAGGTGTCAGGATATATATTTACCTCCTCTCTATTGATAAGATCAGAACGCACACCATCAAAACTTCTACTTGATGCTCGCTTCCAATCAATCCACTCCCATGCATAGTTTAATTTTTCGACGTCGATCTCTCTTTTGCCAGACAGCGCATTATCCCCTTGATAGTACATCTCGTCTAAGGTCTCATCCTCCCAGTCGATGTCATAGTCCCAGTCGATGTACTCATTTCCAAAATCATCTTCTAAAAGATCTCCCATGATAGTGTGGGCGATGGAGTCTCTCACGTGATAGACGAATTCTCTATACTCATTATTGGTGATCTCAGTCTCGTCCATGTAGAACCCCATGATGGAGATAGACTTAGGTCGCTGAGTGTATGTGCTGAACACATCTTGGTCACTCTGTCCGATATGAGTCGTCCCAGATGGGACGTATACCATACCGTATGGGTTGATTCCTTTCCAGCTTGGTCTATTCTGGACTCCAGATAGTTGACCAGAATTATTTTTACCGCAGGACGAAAGTCCAATAAGTAGACTTCCTGCTAACAAGAAAAAAAGTACTTGCTTCATGTTCAATGGCGAATTTATCTTCTGACGTTGCAATTCCTAAAAAGTTGCAAATTTAGATTATTAATGAATACTTTAATATTATGCGATAATTTTCTGGCTTGATTTCTATCGATTTGTCAGTTAAGACCCTTTTCAAACGGCTGAATCACACCAATATTTTATAAAAAAAGAAAAAATTGGACCAAGTGAAATAACTGTCCGCATTCACTAGAGAAATCGAGGGTTGTATTTGATCTTAGGAGGTAGACCTACGCCAATTAGTTTTTGCAGATTATAATTCAAAACAAACTCGTGTGTTCCCTCATTGAAGGTACGTAAACCATTGATGCCCAGATCATAACTATAGGTCAGTGTATACTTTCGGTTAAACTTCAGCCCTGCATAGATGACCACAGCGTCAAGGCTATTCGCTTCGTAGCCACGGATGCCTAGCCCGGCTACATATTGATTGCGGTATTTAAAGATCCCAGCAATCTCCGCTTGGGTCTGCACCAAATCTGTCTTCACAAAGATGGACGGATAAATATCCACATCATAATTCAGCGGAAAGTTAGCCTCCGCAAACCAATTAATCAGTGATTTTTTATTCAAGTCAAGAGATCCTGCGGAGTTCACCCCTTCTGGCAGATCAGCAATAGATAGGCCCGTCTCAAAATAATCATGAATAAAATAGCCAGCTACACTCCATGTCGCTGCGATGCCAGCTGAGCTCTGTCCAGACAGGATGGGATCATTGTGCTGAATGACATTGCCTTCGTAGACTCCATCTGGCGTACGCAGTAAGGAGCCATTGACCCGACTCTGCACCAGACCTAAGCGGATGCCTGCAGAAAAAAGGCCGATGGGCGATTCATAGACAAAATTATAAGAGACACGGGCGGAAGAATAAGACAGTGCCCCAGCCTGATCATTCTCTAAGCTGATGCCAATAGCACCATTCCAGATGTAGAATGGCAGATGTGCATTGACACTCTGGGTGGATGGAGCTCCATCAAACGTAGCCCACTGCGTCCTGCTCGCCCCGGTGATACTTAGGGATCGATCAAATCCAGCATAAGCATGATTAAATTGATACTTATTAAACATGTACTGACTGTACTGCGGTGTCCTTTGCGAGCTCGCATACTGGAAGCTGAATAGGATTATTCCAAGTAGTGTCAGTATTTTATGCATTGACAATTTTTGTTAGCATCAATATCGTAAAAAAATAACAATCCTGCTGTCGCTCGAGCCTATATCCTAAAATATAGACCAGATGACTCATCTGATGAGAATAAGTCTGTCAATCTATCGTCAGAACCAAGCCATCATAGGCTGGAATAACACTTTTAGGAAGCTCTTGTTGCCAATCTTGAGTCATACCCATATGATGACTGATGTGAGTCAGATACGTCGTCTTAGCCCTAAGCTCTTCTGCCATGCTGATCGCTTGTTCCTGAGTAAAGTGTGAGTGATGGTCTTCTCGTCTCAGTGCATTCAAGACTAATATCTCGGAGTCTCTAATCAGCTCTTTCGATGCATCATCGATCAGACTCGCATCGGTAATGTAGCTGAAGCCACCAATTCTAAAACCTATGATGGGTAACTTGCCATGCATCACTCTGACTGGCATGAAATCGATGTCATGACAGGAGAAGCGCTCATTCGCCGTAAGCGTGTGAGTCGTCACTTTAGGCACACCAGGATATTTATCATAGCCAAAGACATAGCTGAAGCGCTGATTCAGGGCCTTAATAACCCTTTCTTCTGCATATAGTGGGATATCTGTGCGCTGCAAAAAATTGAAAGCTCGGATATCATCGAGACCAATCACATGATCATTATGCTCATGAGTGATAAAGATCGCATCCAGTCGCTTGATCTGGTGACGAAGCATCTGCTGCCTGAAGTCTGGCCCCGTATCGATCACGATACTGACACCATCTATATCCAGATGAATGGCCGATCTGAGTCTATCATCTCGAGGATCCTCAGATGTACATGCAGCACAAGAGCATCCAATGACGGGTACCCCTTGGGAAGTGCCAGTACCTAAAAAAGTAATCTTCAAGTCTATGGTTTTATGACTGAAATCCTCAGCGCAATAAAGCTACAACTTATACGACAGACATTAGTTCAGATGCTGCCTCTATATCTTGGGTCTCTGTAGAGTCGGTAAAACCAAGCATCTCTATGATCTGGGTGATGGTCTCGATTCTGGCTTTAGGCTTGAAAAATTTATTGATAATGATGATTTTCTTATCATTGACGATACAATGACCAGAAGTAAAGCTGCCACGTTCATATCTGATCGAGAAGCCGTTTTGCTTTATGACTGATTCAAGACGTGATAATTCGGTTTTTATAGATGACATTGGGATGTATTAGCGTTTTATGGAATATGAGCAAATATATTATAAAATATCAAATATGAAACGTCTATAAGCTTTAATTAAATCAAGCTCATGGGTCACTTAGCTCAGATACTGATGGGCAATAGAAGATATCTTAGCTATTAGCTTTTACCGATGTCAATAAACCGTAAAATACAGGCCCACATATACAGCCTGCTTTATTAAATTGCTGACAGACAAGACATTATAAACCATGATTATGAGATTATTGAATGCAGTTTCCTTTCATTGTAAGACTATCCTATGCATATCGATGCTCATATGTCTATCGAAAGACACAGCTCAGTGCCAGTCTGAAGGATTCCATGCAGCACTTGTAGGCGGCTTCAATGCGTCTCAGATCGATGGTGATGATTTTGCAGGTTTTAATAAATTTGGTCTATCGGCTGGAGCCAAAGTGGGCTATTTCATTAAGCCCTCCATCAGCCTGTCTACAGAGCTGCTCTTCAATCAGAGTGGCAGCCGCTCATCACTTAATATTGGCTCCCCCACAGAGCTGATTAAGATACACCTTAATTACGTGGAGCTTCCCGTCCTCATCAGCCTGCATGACTGGCTGATTGAAGACACTTATCATAAGGTCAGAGCTGAGGCTGGTCTGTCACTGGGCTATCTATTCGATGTGACGACGGCAAATTCCTTTTTTATGGATGAGTCCAATGACTTCGTGAAGCAAAGTGTTAACTTTGTAGGCGGCATAGGCTACCACTTCACCGAGCACATCGCCGTATCTGCCAGATACACGCGATCATTCAATACACTCTATGAGAATCCAAGGACGTTGATCCGAGGACTAGTGGGATATTTTTTTACATTTCGATTCGAATATCACATATAAAATCCTGGTGGTATACTATACTACATGCAATTGGCAGATGATTAGACATATGAATTCATTATAAAACACTAAAGCAAAAATTTAAATACACCAAATGTTAGCGGCATAAATAATTAAGATCCTGTACTATATGAATGACTTTGTTATTTAATGTCACACACTCAACTATAAAACACATACCAATGAGATACTTATACATCATGATGATTTGCACCTTGGCCTTAGCCTGTAAACAGAACAGTCAGTCAGATACACAACCGACGAATACTAAGCCTGTAGCTAAAGCGGCTGTGCCCAGTGAACTGCCTCCGATCACCCAAGAGCAAATCATAGAACTATACGACAAAGCCGATTACATCGATTATATATTTTTCGACTGGAGCTTTAGCATGAATCAGGCAGATAGTAGTGCAGTGAAAGCCGCCGTAACCTTTATCAGCGACCTGCCCGTAGCATCCTTCTCACCCACATGCAAGCCTGTCGGCCGGATCATATTCAATAGCAAGGGCGAGACGATGCAAGAAGCTGACCTATATTTCTCTGAGGGCTGCCACTTCTACTCCTTCGTGAATGAGGCGAATCGGCCTGCTCAGCGCAACCAGATGACAGAGCAAGGACAAGCCTTCTACCAAAAAATGTTCGCCCAAGCGCTGCAGCCAGCAGGTCAATGAAAAAGCTCGCCTGCATTGATCTCGGCACCAATACCTTTCACCTCCTCATTGTCCAGACCAATGCTGATGGCTTTCGAGAGATATTTCGCGAACGCCTCTACGTCATCCTTGCTGAAGATGGTATCCAGACCATCGGTCCAGCTCCATACCGTAGAGCGCTAGCTGCTATTGACTCATTCGCAATAGCTATCGCAGCGCATAAGCCCGCTCAGATTAAAATCATCGGTACAGAGGCCATGCGTACAGCCAGCAATGGTCAGCAGCTGATGGACTACGTCCACGAAAAGCTAGCTATCACACCTGAAATCATAACGGGCCAGCGGGAAGCAGAGCTCATCATGAAGGGCACCTCTCTGATCGTAGACCTCCAGCAGGCCAGCTCATTGATCATGGACATCGGTGGCGGCAGCGTAGAATTTATCTTGATAAAAGAGGGCACAGTCAGCTTTATGCAGAGCTACAAGATAGGCGTGACCGTGCTTTATAATAAGTACCACCACCATGACCCCATCACACCATCAGAACTGGCCTCTCTGACTGCACACTTGGACGAGATACTGGCCCCCATAAGCGCTGAGCTGCAAGAACTCGACAGCTTTCATCTGATCGGCGCCAGCGGATCATATGAGGTCATGCAGTCAGTCATTGATGGAGAGATACAGCGAAATACCTGTACCGAATACTCCATCGCTGCATTCCAATCACTGTATGATAGACTGATCACCAGCTCCGAGGAAGAAAGACTTCAGATAGAAGGCATGCCGCCTGAGAGAGTGAAGCTGATCATCGTCGCTTTCGCGCTGATCAAATACATCGTGGATCAGGACTCATGTCAAAAGATCATCGTCTCACCATACGCTCTGAAAGAAGGTGTCCTCTCCGAAATGCTCTAATTTTAGACTGATCTAAATTTATAATTTGATTTTACTAATAGATTAAGTACTTTTGACAAGTATGGCGGAATTATTAGATATATTCTCAGCTGAGTGGGCCATTAGGGCACTGATCGCTTCTTCTTTAGTGGGTATCATGTGTGGTGTCATCGGAGCCTTCATCGTGCTGCGCAATATGTCTCTGATTGGCGATGCCCTCTCCCACGCCATCCTGCCAGGCATAGTCGTTGCCTTTCTGATCGTCGGCTACAGCACTATTGGCTTCTTTGTCGGCTCAGTGGTCGCAGGTCTCGTCGCAGCCGTGGGCATCACCTGGATACAGCACAATGTCAAGACTAAAAATGATGCAGCCATCGGCATCGTATTCACATCCATGTTTTCACTCGGAGTGATCGGCATATCTTACATCAGTAATCGACCAGGCGGAGGTGTACACTTAGATCTGGGAGATTTTCTCTTCGGTACTGTACTGGGTATTTCTAATGAGGACATCTATCTGACTGCGATCACTACGGTGTTCACGCTGGTTAGTGTGATCATCTTCTACAGGCATCTATTCGTGACCACCTTTCAGCCCGTGATCGCGGAGACCATGGGTATCTCAGTGAATGCCATTCATTATTTTTTGATGTTGCTCTTATCCTTTGCCGTCGTCTCCTCACTCAGGACAGTCGGTGTGATACTGGTCGTGGCCATGCTCATCACGCCTGCATCCACTGCGATGCTGCTGACTAATAAACTGAAGCAAGTAGTCATCCTCTCAGGCCTCTTCGGACTCCTCGCTGCGGTCCTAGGCCTATTATCAGCGATACTGCTCAATACCACACCTGGACCTGCCATGTGTATCGTGGCTACCCTACTCTACTTTGTCGCTGCCATATTCTCTCCCGAGAAAGGCCTGCTCTTCAAGTATTTTAACCAGCTCAATCAAAAGAAAAAAATAGAACAAGAAGACATCATCAAGCTGATCACCAAGCAAAAAGAAATTCCTGCAATCACCATCAGTCAAATCCAAGACAAACTGGGCTACGGCGTCTCTCGTATCAAATCACACATCGCCCTTATGATCAAGAATGGTGTTCTCCAAAAAAACAATGATAAGTATGTACTCACTGTAAAAGGCATCCAAGATGCGCAAGCACTGGTCAGAGCACACCGGCTCTGGGAGACCTACCTGGTCAATAAGACAGGACTCAACGAAGGCCAAATCCACCCCGATGCAGAAAGATTGGAGCACCTGCTGACTGATGAGATGATCGATGAAGTGGATAAGGCCCTGGGCTACCCAGAGAGTGATCCACATGGCTCACCTATACCAAAAAAGACAGAGCTGCCGAATTATCCTCTGCTGAAACTCAAACCGAGGTCTCGGGCTAAAATAGCCAAAAATCAAATCTCAGAATCCATCGAAAGCGAACTCTGGGAGCTCGGCTTGATGGCCAATACCCAATTTCAAATTGAAAAGATTAGCGCAAGCTCGGTGTTAATCAAAGTAGGTCAAAAGACAATTCCGATTCCAGCCCCATTGGCCAAGCAAATTAACGTGGTCAATCGATCATAACTTCTAATTCTGGAATTAATCCGATATTGTAGGTGTTCTCCAGATGTCAATTGCTGATCGACATCTTCGACATCCAAGTGGATGATTGAACTTAGTTATTTGCTGATTGGCATTTCGCCTTGAAGTTTAAACGTATGAAACGTCTATGACGTAGATGATTAAGACAACCAAGTGGATGAGTAAACTTAGTTATTTGCTGATTGGCATTTCGCCTTGAAATTTAAACATATGAAACGTCTATGACGTAGTTAATTAAGACACCCAAGTGGATGATTATACTTAGCTATTTGCTGACAGGCATTTCGCCCTGAAATTTAAACATATGAAAGATAAACTCTTCTGGATAGCGCTCGGTATAGCCGGCCTAATCCTGTTCAACAAATTCAGCGGCCAGTCTGAACTTGGAAGCCAAGTCGATGAGCAGCAGGAACGTCAGGCTCAGTATCCGGATAGAGGTGGACAAAGCACGCCTACCACTACCGAAGAAAAGAGAATAAACACGGGGAAGTATGGAGACCTCAAGCTCCCTAAGAAGCAGGGAGAATCCTCCACATCCAGTAGTGAGCAACAGCGACAACTGGAAGCAGATCTATCACGTAACAGGCGCAACACAAAAAAGCAAATCGATGCTGGCGAATATGGCACCCTGACACTGCCCTCTAAAAATCAAATCTCCACAAGTTCAACAGGGGGATCATCAGGAGGAAGTAGCTCCAGCTATGGAAATAGTAGTTCAAGCTCAAATTATTCATCATCTAACGGTAGTTCGAGTTCGAGTTCATCCGCAAGTGGAGGATCACATTCTACTTCAAGCACCAGCACCTCATCTCCTAATTTAGTCATCCTGCATCCTGAAACGAAAGCTGGATCAGCCATAATCAAAAACGAAACCAAACTCAATCGACTGGTTTTAGAAGATGAAATCTTGCAACTGGCTGACTGTCATCAATTCAATATTTACATCGATACCAAAGGTTACTGCAATGCCAATCAGATCTCTGGCTGCTCGATCTATGTCAAGCAAGGTGGAGAGCTAATCTTACCAAGCAGCTGTCTTAACAATGTAATCTACTACGAGATTGGAGCGACCATCAGAACGACTAGCGAAAGCATCAAAACCAACGACTTTCATGAGTTCAATAAGGTAGAGTTTCAGTAGCTGAATCAGTCAATGGTCATGACGATCTTACCAGCATTGAGATTTTGATCCATGCGTCGATGAGCATCTGCCACATCGTGCCATGAGACTGTAGAGTCGATAACGGGTCTCATCTCACCGGACTCAAATAGCGGCCAGTAATCTTTGGCGAAATCCTTAACCAACTTAGTCTTATAGCCCAGTGACCTGGATCTCAAGGTAGAACCCATAATCTTGAGTCGCTTCCAGACTATTTGAGCGACGTTGATGTCAGGCGCATTCATCCCACCAAGTGCTGCAAGCATTACCATGCGACCATCCATCCCCAAAATATCCAAATTATCACTAAAGTACGACCCTGCTACAAAATCCAAAATAGCATGTACTCCCTTCTGCTCACTCGCTTTGATCACGGCCGTCTTGTACGATTCTTGTCGATAGTCTATGACAAGATCCGCTCCCAGAGCTGTGCATACCTCATGCTTACCAGCAGAGGCCGTGACGAAAATCTTGGCTCCGAGACTGCGCGCCATCTGGATCGCAGCTGACCCCACGCCACTAGCGCCAGCATGAATGAGGATGGTCTCATCTTTCTGTAACTGAAGTAGATAGACCAGTGACTGGTAAGCGGTCAGAAATACCTCGGGGATGGCTGCCGCAGTCTGCATATCCATACCATCAGGTACGGGTAGCAAGAGGTCTTCATGGATGTTGACATATTCTGCATAGCCGCCTCCAGCTAACAAGCCGCACACCTGATCACCCAGCTGGTAAATTGCAGCATCCTCAGAAGCAGCTACAATCTCCCCTGACATCTCCAAACCCAATAGATTGGAAGCGCCTGCAGGTGGTGCATATTTCCCCTGTCGCTGCAGGGTATCTGCTCTATTCAGCGCAGTGGCATGGACCTTCACCAGTACCTCACGACTGGACAAGGCAGGCACCACTGCCTCACCAATGTAGAATTGTTCTGGGCCTCCAAAATCTCTAAGTAATATCGCACGCATTTTTTCCATAGATCTAAGATAAGACAAAGGAGTGTAGGTATTTGCAGGATAGCTTTTATCTTAGTCGTCTATGACGCGGATAATGAAGACAAGAGAGTTGGATGATTAGCCTTACTCATTAACCGAAAGTTATTTAACCTTAGATTTCAAACAAATGATAATAGATCTGAAAGCACTCCTAAATAATACATGCATTCTTTTAGCCATAGCCACGCTGGTATGGTCATGCCAGCCGGACCAAAGTCAAAGTCAATCAAATACCAAAAGACAAGACCTCAAAATGATCTACGAGGTACTGGATGTAGATGGTGACCAAGGCAAAAGTCAGGTGAGCTGGACCCTCATCAATCAGGGGGCTCAGTCTCTACCCGCATCAGGCTGGGCCGTGTATTTCAGTCAGCTCGCGAATAATGTGGAGGCAGCCTCTGTCCCATCCGAAATATCATTCGAGCAGATGGCTGGCGACTTTCATCGGATGAGCCCGACTGCTGACTTTACTGCAGTGGCACCAGGTGACAGTCTCAGCTTTACTTACCAGATCAATACACCGATGCTGAGAACCAGCTTCCTGCCTGCAGGTGTCTACATAGCCTATGATGATGATCAAAGTTATGACCTCATAGATGCTGTGCATGTACCGCTCAATAAATCACTCTACGCAGAGTTCAATCCACCGACTGCAGCGAGCCGATTTCAAGATAACAAAGACATCAGCCTACTACCTGAATTTAATTTGTCCACCGTCATCCCCCGCCCTAATTCCTTCATGAGAAATGGGCAAGTACTCCACTATAATGGCAGCATCAATATCGTAGCTGACCCAGCATTTGAGGGCGAAGCAGAGATCTTAGCCGGCTACCTGAAAGACCTCTTCACTGGTCAGATCAATATAAAAAGCAGCAAGGATGCAGGCTTCAATAATGGTATCTTTCTGATGAAGCTACCAGATGATTCTATGGCTCGAGAAGCCTACGGACTGCAGGTCAGAGAAGATGGGATCACCCTACAAGCCAGCCAGAGCACAGGCATGTTCTATGCCCTCCAGAGCCTACGCCAGATGATCCAGCCGAGCGATTATGCCAAACGAGATGACAAGCTCTCCATCTCAAATGCGCGGATAAAGGATGCTCCCAGATTCGGCTATCGAGGACTGCATCTGGACGTAGCGCGCAACTTTCACAGCAAAGAGACTGTCCTGAAAATACTAGACCTGATGGCCATGTATAAGCTCAATGTCTTCCACTTTCACCTGACTGATGACGAAGGCTGGAGACTCGAGATCGATGGCCTACCAGAGCTCACCACCATCGCCAGTCGTCGAGGGCACACGGTGGATGAGCGTGATCATGTCTACCCTGCCTATGGATCAGGGCCCGATCCTGACGATTCGTATGGCAGCGGATATTACAGCAGAGCGGACTTCATCGAGATACTCCAGTATGCACATGAGAGGCACATCGAGGTGATTCCCGAGATAGACCTGCCCGGTCATATGAGGGCAGCGATCAAAGCTATGACCAGCCGGTATCATAAATACATGGATCAAGGTAATGAAGAGGCAGCGATGGAATATCTCTTAGAAGATTTTGATGATGAGTCCGAATATCGATCAGCACAGCAGTATGATGACAATGCCATGTGTGTCTGTCGAGAGTCTGCTTTTAATTTTATCACGCGGATCGTGGATGATCTGGCAGCCATGTATGAGGAAGCGGATGCACCATTCACCACCTTCCACAGCGGAGGTGACGAGGTGGCATACGGCGCCTGGCAAAAATCACCGGTGTGTCAAGAATTCATCAAAAATAACCCGGACCTTGATACGGCTGATGATCTTCACGCCTACGTCCTGAAGAGATTCAAAACAATACTAGCCAAACATGATCTCATATCAGCAGGCTGGGAAGAAATCCTACTGAAGCATGGAAAAGAAGGCCACCAAGGAACTGATATTAACGATGATCTGATCGGTGAAAATGTGAGAGCCTACGTCTGGAATGCGGTGTGGGGCTGGGGCCGAGAAGATATGGCCTATAAGCTGGCGAATAAGGGCTTCCCCGTCGTACTCTGCAATTCCGCTCAGCTCTATCTGGACATGGCCTATAATACGGACCCTGAGGAAATTGGCCTGAGCTGGTCTGGCTTTTCAGATACGAAGAGCGCCTATGATGTCATCCCCTTTGATCTCTACAAAGCTGCTAAAGTAGATGATTACGACAGCTTCATCAAAGGCAAGGTGGCGCTTACAGCCGAAGGCAAAAAGAACATTCTCGGTGTTCAAGGTCAGATCTGGAGTGAGACGCTGAGGGACGAAGCATCGCTATTCTACATGATGTTTCCTAAATTCATATCTCTAGCAGAACGTGCCTGGTCCAAAGAAGATCTGTGGGAATCATCTACCAGAGAAGACATCTTTACCAGCCAAGCGCAGAGCTGGAACCATATGGTGAATACCATCGGCCAAAGAGACTTACCGAGACTGGATCGCCTGCACGGAGGCATCCCTTACCGAATCCCACTACCAGGTGCCGTCATCAATAATGGAATGCTGGAAGCCAACGTGAAATTCCCGGGCTTACAGATCAGGTACACGACTGATGGTACAGAACCTACCGTCGAGTCTCCGCTGTACGAGCGGCCTGTCCAGGTGAGCGGCAAAGAGATAAAACTCAAAACATTCAACAGTGTCGGAAGATCGAGCCGAACCAGCACCGTACTCAAAGGATAAATACTTATCTTATGATCAAATACAAGTGTTTCATTTTTATAAATAGATTAAACGGTATTCAGACTAAAATTACCAACTCATGAAGCGTCTATGACGCAGATAAATAAGTCACCAAGTGGATCATTGAACTTAGCTATTTGCTGGTAATCATTCAGTCCTAAAATTTACACACATGAAACGTCTATGACGCAGATAAATAAGTCACCCAAGTGGATCATTGAACTTAGTTATTTGCTGACAGGCATTCAGTTCTAAAATTTACACAGATGAAACGTCTATGACGCAGATAAATAAGTCATCCAAGTGGATGATTGAACTTAGTTATTTGCTGACAGGCATTCAGTTCTAAAATTTACACACATGAATAAGCTACTTCTTATCGTCACACTGATCATACTCTATGGTCATCTATCACATGCCCAGACTGACATCATCCAACAGATGCATGACATCGCTGTAGTGGAACAAAAAGTCATGATGCCCATGCGTGATGGCATCAGACTCGCTACTGATATCTATCGACCCAAGAGTGGAGGCCCTTTCCCAATCATCTTCTCTCGGACACCCTATAACTTTAATACATTCGGTGATGGAGAGCCACGCACCAGAACCTACCAGCGAGCCATAGAGGCGGTGAAAAGAGGCTATGCCTATGTGATCCAAAATGAAAGAGGCAGATACTTCTCCGAAGGAGACTGGGACATCTTAGGCACACCACTCACAGATGGCTATGATGCCTTTACGTGGATGAAAAATCAATCCTGGAGCAATGGTAAAATCGGAACCTTAGGCTGCTCCTCTACAGCTGAGTGGCAGATGGCCGTGGCAGCCCTCGACCATCCATCACATGCGGCTATGGTCCCTCAGGCATTTGGTGCTGGCGTTGGCCGAGTGGGAGACTTCCAAGAACAGGGTAACTGGTATCGAGGGGGTGTGGAGCAGATGCTCTTCATCGCCTGGCTGTACAGTGTCCAGCATGACGAGATGAGGCCACGACTGCCAGAAGGCATCTCGACCGAAGACCTGCTGAGAATACAAGAATTCTACGATATGTCACCAGAGTACCAAAGTGTAGACTGGGCAGAAGGTCTGAAGACATTGCCGATAGATCAGATCATCAAAGCAGCGAAAGGCCCTGTCGGCATATTCGATAAGATGATCCAGCGCAAGCCCAATCATCCAGACTGGTTTACTGGCGGACTCTATCATGATGACATGGAGATCGGCGTGCCCAGCTTCTGGTTTACCTCCTGGTATGACGTATCCATCAGTCCAAACTTAGCCCTGTATAATCACGTCAGGCATAACACGGCCGATCCTCTCATAGCGGGCAATCAATACCTGGTCATCGCGCCAGTGCTGCACTGTCGATACACCAGAGCGACGGAGAATACCATCGTCGGCGAGCGTAATGTGGGCGACGCCCGACTGGACTATGATGGGCTCATCTATGGCTGGTTCGACCACTGGCTGAAGGGAGAAGAGAATGACATCCTGAGCAAGACACCTAAGGTGCAATACTATACCATGGGATCCAATGAGTGGCAGTCATCCGACACCTGGCCACCAGCTGGCGTAGAGATAGAGACCTACTACCTATCCAGCCAAGGTGCCGCTAATAGCCTTTACGGAGATGGTACACTGAGCACATCAGCTCCAGACACTGATCAGCCTGATGGCTTTCACTATGACCCGCATAATCCTGTCCCGTCATACGGAGGTAATGTCTGCTGTACAGGTAATGCGGTACAAGGTGGCGCTTTTGATCAGCGAGCTATGGAGACACGCCACGACATCTTAGTGTACACCACAGAGCCGCTTGCAGAAGGCATAGAGGTCAGCGGATTCGTCGAGAGTACGCTGTACGTATCCTCTGATGCTAAAGACACTGACTTCACCCTCAAGCTCATCGACGTCTATCCCGATGGTACGGCCTACAATCTAGATGAGACCATCCAGCGAGCTCGATACAGAGAAGGTTATGACAAAGAGGTGATGATGGAAGATGGCGAAGTCTATGAACTAAAACTATCTGCGCTGTCAACGAGTAATTTTTTCAAAAAAGGACACCGCATCAGGATAGAAATATCGAGTAGTAATTTCCCTCGATTCGCCAGAAACCTTAATACGGGTGGTGATAATTATAATGAAGCTAAAGGCATCGTCGCCTTCAATCAGATACATCACTCCAAGGCATATCCATCGCACATTAAGATACCGATCAAAAAGTAAAGATGATAAGACGCATATTATTCATGCTAACGCTGACGCTGTGCTATCTCGGCTGTCAGTCTCAAGCAAGCTTTACGATGTCGATTGGAGACTTGGATAGTGCTCCGTCGAGTCTAGAAGATGTAGCCTGGATCGCTGGCAGCTGGCAGGGCGAAGCCTTCGGCGGTCATACTGAGGAGATATGGTCAGAGCCATCCGCAGGCAGCATGATGGGCTCCTTCAAATTAGTGAATGAAGGTGAGATCAGCTTCTACGAATTCATGACAATCTCAGAGGTGGACCACAGCCTCATCCTGAAGATCAAGCACTTCGATGCTGCTCTCACTGGCTGGGAGGAGAAAGACGAAACAGTCGATTTTAAATTCATAAAACAAGAAGGGAATAGAACTTACTTTGACGAATTGACATTTGAGAAAGTCGATGATCAGCATATGAATGTCTATGTGGTAATCAAAGAAGGCGATACATCCCAAGAAGTGAAGTTCGCCTATCAGAGAAATTAGTTTTCTAAATGAAGACATCCAGTCTTGATTTAAAATACCTGGAGGGTAATCCGCCTATCATGTCAATAGATAGGGATAGTATAAATTATGGCAGACTCTCGACTACCCTTGTATCCATCGCCTCCACGAGCTAAAGTAAAGTCAATGGCGTAACTATCAAATGCACACAAGTGAATGATTAAACCAGGTAAAGTGGTGATTAGCATTTCAGCTTAGCTTCTTAAGCTATGAGAATTGATCATAGAAAACCTATTTTTACATGCTATGAAAAAGCTGTGCTATATTCTTTCGCTGCTCGCTGTGATCAGCTTTCTACCAGAGTCACTGGCCAACGTGGGTGAGCCAGTCGTGATCCTGAAAGCAGAAAGCCCGATCGACTTTGATGGTGCAGTCAATGAAAGTGTGTGGGACAACATAGAGCCACTCAGCCTCACGACCCAGTCCCCTGTCTATCATGCTGAGCCCATCAGTCAGACGGAGATTAGACTGACCTATGATAATGCCTACATCTATCTGGCAGGCAAAATGTACGTCAATCATAAAGACGATATTGTCTCTAACTCTAAGCGACGAGATGCGATGGTACTGACCGACTGGTTTGGCATCGTCATCGACAGCTATAATGATAAGCAGAATGCCCTTGGATTCTTCACTACTCCAGCAGGCAATCGGATGGATGCCAATGTGCTCAATGATGCTAATGGCAGCAACCCGCTGAATCTGAGCTGGAATAACTTCTGGGATGTCGAAGTGACTCAGGATGAACATGGCTGGTATGCAGAGATCAGAATTCCCTGGTCCAGTCTGCCTTTCGAAGCCATAGATGGTCAGGTGAAAATGGGCATCACGACCTGGCGCTATGCAGCTAAATACAATGAAATCGTGATCAGCCCAGACATATCTCCAGAGTACGGAGAGATGGCTGCCTGGAGACCTTCCCTAGCCCAAGAATACATCTTCCAAGGGATCAGCCCCAAGAAGCCATTCTACATCACACCCTATGCACTCGCAGGGTTCAGCCAAGAGAAAGCGATCCTAGAGGCCTCTCCTGATCGATACACCGCCACTAAGGACATTAAAAGAGAAGTCGGCTTAGACCTTAAATACGGGATCAGTAACAACTGGACCGTGGACCTCAGCCTCAACACTGACTTCGCTCAGGTAGAAGCTGATAATCAACAAGTGAACCTGACCAGATTCAATCTATTCTTTCCAGAAAAGCGGCTCTTCTTCCAAGAGCGATCTGGCCTATTCGATTTTAATTTTCCCCGAGGCAATAAATTATTCTACAGCCGGCGCATCGGGATCAATGCTGATGGAGCCCCCATACCCATCATCGGAGGTGTCAGGCTGACGGGTAGATCAGGCGGCATGGATGTGGGATTTCTAAACATGCAGACAGCTGACTCCAGCAGCGAGAACGGTGAGAACTTCACTGTAGCCCGCGTGCTCAAGCAGGTGATTAATAAATATTCAAATGTCGGATTCATTCTCACCCACCGAAATGACTTAGAAGGGCAGCATAATACGGCATTCGGATTTGACACCACCATCAGGCTCTTCGGCCAGACATTTTGGACCATGCGTGCAGCGCAGACCATTGACAATGATGCCGGACAGTCACTATTTGGTTTTGACAATCAGAAGGCCTTCACCTCGATCTCGAAAAGAAGTCAGAAGGGGTTCGTCTATGCAGGCAGCCTGACTAGAGTCGGCAAAGACTTTAATCCTCGCATGGGCTTCGAGCGCAGGTCCAACTATTTTCGCCATGGTCAGCGCATCGGGTATAACTGGTTTCCAGACAGCCAATCCGCCATCTTCAAGCATGGCCCGCAGGGACGAGGCGATTTCTTCTGGAATAACACCAGCCTGGATTTAGAGACCATGAATTACAGAGTCGGCTACGCAGTCCAGTGGCGTAACTTTTGGGCCATCGACCTCGGCTATCGAAGATCAGTGGACGTCCTGACTGAGGTCTTCGAGCTATCTGACGATGCCTCCATACCCCTCGGACGCTACACCTTCTCCGGACTCAATGCAGAATTCACCACCAATCAGACACTTCCTGTGTCAGCCATACTCGAGATAGACCAAGGCCAATTCTATGATGGAGAGCGAACCTCTGTCAGCCTAACACCACTTTTTCAGGCCTCTTCCAGCCTCGAACTTTCTGGTAGCTATCAGTATAACAAGATAAATTTTTCAGCCCGGGATCAGGCATTCATCAGTCACTTAATCAGCGCTAATACCCTGGTCATGTTTAATACCAAACTGTCGATCTCAGCACTGCTGCAGTACAACAGCCTGGACAAAAACTTCTTGGGAAATGTCCGCCTCCGCTATAACCCCAGAGAAGGAAATGATTTATTCATTGTCTACAATGACCTGCTGAATACAGAGCGATCCAGAATCGAAGGGCCTACCATCCCCCTCAGTACAGGCCGCACCATTCTGCTGAAGTACTCCTACACCTTTAGCTTATAATCGCTATCAGATAGCTCATCATTAGATCGGAGCCGCCCGCTCGGGCCAGATGCTGAAACAAGTGCAGCATGACGGGTCTGCTTTTAGTTATGGAAGTATCAGGTTATCAGATTGGCTTCACTCACTTGGCATCAGAACTCATAACTAAAAAACTCATAACTCTTAACTAATTAACTCATCACTCATCACTCATAACTCATAACTAATTAACTCATAACTCATAACTCATCACTCATAACTCCCAAAACTCCTTCTCAAGTTTGCTTCGGAAAAATGCCATGCTGAGACAGCTGAGCTTTGATGGCTTTCGTGGGACGCTGCGCATGAGGATCGATGATCACGCCTTCTGGATCGATGAGGATGAACTGCGGAATCGACTGCACATCATAATCTCGCACGAAGGGTGACTTCCAGTCTCCGGGGACCAAGACCTGCAGTCCAGGATAATCATTGTAGAAGAAGCTCTCTGTCCATTTCTTACGGTCCTTGTCCACAGAGATGCCAATAAAGCTGATATTTTCATCTGCATAGTCTTCCAGCATGCGCTCATAGAATGGCAGCTCTACCTTGCAGGGACCACACCAGGTCGCCCAGGAGAATATGTACACATACTTACCCCGATGGTCACTCAGCTGGAAGGGATCACCGTCATAGGTCGTGCCCGTGATTTCAGGAGCCAGAGTGCCGGCTAGAGGGCTGATGATCTGATTGTATCGTTTATTGATGGCCTGCCTGAACGCAGTATCATCCACCTCGCTTTCGTATTGCTGTACGAGGGCATTCACTCGGCTGCTGGGCACTCGTGCGATGGCTTCGTACAGGACATCAGTCTTCATAAAGGCCACGATCTTATCGGCAGTGAAAAGGGAGTCTACGTAGGCAAACTTGCGCGTGAAGTACGCTAGGTCTTGACTCTGTGATTGATCCAGATGGAGGTCAGCTCTCGCCTCAAAATATTCGAAAACAAACTTACGATAGTCATAAAGTGAAAAGAGCTGCGGAGCATTCAGGTCGACTCCGAGGCTATCCCAGGCCTGATGATCCACTCCATACTCTTTCAGCGCCAGCCTCGCTTTCATGTATGCCGTCTTCTGCTCGAGTAAATGCATGAAGGCAGGATTCAGCAGCTGTCGACGACTGCCTACAGCAGCTGCGAGCAGCTCATCGATGGAATCAAGAGGTGCTGGCTGATCTAAGGCACCCATTCGTACAGCTCTGTCTTCATCCACAGCATCACTCTCTGTGTGTGAGCTCAGCGACTGGTCCAGCTGCTGCAGCAGCGCATTCTCTTCTGCGAGATCGCCTCCAAATAACAGCGAAGAACGATCAGTGGTATCATAGACGATGGTCATCTCTTGGCCTTGGGACAGATAGACCTGATGACTTCGCCCAGCATAGACCAGCTCGTAAAAGCCGTCGGTCTCGATGTCCAGATCGGCCCTAAAGGAGCCATCACTTTCAATTTTCATTCTGGTATTTAGGTCGCTCTGGTAGGGCCTGTCCTGCTTGATGCTGATGGTGGTACTCTCCAAGCTGTCCAATATCCTGCCCTTGATCAGGACCGAGCTATCGGCCGTGAGCAGGTGGCTCAAGTCAGAAGTGACTGCAGCATAGCTTCCTGTGGTGTCAGCCGCTATTTTCTGCGCTTTGATGATTTGGAGTGAATCTAAGATAAGCTCTACCTCCTTGATGTGCTCATCCAGCTCGGATACGCTGAGCTGATCCAGCGGTGTATCTCTGCATGAACTCAAGCAGATGAGGGCAAAGGCAAAGCTCGTAAATAAAAAATACCGCATCATATCTGCGGTAAAAGTAAGCAAGTGTCAGTATAGTAAAGTGTTAAATTATAGCTACCAGTGCAGTCAGCCAATAGAAAGGGATGTGGCGCAGCTAGATTTACACTAGTTCATAAGCTTCTGCATGATGAGGCATAAGCTATAACTCACTACAAAACTCAGACTTTCCCCCATAAAAAAAGGAGCTAACCAACCTCTATCGGCTGGTTAACTCCAAAACTACTATCGAATGAATTGTATTCATAAAGAATAAAATCCCCATTCGACTTGTCACAGTGTTAAGGGTGCTGTGAAGGTCTTCTGTTACTTTTCATCATTGATGTTAAGTAACTCTCTATCTAATTTAATTCCGTCATTTTCTAAGGCGTCTATGAGTACGTCAGCTTCGGCCTGTGTGAATGATTGTTGAGACACACATGGAGCAATATCTGCTAAGAATGCCGCAGACATTTCTACTTCAAATCCTGGCTTAAGCTCAACACATTGACCTGCAATATACTCTATGTCTCTTCCGGTGGACACAACTCCATCAGAACTGATCCTTTCTTCAGCTGTATAGAGATCTGGACTTCCTGCAGCACTCAATCCTGTATTCACATGTAAATCAATAAAGCAATTATAGATACTACACATTTCATCATCCATATAATTCACAGTAAATGAGGTTGTTATTGCTGATCCACAGCTACCAGATGGCACGTAAGTCGCAGTAATCGTTCCTGCTGGATCACCATTACCGTCTACTATACAGTAGCCATCTGCTAATGATAATTCATCCTGATAATTCACAATCACAGAGGCTGATCCTTGATTAATGATTACCGCATTATTTAATGAGTGTGACCAAGTGACAGGACCAGATGGTGCTGGTGATAATGTGTAAGTATATCCATCTTGACCTGCACATACCATAGCATCTCCTGCAATTGTCCCTGGTGATCCACCAGCTTCAACCACAGTGACAGTCGAAGTACAACTTGAAGTCGCTCCACTATCATCCGATACTTCTAATGTAAGTGTATTAAGTCCAATATCTGAACAGTCATAAATAGCTGGATCAGGGATAGTCGCTAAAGTAAGTCCACCACAATTGGAGCTACTGCCTCCATCAATATCAGCAGCTGTTACCATCACAAATGAAGCAACTGCAGGATCTATGGTAGCAGTAATATCCTGACAGAGGGCCACTGGACCATCAATAGTCACTGCATACTTAAACTCTGCAAAATCACATCCACTTGCTACTGTCACAACCACATCTCCTGAAGATGAGCCTGGCATAAAGCTGATGGTCGCAGTTGGTCCACTTTGACTTGTGACTATACCTCCAAAACCAGAATACGACCAGCTTGTTGAGGCTCCACTGGGTACAACACCTGTGAAGGAGTAAGACTGATTCGTATCAGCACAAACACTCGCTGGTCCAGTAATGGTTAATGATGCTCCCGTCAATCCATTACCAACGATAACAACTCTATGTAGTGTCACAGCTGGATTGCCTGAAGCGTCAGTCGCATTGTAAAAGATATCATATGTCCCTGGCACATTTACATCTACATTACCTGAAATTGTAATATTACCAACAACTGGACAATTGTCATCTAATGTAGGGAATATCTCTACGTATGGATCGCCACAGTTCAACATGACTGAAGCTCCATTAGGATCATTATTCGCAAAAGTAAGTGTAGGAGCTATAGTATCAATAACAGTGACTAAGGATGCACAAGGTGTTGGTGATACATTTCCAGCCAAATCAACCACATTATAAGTAGTTAAATTAGTCTGGCCTATATCTGCACAAGTAAAATCTGTATTGCCTGTCATTACAGCAGTCAATCCACAATTATCACTTGATCCCGCTGATACCAAGTTAGCAGGCACTACCGTCGCCATACCAAAAGAATCTACAGCTACTGTTACATTAGTACAAACAGCCACAGGTGCTTCTCTATCTCTAACTCTCACCACAAAATCACAAGTCTTAGAATTACCATTCACATCTGTCACAACCACTTCCACTCTTGTATCTGCATTAGGATCTCCAGCTAAATCAATAGATGGGAAGAAGAAGGTATGAGTACTACCTCCTGCTAATGCACCAACATCGCTACCGATTAAGACTGGAGCCATTCCAGAGTCATCATAGTAAGATATATCCACTGTTGCGATACCACATTCATCATCTACATTATTAGGTAGTGTAAATTCTAATTCTGCAAAACAAAATCCTGGATCTGTATCCACTCTAAAATCCCAAGTTGCTGCTGCACCTGGCGTATCATCAATCGTACTTCCTGCAAGGGAGAGTAAACTATTCTTCAACTGATTGCAGCTGATATCAGGTTTGTCTTGATCTAAAATAATCACGGTAAATGTGGTATCCGTCGCATTTCCACAAGCATCAGTGGCTGTAGCCGTTACAGTATGGTCTCCAACTGGGAACATGCCAACATCATTGCCAGCGCCATTTTGGAAAAAGCTAATTCCAGGACTGCTAAAGCTAAGCGTACCAGCATTACACATATAGTCCACATCGAATTTATCAGATAAGCTGACATTACGCATACAGTCATCCCCTTCTTCTACTCTTGTAATTGTGTCATTCGCCGCTAATTGAGCATTATTATGCGTGATAACAGGATCTAAATCATCTATGAAACTAACCAATACTGTAATCGATGCAGATGTATTAGATGTGGCATTTCCACAATCTTCTGTAGCATTAAGATATACAGTCAGATTTTGAGCATCACAGTCAGCGGTCAATCGATTATTTAAATCAGCTGCTCCACCATTATCAAAGCCATATAAGTCACCTGCAGGTCCATTTTCATCGACTAAATCAGTATCTTGATTATCAAGCCATATCTGCAGATCCAAATCTCCACAAAGTCCACTCGTATTCACACCAGCTGCAAGAAGTGCATCTCTTAACTCATTTGGACTAAGACGACAATCAGCAACCGCTGATCGAAGAATCGTCAAACTTGCAGGAGCCGTTAAGACAGGTGCAATCGTATCAACAATAATGGCATTAAATCCTTTTATGTCTGTATCGCCACATTCATCTGTGACTTCGACAATAATTCCGAACTCCAATCCGCAAGAAGCATCAACTGCTAAATCGATATCATTAGTCCCATCAGCGTCAAATCTCGTATCATTCTCTCTAATGACTACATCTATCATCAGATCACCTATTGGAGTACAACCATCCTCAAGTGTCAACATGGCTTCTACTTGACTGACAAGATCTACCATCGCTAAACCACAAGACATATCTAAGCTAATTTCTATTGGAGCACCAGAACCTAATCTTGGTGAGGTTCCATCATGCCAATCATTCGCATCATCTAACGCACCACCATTTCCTCCGTAAAGGCTGTCTGGTTGAGAAGATCCTACATTAGGAGGTAGTGGGAATGGCATGTCATCTAATGCAATGTCTATACCTAAAGGCGTTATACCGTCAAATATTTGCACACTTGGTTCAGGATTAACTTCGTTAATGGTGATTGTAATTATTTGACTGGTTACATTTCCGCACTGATCCATTGCATTAAATGTAACATCATGAACATTAGATCCGCATACAGAGCTGAATGGTCCAGATTCAGTAATACTGAATGAGGTAGGACTGTTACATCCATCAATAACTCCATCTAATTTATTAAGGATTAAACGCTGTAAAACAGTGACAGAATCTAAATCACATGAATTGGAAGTCATCGTTTGGGTTGATTCTATATCAATTTCCGGTCCGACATCATCTACGTATTTGACTAAGATTGGTACAACATTAGACACATTTAAATCTTCGATACCAAAAAGTAAATCAGCAAGCGAAACACAACCACTCGCAACACGAACATAGATAGTATCTGTCTGCGGCATGCATTGTGGAAATAACTCGTAAATACCAGTACTTCCAGGGTCATTATCTGGAAAAATACCAGCATAAAAATCTTGAATCAATCCATTATCATCTATTGCAGTTTCTGGATTATCCATCCATAACCCTACGATAGGGGTATCGTCATCACAAATACCAGTAATATTTAATAATCCTGAATCCAATAAGCTTTCCACTAAGTCTGTATACGACAAAGCACCACAAGAATTATTATCGGTACTTATTGTAATTTGATCATCAGACGCCACTAAAGTAGGCGTAGTAGCCTCGTCCACTTGTGCATTAAAGCCCATGGTCTTGATATTCCCACATTCATCCGTTACTTCTACAATTAAACCAAAAGTATCACCACACGATAAGTCAGTAAGGTCCACATCATTAGTGGCATCTAGATCGTAATCTAATTCATTCTCTCTAATCTTAACCGTAAGTGTATTAAGTAATGTCAAACTATCAGTACACCCATCGCTTAGTCTTAAGGCTGGTGAATTGATGATCTGATCTCTGATATCATTTATTGAGATACCGCATGTAGACCCGACTAATATATCGAAAGGTAATCTTGGAATATTAGAGAGGTCAGTGTATATAGCGACCGCTGGATTTGGGTTAATAGGAGAGTCATCATGATAAATACTCCCAAATCCAGGACTGTCTCCATATAGATCGTTGGGATCAGTAGGTGTAAATCCTGTTGCATCCAATGGAAATGGTGGATCCATTAACATTGTCCCTGATGGAATAGTAGTCGGACCAAATGGTAATGGATTTTCTATTGCTAAGTCTATACTTGGCCCAGGATTACTCTGATTGATCGTCAAAGTAAGCTGATTAGTCCAAGCATTGCCACAAGGGTCAGTGACTACAAAGTCAATGACATGCTCATTAAGGTTACACTCTGCACTAAAAGGTCCACTCTGAATAATTTCGTACGTGAAATCATTCATCACAGAGGTACATGCGTCAGTGATGCTGTTAATCTTATTGTTTTTTAGTCGATTAACGACTTGTGCTGAATCTAGATCACATCCATCAATGGCACTGGCAGTCATCGTGATATCTGTATCAATATCAACCACTGGAGCTATTTTATCCGTCACAGAGACCTCCACACTGTCTTTAGTCATATTGCCACCACAATCGACAGTCCGTACTTCAACTTTATAAATAGTAGCAGGACAAGTAACTGGCAAGCTAAATCCATTCATATTTCCTCCATTAAAATCATTACCATTATAAGAATAAATGGTATCCACAATCTCACAATTATCTGTCGGAAGTGCATATCCAACGGCAGCCATAATTGAATCTTTCACCTCAAATGCTTGTACAAAACAATTCGCATCCATGTCAATTGTGACTAAAGTCGGAAGTGTAATCACAGCACTGGTCGTATCTTCCACAGAAAAAGTGAAGTCTTTACCATTCACATTGCCACATAAATCTATATAGTCAACTCGAAATGAACCCGCCATTGGACAGGCAGGTCCAGTAATGGTTGACACATTACCTATAATACTGTCTAAAACACAATTTTCACTAACAATAAAACCACCATCATAAGCGGCGGCTATAGCCTGATCAACTATACTTGCAGAATCGGCTTCGCAGCTACCATCAAAATATATGGTTAAATTTTGCGTCGTACCCATAAATGAAGGACCGACGTTATCATCCACGATTAAGTTAAATATACCTGTAGCTGCATTGAGACAATCGTCTGTTACTGTATAAGTAATTTCATAAGGAGGATTATTTCCCATTCCATCACAACGAGGAGTCCATTCTCCAGGAACTGTCGGCATAGGAGAAGAACTTATGCCAGAGATACTTAGATCTGAATTACCTGTACAATTATCAGATAAAAAATTAAGCATTAGCACTTCAAGTTCTGTCAAAGTTACAATACAATCATTTGTACCTTCTGCACTTACCTGTCTCCATATCTGAGTTAGTTGTGTAGTATTAGGAGCCGATAAGTCAGTGACTGTGACATCCACGGAATCTAAGGAACGATTACCGCATCTATCAAAGATTTCCATGTATACGCGTGTAACAGAACCAGCGCAAGTCATCATTAAGTTATCAGTCAAAGCCACAGCAGGTCCCGTTACAGTTTCTAAAAGATTGAAATTACCTCCTGTTGAAGTATTATATTGTAAGGGTATTGGATCTACCAGACAATCATCTGTCGCAGATAGACCAAAAGTCATTTCTAATGAATCGAGTACGTTTTGATACGATACCACACAATTTAAGTCTACACCACTATCAATTGTAAATGCTCCTGGATTATTAGTAATTGTCGGACCAGAATTATCAATGATTTCTATGTCAACTAAGGTTGTTGTTAAGTTGCCACATGCATCCATTAGACTAATGGTAATTCCCTCCATCTCACTACAACCCAGGACAGTAGGATCTATTTCTAAATCATATGTACCTGTGCCAACAATATCGAAAATTGGATTGGGATCACAATTATCAAAAGCTGTTAAATACATCTTAATGCTGTCTAATACGGTAGCTTCACTAACAGCACAAGCGGTTTCAACTGGGATAAGAATTGGTCCAGCTGTGTTATCCGTGATAACGGGAACATCATTATCTGTAACTGTAGCGGTCATTGATGAACTACTCATGTTACCACATTCATCTTCCAAATCAAATGCTACTATATAGCTTGCCATTACAGGGCATGTAGCCACAAATCCTCCAGGAGGAACCGTAACTGTTACCATAATGTCACCATCAGCAGTACAATTATCAGTTACATTATTTTCTATGTAACTGATAATTTGAGCTGTCCTATCACAGTCTGCAGCACCGGTATTAAAATTTCTCGTTGCAGCTCCAGTGTATGTAGGAGCAGCAGGAGCGATACCATTAGTTATCAATAGCTCGACCGTCACAATTATATCAACACAAGCTGTATTGCCTCCTGGAAGCGCATCTCTTTCTACATCGATAGAAAAAGTCGTTGTAGCAGGATCAAAACAAGGTGGATCGGTGTAAGCAAATGTTTGCTGTTTAATTCGTGAATCATCACATCCATTACCAAGATTTAAAGACTGAGGCGTACCTTGAAGAGTCGCCGTCAAATCTCCATTGATCGTTCTTTCTCTATAAGTAAATCTCACGTCAAGATCATAGCATTCTAATGCAGGAATTAACCCACCATAAACTGAATTGTCAAATAAAAACGTCTCAGTCGTACCATGAGTGACTGGAATATCTAATGACGCAGAATATGTTTGACAATGAGTATAATCAATATTTGCAAAAAAGATAAAGCTCAATATCAAAAATGATAGTGAGATTGATCGTATATGTGTTTTCATAATTAAGAATTAAAATTTTAAGGAAAAGAAACAGAGATTATAAAAGAAATGAGAGACCTGTTAAGAGTCCCATACGCTCAGCCATCACAGCAAGCTGCGTGGCTTTCTTACAATGTAGCTTCCGCTTCAAGGAGTTGCGGTAGCTGACAATGGTGTGACTCGAGAGGAAGAGTTGTTCTCCAATCTCCTGGATGGAATATCCTAATCCAATGAGCTGTAAGACCTCTGTCTCCCTGGTGGTCAATCGATATGAATCTGACAATGGAGGTGGGATATAGTGATCCCGGACAACTTCGCCGGCGACACCTACGGGCAGGGTGATGCAGCTGATAGTAGTTCTATTCATCATAAGCAGTTTAAGAAGTTAAATAAAATGGTGGAAGAAGTCGCTCACCGACACGTTTGGGGAACAAGTTCTATTACATTGCTAAGGTGGTGATATATTATCATCTGTGGTATCCCTGAATTCATCCATTCTGATCGAAAAAGTGTTAAAATTTTACCAGATAGACTATGAGTTAAAACCCTGAAAACTAAGGCTTTAGCTATATGTCAAAATGATGGAAAGGTAACCCAGTAAATACATCTATTTTTACTGGGAGTTACTTTTTTCCATTATTGCCGTCAGCAGCAAAAGTGGCTCACATAAAAAGAGAGAAGGTGAGCAGCACTGGATGATTGCAAGAGATATATGAGGGTGGCTGAGTAGGTATATGCAGAATTTAATTGCAGGCTTTACTTTTATTTAGATAGAGACATTGTACCGCTGTGAATTACCCCTGTATTTCACAAGGTATTCTTATATAAGACTCCAGTGTATCGGCAGATGAATCGGTGCACTTAATTTCCTGCTGCCGCTGGCTGCAGTAAGAGACCAAACTTATGCGCCCAGACAGCTAGCTCCGTGGTGCGCTTCACCTGTAGCTTCTTGCAGAGCTTCAGCCTGTGGGAGTCTATGGTATGGGGAGAGAGGTGCAGCCGAGTCGCTATCTTAGTCATGGAGTGGCCCTGCGCCATGAGGGTCAGCACCTCTACCTCTCTGGAGGACAGCCGCTCTAAGAGCTCCTCATGCTTGCGGCTGGTGGAGTGTACCTCGTGCGGCAGTGCTGATATAATGTAGTGCAGCACATCACCATCTTTCAGCTGATCCGAGCGGAGCCTTAGCTCTTCCATCTGGTACAATCTCTCTTTGACCAGGATGGTATGGAGCTGGTAGTCACTTTGATCAGTCGCATCTTGATTACCGAAGGGCTGGCCGATGAGTTTAGACTTTTTGACTTTGCTGAATACGACAATGTCTTCGGCAGCTGCATCCTTTAAGTTATGATCATCGCGCAGCCATTTTTTTTGCTGTCCGTGGCTGTCTGTACAGAAATGTGAGATGCGATCTCGATGTTCTACCGAGTGGAGAATGGACCTAGGGGAAGAGGTTCTTTTCAAAGCAGTTAGTTTAAGCAGTTTAAAAAAATATTTACATATACTTCTTTCTTAGCGTATTGGAGTGGGTATTATGATTTGACTTCGAAAATTAAAACTGTCGGTCTCGGCTCTGCACCTTTAAAAAAATCTCGTAGCGAGAGTCGTTTGTTATCCTAAATTAGAAACCTAATTAGCTGCATAAGCTAATCAAGAAGTGTTCGAATTTTCTTTTCTAAAGGTAAAACAAATATTCCAATAAAAACACCCCTAAAATTAGGGGTGTTTGTTGAAAAAGCTATGTGAAATTATACGCTTGGAATGGATCAGCTCATGCTCATGGATAAATGATCATGCGGATCAAGGAGGCCTAGCTTATAGGCCCAGACAGCCAGCTCTGTGGTCCGTCTCACCTCTAGCTTCTTACAGAGATTCAGCCGATGTGAGTCTATGGTGTAAGGAGACAAGAATAACATGTTAGCTATCTTAGACATAGAATAACCCTGTGCCATCAATGTCAAGACCTCTATCTCTCGCTCGGATAAGGTACCTAATACCTGCTCATCTGCACGACTGACTCCCTGCACCCGCTCTACGGGGCTGGAGATGATGTAGTGGATCTCTAAGAGTTGCTTATTTTTTTCATCATGGATTTTCACCTCCTCCATTTGGTAGAGTCGGTTCTTGATTAAGACGGTGAACTGCTTGTAATTTTCGTCGAAAGCTGGACCACCCTGACCGAAAGGATTGCCAGAAAGCGTAGAGGCCGTCACCCGACTAAAGACAATAAAGTCTTCAGGCGCTAAACGATTGAGATTAAGGTCATCTCTGACCCATTCACTCTGGCTATTCGTTTTGGAATCTACGAAATGAGAGACGCTTATCTGATATTGATGGTCGGTTATGTGGGTAACTGGATCTTGCATAATGTATGGACGTCTGGATAAAAATGAGCGATAGGAGCTATCAGAAATGCATGAACAACTCGAATCTAAATCCCAAATATGCCTGAGGTTAGTGATAATTAGGCTTAAGAATATAGACAATCGTCATGCGAATGCCTATACTCTAAACAGCCTATAAAACCAACTATAGTCTTATAGCTGGGTGGAAGTATTATAACCTTAACTCGTCCTGAGTGCAAGGTAGATGAAAATGTACTATCAAAATACCCCATTTTTTAGGGGTGTTGGTTCATTTAGCTTAGGATGCCAATGCGCTGAGCGAAGCTGGCGAGCTGTGATGTGGAGTTACAATTAAACTTACGATACAGTGCCTGCTTATGATCTTCTATCGTATAGATCGATAGATTCAGAATGGAGGCTATCTCCTTTCTGCCTTTACCCTGTCCAAAGAGGATCAGTACCTCTTTCTGACGATCAGTGAGTGACTCTATATTGTGCCGATGGACCTCATGACTGATGTGCCGCGTGAAGTCATCGATGTGCTGTGCATCCTTAAATACGTCATTCAAGTGTAGCAGGATACATGATATCTGATCAGGCTCTTGCGCCTTCGTGAGTGATAATACCTTAGCTGCATATAATAACCAGCAATCGCCTCTCGTCTTATCGGTGACCCGATACACACCAGATACGGGTGTATTGGGATGAAGGTGAAGTCTTGCGATGACACCTGTGACTATCTCGACTGCATCAGGATGATCTAATAGCATGCTGCTGAGGTCCTGCTGAAGATCAATCAGGTCCTTCAGCTTTTGGTCTACTATCGCTTGTAATTCTGGCTGCTGATTGTGCCACTGTACCTTCAGGGGATTGACTTGGATGACGAATAAAGATGCTCCGATACCTTTGACCACGTTCTCCAAGCTGATGCCCTGAATTGCCTGATTAATCGGAATGTCCATTATTTTTCATTTATGTCTTTTGGATAGAAGTCTGTCTAAATTAAGGTTTTCTAAGGACTTCGCGCTTACGCTATAGCATTAAAATATAAAAAGGAAGTACTCAGCTGACCGCATGAAGACACAAAATAGTCCATAGAAGAGGTTCATACACTATATATGTAAGTGACCTGTGAGGCTATCAGTCCACTGATGCATAAACTACTCTGCGAGTATAATACAGGTAGCTGAGATCGCTATTCCTATGATGGTAGCCTGCTAAAAATCCAGCTCTATCGTATCCCCAGGTGACAACTTATCGTCAGCACCTCGCTTCGTCTTTTTGCCTTTTGCAGGTGCTTTCTTTTGATTAGCCTGAGATGCTGGCTCATCTTCTTTGGTTTTGACAGACAGGACTTTATACTCTGTAATTTTATTACCCAGAGCTCTCCAGCCTTTCACATCTATGAAGGACTCGAAGTCTAGTGCTTCTTCTTTCTTCTTACCACCAGACTTATAACTGAATGTGATCTCCGGCGAAGCCTCAGTCGTGGCATAGTAGAGCTTAGACCCTCGTGCTTCGGAGATAAACTTAAACCGCTGATTAGTCGTCCCCGTCTCGACTTGGAATCGCTTGACCATCGTCCAGCCTTTATCACCATCATGATACAGCACACTGACTACCTCTTCACCCGTAAATTTTCCAGCATGCACCATGTCCTCTCCATCAAACTTTACATCCTCTACGGCATCTTTTACCTCATAGGTCCCATCCTTAAACAAGGCAATGATCTGCTGACCCGTATCAAACTTACCAAGGAATTTACCCCGCTCCTCTTTATTCACTCGTCCGCTGGCTTCATCAATCCACAGCTTTACCGCTCCAAGAGAAGACTTGCCCACGGATACCTGTGTCACCTTCTTGATGGGATACTTCGTCATGATGTTACCTCCCGCTGATCGCCCTTTAATATTGAGATCCGCAAAGTCAAAATCAAAGACCTTCTTCTTCGCATGACAGCCTGGCGATAGCTGGACATTCACGATTTCTGATTCTCCATTGGGATTAGCCGAGAAATAGACGACACGTGAGCCTTTGTTGCCCTTCGTGAGATCGTAGGCTTTGTCACGGGTGATGGCGCTGATGTTAAATCGCTTAGCCATCGCCTTACCCGTCTTGCCATCCACATAGATCATATTATAGGTAGTGCGATCATCCCCTTTTTTCCACACTGCAGCGTGTAGGATATTCTTACCCATAAACTTCTTATCCGCGATACGGGTGACCATGAAGCTGCCGTCTTTCATAAAGGCTATGACGTCGGCAATATCAGAACAGTCGGCTATGAATTCATCTTTCTTAAGGCCTGAACCGATAAATCCTTCTTTGCGATTGACATACAGCTTAGAATTAATCGCGACGACTTTCTGAGCTTTGATTGTCTCGAAGCTGGTGATCTCTGTCCTGCGCTCTCTCCCCTTCCCATACTTCTCCAGTAGATTCTCAAAGTAGGCCACTGCGAATTCTGTCAAGTGCGCCAGATCATGCTTCACCTGCTGGAGCTCAGCTTGTATCTGCGTGATTTTTTCTTCTGCTTTAAATTTATTGTATTTAGAAATCCTCTTGATCCTGATCTCAGTCAGCTTTACGATATCTTCTTCTGTGATATCTCTCATCAGCCTGAGTCGCTTGTCTCCTTTCTTTGGCTTGTCGGATGGGGTGGCTACATACTTCTTGAGCCCTAGGTCGATCGCTTCGATGACAGCCTCCCAAGATTCGCACTCTTCTATGTCTCGGTAGATTCTTTCTTCGATGAATATTTTCTCTAGAGAAGCGAGGTGCCACTTTTCTTCCAGCTCATTCTTCCTGATCTCCAGCTCCTGTCGCAGCAGATCCTTTGTCCTCATGGTAGAGATCTGCAGCAGCTCAGGTACGGAGAGAAATTCTGGCTTCTCATCCACGATGACGCAGGCATTAGGTGATACGGATACCTCACAGTTAGTGAAGGCATACAGCGCATCTATGGTCACCTCGGGAGAGATGCCAGGTGCTAAGTCGATTAGAATTTCGACTTCTTTAGCTGTGTTATCGATGACCTTTTTGATCTTGATTTTCCCTTTATCATTAGCCTTCACGATGCTATCGATCAGTGAGGTCGTCGTCACACCGTAGGGGATCTCCTTGACCGCTATGGTATTTTTATCCACCTGCTCGATGCGCGCTCTGATCTTGACCTTACCGCCGCGCTTGCCTCCTTTATATTCTGACACATCGATCATACCTCCTGTCTGGAAGTCTGGATAGAGAGTCACTTTCTTGTCTTGCAGTATCTTTATGGACGCCTTGATCAGCTCTATGAAGTTATGCGGCATGATCTTCGTGGAGAGGCCCACGGCGATACCCTCCACTCCCTGGGCTAAGAGCAGCGGAAACTTCATCGGCAGGGTGATCGGCTCCTTCTTCCGCCCATCATAGGATACCTGCCACTCCGTCGTCTGCGCATTAAAGGCTACCTCCAGGGCAAACTTAGTCAGTCGAGCCTCGATGTATCGCGGGGCAGCTGCAGAGTCTCCCGTCCGAGCATCACCCCAGTTACCTTGCGTATCGATTAAGAGGTCTTTCTGTCCCAGCTTGACCAGTGCATCTCCTATGGCAGCGTCTCCGTGCGGGTGAAACTGCATGGTCTGACCGATGACATTCGCTACTTTATGAAATCTGCCATCATCCACATTCTTCAGTGCGTGCAGTATCCGACGCTGCACCGGCTTGAGTCCGTCATTGATGTGCGGGATAGCACGCTCCAGGATCACATAGGATGCGTAGTCCAAGAAGTAGTCTTCATACATTCCTGAGATAGGAATGATCTTTTCATCTGATCTTTGATTGCCTGTCATAGGTTTACGTTCTATAGTGAGTTGTCAATCAGCAAATAATTAAGCCCAATCAATCATCCACTCTGGTGTCTAGCTCAATTGAGTCATTGTTATGTCATATACAATAATTGACTTATACATTGATAACTGAATGATAGGCAAATATAGGAATTATATGTTCTTTATATGGAAGATCGATAGAGTCTTGTCATCGGTATATCTTAGAGATTGTGCATTTTCTTGCTGCGTGCTAAGTCGCGCTTGGCATCTCGCTCTTTGATCTGATGACTCTTGTCAAATGACTTCTTACCTGTCGCTGTGAAAATCTCGATCTTAAAGAGATTACGCTCTGACAAAAACACCTTGTAGGGTACGATCGCGAATCCCTTCTCCTTGGCTTTAGCCTGAATCTTCTTCAGCTCAGCTTTCTTCAGCAGTAGCTTTCTGTCCCTGCGAGTCTCATGATTGGCGATGTTACCATATTCATACTCTGCGATGTACATGCTTTTGATGTACAGCTCATCATTGATGAAGAGGCAGTAGGCATCATTGAGGTTCGCATTGCCTGCACGCAGAGATTTCACCTCGGTACCCGTCAGCATCACACCCGCCTCGTAGCCTCTGACGAATTGATATTCAAACTTTGCTTTTCTATTGACAATCTGTTTCACATGATAAAGGTAATGATAAAACACTTCTTTACTTTGCAGCTCCACAGACAAATATTCATCCATGGAGCAGACAGATACCATCAGACAAGTCATCCGCACAATCGACGAGCTGAATCAGCAAGACCCTAATCAAGTCATGCATCAAGGTCAGCTGTGGAGTAAAGAATACCTCAACTCCATCTACATGACAGAGCAGCTGCAACGCTATGTCCCAAAGCCATCTATCGCTCTCCAGATAGCCTGCCGAGCGCACCACATCTGCAGATGGCAGATAGCCAGAAGCGACTACCCTACAGGTAAAGCGGGCTATTACGAATGGAGAAAGAGTCTCTACCGGCATCACAGCCAGATCACCCGATCCATCTTAGAGCAGCATGATGTAGATCCATCACTCTGTGATCAGGTATGCGCTATGATCGAGAAAAAAAATATCAGACAGGATGCTGAGACACAATGCTTAGTGGATGTCATCTGCCATGTATTCTTACTCCACTACGCGGAGTCATTCAGCGAGAAGCATGAAGCAGCGAAAATCATCGATATCCTGGAGAAGACGTGGAAAAAATTATCAGATCGGGGGAAGACTCATGTCAATGAGTTAAGTATAAGTGAGGCTGTATCGGGCTTTTTGAGCAAAGCTGAACTGTCCTAAAAGATGAAAAGCTGACAACAACTTCTTGTTATCAGCTTTGTCATATGCATGAAAAAACTATCTATCTATTTAAGATTCCTTTGTTTAAGGAATGTACTCTTTAGACGTATGATTTATCCATAAGTCATAGTTTTGAAAAAGAAAACAGAAGATTTATAGATATTTAGCCTGGATTTGTGAAAAATTTAACAGAAAACAGCCTTTTAGTTAACTTTTCTTAGCTCAGAAATTCTCTTTTCCTTGTTTTTGCTGATCATTTTGATGCAGGTAGGATATAAAACGACTATACTGCTCAGTCGACATAAGTGGATGCAGAGAATCTAAGAACTGGGCCTTTCGGTCTTGGAGCGATGATTTCACCTGCGCTGTGTCAGAAGAAGACCTGATGATCTGCTTCTTGTCATCCGTATAGCTGGCATACGTCGATCTGAACTCGTCCTCTTGAGGAGGGACGATGCCCAAGTAGTCGATTAATTCATCGATAGAAGAGATCTTTAAAGCAGCAGACTTCGGGATGGGGTTCTTCTCCAGTGCTTCCAGCTGCGGCTGATCATGATGTAACTCTAGGCTCTCTTCTGGCTTAGTTGTCGCACAAGAGGCCAAGAGGCATAAGCCTAAAAAAAGAAATATTATTCGGTATGTACGGTCTATTAGCTGCTTCATAAAAATAAAATTACGATAATTCAGGCTTTGAAAAAACTCTCGTATCATACATGACGCTTATATTTATAGTCTGTCCAGTCCATGAAAGACCATACATTCGTTCAAACAAGCTAAAATAGATACGTCGTGAATCAATCAGAAGCTAATAAAACCATCACAAAACTGCTCGTCGCCAATCGTGGAGAAATAGCCATACGGGTATTCAGAGCAGCCTCCGAAATCAACATCAAGACAGTAGCGATCTATACCTATGAGGATCGCTATTCGCTCCACCGATACAAAGCAGATGAAGCCTACCAGGTAGGCCCTAACGATGAGGCCCTGAAGCCATACCTCGATATTGATGCGATCATCAAGGTAGCTCAGGACAATGGAATCGATGCCATCCACCCTGGATATGGATTCTTATCAGAGAATGAGTCCTTCGCAGAAGCATGTATCGCAGCAGGGATCATCTGGATCGGACCTAAGCCCGAAGTGATGCGCGCACTGGGCGATAAGGTGAGTGCTAAGCAGGTAGCGCAGTCAGCAGGCGTACCAATCGTAGAAGCCAGTCCTGGCAACATCGATGATGTCACTGAGCTAAAGTCTGAGGCCAGACGGATCGGATATCCGGTCATGGTAAAAGCCGCTTACGGTGGTGGTGGTCGAGGTATGCGCGTGGTCAGATCAGAAGAAGAAATCGAAAATGCCTTTCACGAAGCGTCAGGAGAGGCAAAGACTGCTTTTGGAAATGGCAGCGTATTCGTCGAGAAATACATTGAAAATCCGAAACACATCGAGGTACAGCTCCTCGGAGACAATCATGGCAACCTGGTACACCTATTCGAAAGAGACTGCTCAGTGCAGCGTCGATTTCAGAAGGTGGTAGAGATCGCTCCGGCGACTACCCTGAGCAGAGACACAGCTGAGCTGCTGCACCAGTATGCTGTAGCTATCGGTAAGGAGCTGGGCTATCAGAATGCAGGAACCGTGGAATTCTTAGTGGACAGCGATGAGCAGATATACTTCATCGAGGTCAATACCAGAATACAAGTGGAGCACACCATCACCGAGGTGATCACCGGAGTGGACATCGTCAGAAGCCAGATACTCATTGCCTCTGGCCTCCCGCTCACGCATGACAGCATAGACCTGGTGCAAGAAAAGATCAATTACCGAGGAGTCGCGATCCAATGCCGCATCACCACCGAAGATCCTTCTGAAAACTTTAAGCCAGACTATGGCCGACTCGTAGCCTATCGCAGTGCATCAGGTTTTGGCATCAGGCTGGACGCTGGTAATGCTTATGCAGGGGCGACTATCTCTCCCTTCTTCGACAGCATGCTGGTCAAGATCACGGCCTGGGGTAATGATCTGACGGACTCCGCTGACAGACTGCACAGAGCTCTCCGAGAATTCAGAATTAGAGGTGTCAAATCTAATATCCCTTTCCTACTGAATCTACTGAAGAATGAAGAATTTCGCACAGGATCGACTACGGTACATTTTATCGCGAAGCACCCAGAACTACTGAAGCCACCAGGCTGGAAAGACAGAGGGACGAAGCTGGTCAGGTACATCGCTGATGTGATCGTCAATGGCAATCCGCAGATTAAAGAATTCGATCCGAAGAAGTCACTCCTCAAAGCTGTGGTGCCTGGAGCGGAGCATCTCGAATACCAAGATGGTACAAAGCAGGTGTTAGATTCGCTGGGTGCGGATGCCTTCAGCGATTGGCTCAAGGCACAAAAAGAAATACACTTCACAGACACCACCTTCAGGGATGCTCATCAGTCACTGCTGGCTACTAGAGTCAGGACGATGGACTTAGTGCGTGTCGCAGAGTCCTACGCTAAGCATCATGGACATCAGCTCTTCTCCATGGAGGTATGGGGTGGAGCTACCTTCGATGTGTCGATGCGCTTTCTTTCAGAATGCCCTTGGGAGAGATTAGCCAGAATCCGCAAGGCTGTGCCTAATACCTTACTGCAAATGCTGCTGAGGGGATCTAATGGCGTGGGTTATAAAGCCTACCCTGATAACCTCATAGAAGAATTCATCGAGCACAGCTGGAAGACGGGGATAGATGTATTCCGGATCTTTGATTCGCTGAACTGGATAGAGGCTATGAAGACTAGCATCAAAGCAGTCAGAGAGCGGACTGGCGGATTGGCCGAAGTGTGCATCTGCTACACAGGAGATGTGACTAATCCTCATTCTAAATTTAACATTAACTACTATTTAGATCTAGCTAAACAAATAGAAGATGAAGGCGCCCACATCATAGCGATCAAAGACATGGCAGGACTGCTCAAGCCCATGGCTGCAGAGTACCTGATCAGTGAGCTCAAAGCTAAGGTGAGTCTGCCCATCCATCTGCATACTCATGATACTTCATCCATACAAAGTGCGACCTACCTCAAGGCGATAGACGCTGGTGTGGATGTCATAGACTGTGCCATCAGCTCCTTATCTGGACTGACATCCCAGCCCAGCCTGAACTCTGTGGCATCCATGATCCAGGGGCACGAGCGAGAGAATCCCATTGATGTGAAGAGCCTCAATCAATTCTCCACTTACTGGGAGACCACCAGGTCTTACTACTATCCATTTGAGACAGAGCTGAAAGCGGGGACCGCAGAGGTCTATAATCATGAGATCCCCGGCGGCCAGTACTCCAATCTAAAACCCCAAGCTGCTGGCTTAGGACTGGCAGACAAGTTCGAACTGATCAAGAAAAATTATGAAGCCATCAATCGAGACATTCTCGGCGGCATGGTCAAAGTGACACCATCCTCCAAGGTCGTCGGTGACATGGCGATGTTCATGACGGCTAATGAGCTAACTGTAGAAGACATCAGGCAGCGAGGCCAGAGTCTGTCATTTCCAGACTCTATGGTATCACTGATGAAGGGTGAGCTGGGGCAGCGAGCTGAGGGTTGGCCGAGCTGGTTTCAGGATATGGTCTTGAAGGACACACCGCCTTTCACAGATCGTCCCAATGCACATTTGGATCCAATCAATTTCGAAGCTGAGTTTCATAAATTTGGGAAAGACTTTCCTGATCAGAAGGATAACTACCTGCAGTTCTTGAGCTATAAGCTCTACCCGAAAGTCTATGAAGACTTCTACCAGCATGTGCAATCCTATGGAGATGTCAGCAAGCTACCGACACCCGCCTTTTTCTATGGCCTGCAGGAGAATCATGAGATCAGAGTAGACATCGCTCCTGGTAAAAAAATCCTAATCGAATACCTGAATACGAATGCCGCGAATGAAGCCGGAGAACGATTAGTCATCTTTAATCTCAATGGTGGGATCAGAACCGTCGTCGTAAAAGATAAGCACATCAAGACGCTTAAAGCAAGCCATCAGAAAGCGAAGACAGAAGAAGAAATAGGCTCACCGCTGCAGGGCAGCCTCTCTAAGATACTGGTAAAAGAAGGTGCCGAGGTCATGGTGAATGATCCGCTATTCATCATCGAAGCCATGAAAATGGAAAGTACGATTACAGCACCATTTGCAGGAATGGTAAGGAAGATTCATTTGAGTAATAAGACACTTGTAGAACAAGATGACTTGGTCTTGGAATTAGAAAAAGTAAAATAATCCATCTAATATCTTACAACTCTTTACTTGATAAATGGTTATCGATCAAGGTTCTTTAATAGAAAGAATCATGATATCTCAATGCGACATAGTAATTCAAAAACATAACGATCCTCTGAATGATCTTGACTAAGACTTTTCGTAACAATATTAAAGTTCATGCCATTCAGACAGGAAGTGTAAGGATCAAGAAAGAACATTATCAATACTCCGGAATAGGTCTTTTAAGATTTCCAAAAATTATTTTTAGTCATCAGTGGGAAGATGAAATGCCTATATGGACTTGGGTGATAGAGTCTGGTTTAGGCAACTATTTGATTGACACAGGAGAATCAACTGCTTTCTATGATTCCAAGCATTTTAAGTCAACAACTGAGGACTATATATACAGAAAAATGCTGCGCTTTAACATCACGCGTGAACAAGAAATTGACCAACAATTAGGTAAAATAGGACTATCGACTCATCAAATTGATGCTGTTATTTTGACTCATTTACACCTTGACCATATTGATGGCATTAAGTATTTTCCAAAGTCAAAATTTCTGATTTCTAAAGTCGACTGGGATAAGCCGTCAGGCTTACCAAGAGATATTTTACCAAAATGGTTTAACGCTGAAAAAATATTGTGTCAAAATTCTAAAGATGGATTTAATAAATCTTATAACGTCTCAAAAAACCTAAAACTTATATCGACTCCAGGACATACAATAGGACATCAATCTGTCTTATTATCTATTGATGGATACGCAATACTATTTGCCGGTGACATGACATTTAATGAGCATCAACTGAAGAATAAAATTGTTGGCGGAATTAATGTCAACATAGAAAAATCAAAAAGAACAATTGAAGAGATTCAGAAATACAGCAGAGAATCTAATTTGATTTACTTACCATCTCATGACCCCGAAAGCGGTTTAAGACTTATGGACTTAAAAAGAACAATTTGCGAGTGAATCATGATCTGGCCGACACGATTATCACTACAAAAATTATGACTTAATTAAGGGAATTCATGAGTAAGAGTAAAAAAAGCACTGGAAGTGCGAAATATTTATAGCTGGTACGAAATGCCGAGGAAAGTTATTGATGTAGCATTAATTTAGCGGATTTTTTTTGTAAGAATTGTGACAAATTTAATCTGGGATATTCAGGAGTAAGAATTGCAAAGCTTACATGCCTTGCCAGGCGGGCCTTTATCAGCCCACCCGAGGTCTGTGCCTCGGTTCCTTCATTATCAAATACCCATTTAGGGTATTTGATTCCGCAAGCGGATCATTCAGTCTTATTCGCAAAAAAAAAAGCATCCCGATAGCTATCGGAAGCTCGTCAAACCCAATCGCTCCGCGTGTTTTGACATGCAGCCGCCACCTCTGATAAAGAAAATCTCACTTCGGAACAAACTAACAATTTGAAAATCACCTCGTTTTCGAGCATTATATCCAAATAACGGGGTAGTCTTAT